>JBKQMH010000167.1:0-26455 GCA_052146795.1 Verrucomicrobiia bacterium
GTGAGAGAGGCGGCCGTTTCGAGAATATCCGTGATCTGTATCGGCCTACATGACGACAGCCGGCTTGCTGGTCAGCAACGTTTCCCGGCCCTTGGCTTTGCTGGACTTCATGAAGTAGAATACCCCATAGAGGCCCCACACGCCGACAACGCCGAGTGCAATATAGGGCTCGTGCCAGCTCATGCCACTGACTGAGAATGGCCCGACCAAATAGAACAGCATGCAGGCCAGGTTCGCCAGCAGGCCAAACACGGGAATAACCATGTGCTTGATCCCGTTGAACGTGTGGTGCTCCTTGAATGCCACGATTGCCACAATGCAGGTCGTCATGTAGAGCAGGAACGTGCCAAAGTTGCTGATCAGTGTGACAATCACCAGCGTGTTGGGCAGCCACGTATAAGCGTGCGGCGAGAAGATGCCGAAGCTGTACCAGAAGTTATGCTTGTCCAACGGCGTCAGGTCCGTGCCTTGCGCGCCGAGATACACCGTCGTCGTAATGATGCCGATGAAGATCGACAGGATCGATAACGTCCAGATCGAGCGGTACGGCGAGAGCGTCTTGCCATGCAACAGACCGAAGTGCGACGGCACTTCTTCGTCGCGGCCCATCGCGTAGGTGACGCGAGCGCCCGTGTTGATGCACGAGAGCGTGGTGCCGATCAGCGCGAGAAACACGGTGCCGGCTTCAATCAGCATGAACGCCCGGCCCGCCGAGTAGCTGCCAAACAGCCACGTGCCGACAATCACCATCATGTCGCCAAGAGGCGCGCCGGACGCACCCGCGCTCGAAACCGTGTAACCGCTGTTCAGGAACAAGTTCGCCCCGAAATACTCGAACAGGTAGCAGAATGCGCCCTGGATCGCCAGCGAGAGCAGTACCGCATACGGGATGTGCCGCTTGGGATCCCGCGCCTCTTCTCCCAACGAGGTCACGGATTCGAAACCGACCAACAGGAGGATCGCGATGCACGCCTGGATGAAGACGAAATTGAATCCATGCGGTGCGAGCACCGAACTGGCGCTGGTGTGGAAGTTGAACGTTTGCGGATCCTTGGCGTCACCCGGCTTGCCGGTGACGGCGTCCTCGGGCTTGTAGCTCAATGTAAACGGTACGGGAACCGGCTTGCCATCCTTGTCCAGAGTCACTTTGCCGCTGGCGTCCTTCTGCAAGAGCGGGTAGGGGTCTCCTTCCGCAAGGCCCAAAGCGGCCAAATTCAAGCTCTTGTCGGCCAAGTCGTCCTTGGTGACCTGACGATCCTGCGTTTTGTAGACTGGCTGGCCCTTGTCGTCGGTTTTGGGGGAATTATCGGCCCAACTGTCTTGTATCGGTTTGCCCTTGTCATCCGTCTGGTTGACTTGATCGACCTGGTAATTCACCGGCGTGCCGTTGGACAAGTGGTAGCCGACCGAATCCTGCGGGTGTTGCAGGCGGTACGCGATAGCGATGATCGTGAAGACGATCAACGCCGTGATCTGGATTACATTGATCGCCATGTTGACCGCCGTGCTGCCATTCACACCACGGTAGGCGATATAACCCACCAGCAACGCGAACGCGGCACAGAAGATGTACATGAACAACGGACTGTTATACGTTCCGCTGAACGTGCCGGGCCAGAATTGGCTGGCCAGATAACCGCCCAAAATCGCCGTGACGCCGACCATCAAGCCTGGGTAGACCCAGTAATACAAATGACTGGCCCAGCCGGTGAAAAACTTGATTACGCGGGCGAATTTGTAGGCGTGAGTCTTGGACAGGAACGCCTGCTCCGCGAAGTAGTAGGACGATCCCGCGCCCGGATACAGCTTGGACAGCTCGGCGTAACTCACCGCCGTCGCAAAGCACAGCAGCAGCGCCGCGAATAGACCGAACCACATCGCACAGCCAGCCATGGGCGCGCCGTAGAGTGCCTGCTCTTGATACGTGAGCCACAGAAAGGCTCCGGGCGCAATCAGCGCCATCGCATTGATCGTCAACCCCGTTAGCCCCAGGGTACCTGTCGTCTTGGGCCTTGCCGCGCCCCCACCCGCCTGTTGTTCTGTTGCCATGATGTTCTCCTGACTCAGGTTTTAACGTTTTCTTCGTTGCCGACTGTCACGTGCCACCGTTGCTCGGCACCCGATCGCGCCACGCATCGTCGGAGCGAATAGCCTCTCTCGCATGGCATGGGCCTTTAGCGTCCGCTGTGCCAGCAACAACGGGAGTATTAAAAACTCGTTAAAGGCCAGCGGCTTTCGTGAATTGCCTTGGATGAGAGAGCCGTCCCCGTCAGACGTTTGTTTACCAGCGTGATTAAAAAAATACAGAAACCCGTCCCGCGGGCGCGCCGCCGCCCGCCAGAAATTTTTTTCGTGAAGTTTGAGCGCTGATGATGATAGGCTTGGGAGCGGTGATGGGGTTCGCCTGTAACTGCCCCTGCGACAACAGGGCGCTGATGACTCCTACCATGGCAGAGAGGACACAATGTTCAGATTGTTGCTGCTCATCATTGGTGGAGCGCTCGGCACGTTGGCCCGCTACGGGCTGAACGGCGCCATCTCCACCCATCAGCCAAAGCATTATCCGCTGGTCGCCGTCTTCCCGCTCGGCACGCTCGTCATCAATGTCACCGGCTGCTTCGCCATCGGTTTCATCGCCGCCATCAGCGGACCCTCCACCGGGCGCGCCTGGCTCAAACCCGAATGGCGCGATTTCCTGATGATCGGCTTCTGCGGCGGCTACACCACGTTTTCCAGCTACGGACTGCAGACCCTCAACCTCGCGCGCGATGCCGAATGGCTCGGCGTCGCCCTTAACATCCTCGGCTCCAACGTCCTCGGCCTGCTCGCCACCTACCTCGGCTGGGTTGGCGGCCGCCTGTTCCAATCCCGATTCCACGGAGGCACACTATGAAACTCGAAGGCGAAGGCTCACTCCTGCGCATCTACCTCGGCGAACTCGACAAATGGCATCACCAGCCGCTCTACGAGGCCATCGTCCTCAAAGCCCGCGAAATGGGCCTCGCCGGCGCCACCGTCCTCCGCGGCCCCATGGGTTTCGGCGCCAACTCCCACCTCCACACCGCCAAAATCCTCCGCCTCAGCGAAGACCTCCCCGTCCTCATCGAGATCGTCGACAAAGAAGACCGCATCAACGCCTTCCTCCCCGAACTCGACAAGATCATGGGCGACGGCCTCGTCACCCGCGAAAAAGTCCACATCATCCGCTACCGCGGCACCGCCCCCACCTGACCCTCCCCCCCAACCCTTACTCAACCCAACCAACCCCCAGCCAACCCAGGCAACCCTGGGTAACCCCAGCAACCCTGGGTAACCCCAGCAACCCTGGTTAACCCTAGCTCACCCCTGCCACAACCCCAGCCCTAACCCCAGATCACCCCCCATCCGGCCCCCCCAACCCCGCCATCGATTCGCCCCCCGCACCCCCACCCATCGCGTACGCGGACCGGCCGTCCGGCCTGCCATCTTCCTTCCCCGGTTGTCATCCTGAGCTCGTCGAAGGATCTCTGTCGTTTCCGCGCCTCGTGTCGCCGCCCGCCCCGCGTGTCCGCAGAAGCTTTACGCGAAGGCGGATTGTCGCCCCGCGTGTCCGCCATAGCTCGTGTCCGCCGTAGGCCCGGCAAAGGCGGATAGCGATGGCGGGTGCCCTTCGTGTTCCGCCCGCTCAGCCCTCCGCCCTCATCTCTCATCCCTTGTCGCTTTTCCCCCTCTGCTTCTCCGCCTTTCCGCCCATTAGCCATCAGCCATCAACCATCGTCCATCGCCCTCATCCCTCATCCCTCATCCCTTTTCGCCCCTTCACCCCCCCGGCTCGCGCACGGTGTGCCGTACATATACTATTCCTACCAATTTAGCTATTGACTTACTTTATCAAATGAAGTAGGATTCCTATCATGAAGGCAAACCACAGAACCGACACCATCCACTTCACCGTGAAGGGCCAGGTGGTCATCCCCCGCTGGCTGCGAAAGGAATTCGACATCGAAGCCGGCACCCGCGCTGTCGTCCAAGCCACGCCCGAAGGCATCCTCTTAAAACCCGTCACCGCCGCCAGCATCCGACGCCTCCGCGGCATCCTCAAACGCAAACCCGGCGAAATCTCATTCACCCAGGAATGGTCGAAGCACAAGGCCGACGAAAAAGCCCTGGAGGACGCCAAGTATGCCCGCGTCACCGGTTCTCGATAGCTTCGCCCTCCTCACATTTCTTCGCGACGAACCCGGCACCGACAAAGTCGCCGCCATCCTCGAAAAAGCCCGCGCCCGCGAGCAACCCGTCCACATGACCGAAGTCAACTACGCCGAAGTCCAGTACATCGTCCGACGCAAGGATGGCGACGCCGCGTGGCGCACCGTCGCCGGTGAACTCCTCGCCATGCCCATCGAATTTCATCCCGTCGATCGCGCTCTCGCCGACATCGCGGCGGACCTCAAAACCCGCTTCAAGCTCAGCCTCGCCGATGCCTTCGCCGCTGCCCTCGCCAAAGTCCGCAACGCCGAACTCATCACCGGCGACCCGGAATTCAAGGAAGTCGAAAGCGAAATCAAAATCGGCTGGCTAAAATGAAAGCGCCGTCGCCGTCTCCGCTGTAGCGGCGGTCTGCGACCGCCGGTCGTTTGGAGGGCAAACCTCCCGGTGAGCCGCCTCCCCGCCCGCCGGCGCAAACCACCCCCGCCACCGCTTTCCGTATTGTAGGGCGGGATCGCCCCTCGTCGTTCAGGGGTATCCCGCCGCTTTCCCCCCCGCCCCCCCGTCCGCCTCCGTCCCTTGTCTACTCGGCTACTGGCTACTGGCTACTCGGCCACAGCCCCCCGCCCTCCCCCACGCCCAACGGACGAAACGCCCACCGATTCCACCCCACGCCACAGAGGCGAACCTGCCCCGACCTGTCCCGATTCCTACATCGGGATTCCGAGATCGGGGCGGCCTGCGTCACGCCAGCCGAACGGCATAGGCGGACGCCCCTTTGACAAACACGAGCCCGGACCGGAGACTAAACTCCGAAGAGCACATGGTAAATCGTGAAGGTTCCGCTCGGAAGGACGTGCACTGATTCCGTAATTCGAAATTCGTCCGGCATGACCGCAGAGATTTTAATCTGCTCTGACTGCGAAAGTTTGAGCTTGGCCGCGTGTTCAAGAATGGCCTCGCGAACAGCAGTCCGGGCGCGATCCACTTCGCCGTCGTAGACGTAGCCGACCATTGCCCCTGCGCGCAAACCGCCTGAGTATCGGCCGGTCACGAAACACATCATGCCTTGTTCCTCCTCAACCGGCTTCTCCGTGTTCGTCGTCACGTACTCCGACACCAACGATTTCCACCCACCTCTCGGGAACGTAACGTGCAATCGCTTTGCTTCAAGAGCGAAGCAAGGCCAAGGATGACTGACACCAGTCGAGTAGAGATAGCGCAGGTCGAGCCGCCCGAGCAGTTCGGTCTTCTCCACGCCGATTTCCCAAGCTTCCAAATCGAGATGCACCGGCCGTGTCAGGATCATAGCGTCGCGCAGCAACAGCTTCGCCAATCGAACGGTCAAACGGTTCTCATGCTCACAGGCATCCACCTTCTTTAAGTTGGTTGAGCACCGGAGCACTGCCCCCAAGATGTAAGGAATCTCGGTGTCCGGGAACGGCTCCCGCCACTGCTCTGGAGTGTCCGTCTGGTTCATGCCTTTATGGGGCGTTGTGAGAATTGGATCGTCGCACGAATCTCGGCTGCGTCATTAAGGGCAGCAGTGCGAGTCCACCGACCTCGGAGAGCCGGCTTGGCAATGTAAATACACGGGCCATCGAAGAACCAGGTTTCGTCGCGGACGTATTTTATCGAGCCATTCGAACTCGTGGCAGATTCTTCCAATCGTTTCAAGGCCTCGGCGAGTTCCTTAAGGAGCGGCGCCGTCCGAAAGGCGCCGTTACCTTTGGTCTGTTCCACCTTTAGCAGCGCGATGCCGAGTTTCGCATCAACGCCAGATGTCGCGGAGAGGCTGAGCGTCTTTTCCCTGGACCACTCGCGAAGCGTATCAGTCAACATTTTAGCGTAACGCTCTAACCCTCCGGCACCAAGCGACTCCAAAGTTGGCATTGGAGCATCAACTGCATTAGGGGTGTCGCTCTTGTCAAAAATGTCACAGGTGTCCTCCACCAGGGCTCGCTCCTGCTCGATAATACCGAAATACTCGTACAGCAGTGGTTCAAGTTCCGCCTGAACCGCAGCAGTCTTTATTGCCCAGTCGGCGCTCCACCTGTTGCGCTCTTCCTCTCTGCTGCCCTCGTCACCGTAACCGAGACGGAACGCTTTCGGATTAAGCCGTTCCTCCAGCTTTTCAGCAGAATCATCCATACGCTGTTTCAGCTTTTTGAGCTTCTCGACAATTTGCTGCATCAAAATCCCGGCCTTAGGCGTCACTTCATCTTTATCAGCGGGTAAGTAGAACGGTAGCCGCATCACCTCGTAGCTATGCACTTGGTCTCTCTCCGACCCTAGGCTTGCCGAAGTATGGAATATGAAATACCGGGCGAGTTTGGAGCGCAGGTAGGCGGTCAAAAAGAGCAACGCATCTTCATCTCCGCGCTTGCCTGCGACAGCCCGCAACGCATGCTGGAAACGAACTTGGAAATCAAAGAATGCTGCGTCAGTGAAGCCACGATTAAACAAGACCAGTGGCGGTTGGTAAATCCCCTCCGCACGGGGCCGGTGGAGCATATCCACCCGATATCCTCGTTTCTTTAAGTAATCTCCCAACGGTGCTGCGAACGTCCGCGGGAAGAACGCCAAACCCGAAATCTGCTCAGCAGCCACAACGGAATCCGACAAGGGCCATTTGAGTCTCTTCGGATTGTCAGTCTTGCTATCGGGCCTAAGCGGTTGGAACCCCTCACCGCCCAGCCACCGGCAAAGTCCTCTTTTGATCTTCGTCTCGCTACCTACAAACTCCGATAGTTTCGGAAGCGCAGACAGGTGATTAAGAAACTTAAAATCACATTGCGTTCCCCAGAAGCGGCTTTTCCACGCCACGGTCGCTACCTTTTGTGCAGTCGCGCCCAGGAGAACGCGCAGGGGTATTTCCTTTCGGTCGTACGGTGCGACGGGGATAACGCCTTGTCTCAAGTCTACTCGCGTCACTTTTGGTGTCAGATACTCCACGGTATGAGCCTCAAAGCTCGGCGGCTGATTTGTGAACCGAGCGATAACACAGGGGCAGAGAGCATTGGTGAAAAGGATGAATGAATAATCAGCAAGCTGGATCACTTTTTCGAGCGTCACTTGCCTCAACCAGGCACTCTGAAAGGCGTCTGTTTTATTAAAAAACACCTTGGTTGGCAGCAATAAGCACGCACGCCCGGTGCTTCGTAACAATGTCGGCGCAACCTTCATAAAATCGTGCGCTACTTGCTTCTTGCCGCGCCCGGCCCACGGCGGATTTCCGATTACGAAGTCGAAACGCTCCGCTTGATTCTTCTCCCACATTTCGGCCAAAGCGAAGAAGTTGCCTTCCCAAATCACTGGAATGCCCAACTTTCGAACTCGCCCTTCCTCAAATCGGAGCAGATTCGGGAGCTTGCCAGTATCGCTCTGCTGAATATAGGCACGGACGTCGCTGGGTTTAAACTGGTCAAGAAACGCGAGGTAAATGCTGAAGCAAGCTATGCGGCAGGCCGTGAGATTTTTGTCAACACCGCGAAGGTTGGCCAGTATCGCGCGAAAAGCCTTGTCCTTGGCGGCATAGGCAGCAGCGGGAGATCTGAAGTCTTCATCTGGATTAGCAGCACACCATTGCGCGGCGAGGCGGTTGAACAAAAGAACCAAGAAGATACCGGAGCCACAAGCGGGATCGAGGAGGCGCTTGCCGGCAACTGAGCCGATGCCTTCAAGGGCCAAGTCGAGCGTCATCTCAGCGAGAAACCGCGGAGTATAATAAGCCCCGCTTTCGCGCTTCTCGCGTTTGCCCTCTTTTTCGAGAAAGTTTTCGTAAATCGCGCTTATCGTCTCAACGGGGATGAATTGGAAATCGTAAGCCCAAAAACCGAGCGCACGCTGATTCCTGCGAATTTCGTCGCCAGCAAAGAAGGCAGCTACCGCTTTGAGATGCTGAGGGCGGATAGCGTCCCGCTCTGCGGCAAGATCATCGTCGAACATACTACCATTAAACTCGCGCTTCAATTTCGGAAAGAGGGTGTCGTAAAGATACCCAAAGACTTCCTCAGGCGCGCCGGCGGCAAGCACTTCTTGGAGCTTCGACCACGACCTCTCAGGAAAATAATTGCTCAGTTCGATAATGCCACGATCAACGAGATAGCAGGTGAACAGCAGCCTGCCCAGGAACGCGTGTGCGGTCTGAACGTCAAGCTTGCCTTTACCACTGGTGAGTTCATCGCGAACAGCGGACAAGTTATCAAGGAGATATGCATCCACTGTCTCGCGCGGATTAAACTTCTTCAAGTGCTCAGGGCGGCGATAATAATACCCAGAGGCGACCTGCCGACACAGCGTGTGATAAACATCGGTCGCGTCCGAGCGATGAGCGCGCAGGGCTTGCCCAGCCAGATTGAGTTGTTCAACAAACGCCCCTAAGGGTTTGTCACCTTTGCCCTGCGAAGAAGTGGGCTTCCGCGGAGCTACCATACTGGAGAAAATCCGCGTCTTTTTCCGATCGATAAGTACCAACAGCGTGGCTACGCCCTGGTTCCAAAACTGGCGGTGAACCGTTGCGACCTCTTCCGGCACCAATTCCTCATCATCTTCGCGAACATAAACGGTCGGGATACCCCGGATGACGAGGACCCCGCTCAGACCAAGCGAACTCCAGGCCCGCAGAAGTATATGTTGGTAAGCATCCAAGTCACGGGACGCCAGCACTTCCTGCGGACTTCGCAGAAACACGATGCCCGGCGGCGGATCAGGGAGCGGTGTTGGACGCGCGTCGCTCATTTCTTTAGAAGCCGGATAACAGCTCGCGCCACGCCTTGGATTTGCAAATCAAAGGCCGGTATGAGCCCGGGGTAACGGGCGTTCTCTGCTCGCAACCAGACCTTGCTGCCCTTGCGAACGAACGTTTTCAGCGTGGATTCTTGGTCAATCAGCGCCGCCACAATGTCTCCGTTCTCCGGAGTGGCTTGGTGCTCCAACACCACAATATCACCATCAAAAATCTGCCGACCCACCATGGAATCCCCAGTCACTTGGAGAGCGAAAGCACGGGAGCGGCTCGTGATGCCATAAGCAGCGGGATCAATTTGTATACGGCGGTCTGATTCAGGAAACCCATCACGAGGAGTACCCGCAGGGATGCATCCAAGAAGCGGGATGCCACCGCGTTGCCGAACCAGTCTCAAGCCGCGAGATCGTCCCTTTTCGCGAACTACAACACCCTTCCGTTCAAGAGCCGCGACGTGATCGGCGGCGGCCTTGGGACTTTTGTAACCAAAACGCTTACAAATCTCCCGATACGTGGGAGGAGGCTCGCCCTGCGTGCTCCTCTCCTCAATGAAGTCCAGCACCAACTGTTGAGGCGTTGTCAGTTCGGCTGCCATGCTAAACAATTGTATAGTAGTGACGTTTCCAGTCTAGATGCAAGGACGTTTTTTACCACCGAGTGCACCTATCCGCCTAAAGGACTCCCCGCCATCCCCGCTTTCCCACTCCGACAACGCCGCCGATCCGCCGTCGCTGACGCTCTGCCGGACCACCCCCGCCGAACTCGCCGCCCCCGGACTTCGTAGCGCAACCCTCGTGCGGCATCGTCCCCTCAACGATGCCACACGAAGAACTCACCCTCTGCGCCCTCTGCGAGCTCTGCGTGAGAAAACCTGTCTGCCGCCGACCCGCCCCCGGACTTCGTAGCGGACGCCTCGTGTCGCATCGTCCCCCTCAACGATGCAACACGAAGACCCCAACCTCTGCGTACTCTGCGTCTCTGCGTGAGATAATCCGGCCCCGTCTCCTTCGTGCCCGGAGCCTGCCCTGAGCGACGTCGAAGGGTGGTGAATATCCGTGCCCATCCGTGTACACTTGTCCGCCATAGCTCCCCGAGCGACGGCGGATCTGTCGCCTTTTCCCGTCCCGGCCCTTTTTCGTTGATGCCCGCCCACCGACGCGCTACAAGTCATCCGGTTCACCCCGTTACGATGGGGCCCAGACATCATCATGAGCAATCCAATCCGTGTCATTCAATACGGCCTCGGCGCCATCGGCCGCGCCGCCGCCCGCGTCGTCCTCGACCGCCCGGGCCTCCAACTCGTCGGCGCGATCGACTCCGATCCGAGGCTCGCCGGCATGGACCTGGGTGAAGTGCTCAGCCTCCAACGTAAACTCGGCATCACCGTCACCGACAAACCCGTCGTCCTGTTCGCCCAAACCCAGGCCGACGCCGTGGTCCATTGCACCACCTCCAGCTTCGTCGACGCCTACGAGCAACTCACCGAAATCGTCCGCGCGGGCCTGCATTGCGTCACCTCCTGCGAAGAAGCCCTGTTCCCGTATTACCGCCACAAACTGCTCGCGGGCAAACTCGATGACCTCTGCATCCAGAAATCCGTCGCGGTCGTCGGCACCGGCGTCAACCCGGGCTTCGTCATGGACACGCTCGCGTTGCTGCTCACGATGGCCTGCCAGCGCGTCGATGCGGTGCGCGTGCTCCGCGTCGTCAATGCCGCCACCCGTCGCGAAGCCCTCCAGCGCAAGGTCGGCGCGACCCTGACAAAAGCGCAATTCGACAAGCTGAACCAGCAACACAAGATCGGCCACGTCGGTCTCGCCGAATCCCTCGTGTTCCTCGCCGACGGCCTTGGCTGGACGCTCGACGACGTGAACGAAAGCGTCGCGCCCGTGCTCGCCAAAAAAACCGTCAAAACCGAATTTCTCACCGTCTCCAAGGGCGCCGTGGCCGGCACTCACCAGTTCGCCCGCGGCAAACGCGCCGGCAAGGAAGTTCTCACGCTCGAATTGCAAATGTACATCGGCGCGCCGAAACCCCGCGATGTCATCGAGATCGACGGCGCGCCGCCGTTGCGGTTGGTCATCGAAGGCGGTGTGCCCGGCGACATGGCCACGCCCGCGATCCTCGCCAACACGCTCCCGAGGCTCGTCGAATGCCCGCCCGGCCTGCACACCATGCGCACGCTCGGCTTGCCCCGCATGTCCCTCTGACCATGCCCAACATCGTCTACTTCGACTTGGAAACCCAGAAAAGCGCCGCGGATGTCGGCGGCTGGGACCGCAAACGCGACATGAAAATGTCCGTCGGCGTCACCTTCAGCACGAGCGACGCCCAATACCGCATCTTCTCCGAGGAGCAGGTCAACGATCTGGTCAAGCAACTCACTCGGGCCGACCTCGTCGTCGGGTTCAATATCATCAATTTCGACTACGAAGTGCTTCATGGCTACACCCCGTTGGCCCTGGGCGATACGCCGACGCTCGATTTGATGGCCGACCTCGAACAAAAACTCGGCCACCGCCTGTCCCTCGATTCCCTCGCCAAGGCCACCCTCAGCGCCCCCAAAATGGCCGACGGCATGCAGGCCCTCCAGTGGTGGAAACAGGGCCGCATCCTCGACATCGCCGAGTACTGCTGTTTCGACGTGAAAATCACCAAGGAACTCCACGAGTACGGACGCGACCACGGCGAGGTCTTCTACATCGACCGCCTCGGCCAAAAACGCAACGTCAAGGTCAAGTGGTGACACCCCCGTTGAACGAACCACCACCGCACCGTGTCCAAGTTCCCATGAAACAGAGACTGGGAGCTTTCTGGCGCGACTGGGTTTTCCCCGCCGTGATGGTCGTGGCCGTCCTCGCGCCGCTGCGCTCGGCGGTTGCCGACTGGAACGACGTGCCGAGCGGTTCGATGAAGCCGACGATCCTCATCGGCGACCGGATTTTCGTCAACAAACTCGCCTACGACCTCAAGGTGCCGTTCACCACGTGGCATCTCGCAACCTGGGCCGACCCGCAACGCGGCGATGTCATCGTCTTCCGTTCGCCCCATGACGGAATTCGTCTCGTCAAACGCGTCATCGGCGTGCCGGGCGACTCCATCGAACTGCGCAACGACCGTCTGTTGATCAACGGTCAACCCGCGTCCTACTCGGCAGCCAGCGGTGCGCCGGAACCCGTTTCGGTTTTCGACGAGACGGTTTCGGGAAAAACGCATCCGATGATGGTCGATCCGCAGATACCCGCGCGGCGCTCCTTCGGCCCGATTCAGGTCCCCGCCGGCCAGTACTTCGTCATGGGCGACAATCGCGACAACAGTTTCGACTCGCGCTATTTCGGGTTTGTCCCGCGCAACAGCATTTACGGCCGCGCGACGCTGGTGGCGATGTCCTTTGACCGCGACCACTACTTCAAGCCCCGTTTCGACCGGTTCGGCCTCAGCCTGCCCTGATTCTCCACGGCGCCGGGCCCGGAACCCCAACAGCGTTGCGGTGCTTCAACCCATGCAGTAGCATTGTGGCGATGACATCCACCGATCCCGACGTGGCGCTCATGCTGCGCGTGCGCGAAGGCGACACAGAGGCCCTTCGTGAATTGATCGAGCGCCACCAGCGCGCCGTCATCAACACCATCCATCGGGCCATCGGCGACGCCTCCGAGGCCGAAGACCTCGCCCAGCGCGTGTTCGTGCAAGTCTATCGCTCGGCCAAACGCTACAAACCCACCGCCAAATTCACCACGTGGCTGTTCACCATCACCCGCAACACGATCCTCAACGAGCATCGCCGCCGCAGCCGTCACCCGGCGGAATCGCTCGACGCACTGCAGGAACCGCGCGACGCCGAATCCGCCGGTTGGCAGCCCCCCGACACGACGATGCCCGATCCCGCGCAGGAAGTCGTCGAGCGCGAGTTGCAAGAGAAGATCAGGGAAGCCGTTCAGGAACTGCCCGAAGCGCAACGCACCGCGGTGATCCTCTGCCGCTACGAAGGCCTTTCCTACGAGGAAATTGCCGAGGTGCTGGGGTGCTCGGTCTCGGCCACCAAATCGCTCCTGCATCGGGCACGCCTTACGCTAAAAGATAAACTGCGAGGGTATTACTAATGGAAACCATTCGCCAAATCTGGTGTTTAACCAGATGGACAGGAAGGACATGAGTTGCCAGACAGTCAGAGATCAGTTCGACCATCGCCTGGATGGGCGGTTGAGCGGGCCCGAGCAAGCTGCGTTTGAAGCGCATCTTGCCGGCTGCGCCGATTGCCGCCGGGAATGGGAGGCGTACGCCAACGCATGGCAAGTGCTCGCGCGCGACGAGGGGATCGAACCCTCCTTCGGGTTCGCCGAGCGCACCTTGCGCCGGCTGAACGAGCCCCGGGTCGACGCACGCCCATGGTGGTGGCGACCCTCGATCCGTTGGGCGACCCTCGCTACAACGGTCGCGGCTCTGGCCGTCATCGCTTGGGTCGGGCGCGAGCGGATGCTGGACCGGAAACACGCCGAGCTTTATGCCCACGTCCAGGAAGGAGATTACCTCGAAGATTACGATGTGATTGCCAACCTTGACCAGCTCAAGGGAGGCGGTCACCTATGAAGCGGCTCCTGTTCCTGATGGGATTGTTGCTCGGCATGGCCGTTACGAGTGCACGCGCACAACAACCACCCCCGCCGCCGCCGCCACCACCTCCTCCTCCACCGATAGTCGACCAGACGAAGCCCCGGCAAAAACCACTGATGACCGACGAGCAGCGGGCCTTGGCGGAACAACGTCTGGACGCGAGATGGAGTCGAATGACTCTCGATGGCAAGACCCAACTGATGCGCCTCCATCGTGCGCTCGCCGAGATGCCGCCCGACGAACGGAAATTCATCCATGACCGCATTGAACGGTTTCTCAGCATGACACCGGCGGAACGCGCCCAGCTGCAACAGAACAAAAAGAGATGGGAGCAGATGACGCCGGCGGAACGACAACGGGCCCGGGAAGAATTCCGCAGCCGCCAACAGGAATTTGAACAGCAATGGCGTCGGAATCATCCAGGCGAGGCGGCGCCAGCCAACCCGCCGCCGCCAACGGAAAACAACGGGACGCCGTCTCCGCCGCCACCCCCGCCGTCAACGCCGTGAAAGTTGCCAAGCAACCGTGTGCCACATGACCAAATCGCAAACCAACCAGCCAGGGAGACCCAAATGAAACGCGCAATGATCATTGCCTGTTTGACCAGTGTTGTCATCGCCGCCGGTGTGCTCGCCGCCGATGACTCGACCAACGCTCCGCCACCCCGGCCGATGCGGCCGATGATGCGTAACATATTGCCGCCACGCATCCTCGAAGATCTGGCGCTCACCGCCGACCAACAGACGAAATACAACTCGCTCGACGCCAGTTTCAAGAGTGACGTCGCCAAGTTGCAGGCCAATAACGCTCCACCGGGCGGGACGGCCACGAACGCGCCACCGAGCGGCGGTCGCGAGGCGTTCCGGACCCTTCATAGAAGTTACATCGAAAAAGTGCGCGCCTTCCTGACAGCGGACCAAAACGCCAAACTAACCCAGGCGCTCGAAAACGCTCCCGGCGGTGGACGTCGCGGGGCAGGCCCGGGCGCCGGTGGCAATCCGCCGCCGCCGCAGCCGCCACCTCCCCAAAACAACTAGATTCTGCGGGTGCAAACATACGCCGCGTGGGCCGCGTTCAGGCTCGCGCGGCGTTTGTTCGTCGAAATCTGGCGACGAACGCGCCATCCACGCCATCGCGCGGGGGAAACAGGGAACGCGTCGTCTCCAGCGCAAATTCTTTGTGGGACTTGAGAAATGCCTCCACGACGCCTTCGTTCTCCTCGGGTTCCAGACTGCATGTGCTGTAAACCAGAACGCCGCCGCGCTTCGCAAACTTCGCTGCCGACGCGATCAACTTCGCCTGAAGCGCCCCGAGCCGCGCGATTTCCTCGTCGTTGAGTCGCCACCGCAGGTCGGCTCGCCGACGAAGCACCCCCGTGTTCGAGCACGGCGCATCCACCAACACCCGGTCGAATTCCTGCCCGCGCAGGCAACGATCCAACCGTGTCCCTTCACACGCCAGCGTCGCCACGATTTCCACGCCCAATCGCCGGCAATTCTCTCCCACGAGCGCCAGCCGCGAACTTGCTGAATCGGCAGCGATGATTCGACCGCGGTTCTGCATTTTCTGCGCGATGTACGTGGTCTTCCCGCCCGGCGCGGCGCACATGTCCAACACCGCATCGCCGGGTTGCGGATCCAGCACGTCCACTGCGACAAGCGTCGAGGGGTCCTGCACGTAAAACTCGCCGTTTGCGAACGACCCGGTGCGAAACAGTCCCGTCGTATCGGTCACACGCCAACACAAGGGATGGTCGGTCGGATCGGCAGGAACATCCGCGGGTTTCGCCGACGTTTTGAGCGTGTTGACCCGCAAATACAACGCCGGCGGCTGGTTGTTCCAATCGCACAATGCCGCCGCCTGCTCTCGGCCCAGACGCGCCGCCCACCGTTTCCACAGCCATTCGGGGTGCGAGTAATAAATCCATGGTTTGTGCTGGCGCGTGTCCCCGAGTTTCGCCAGAAGCGCATCGGACTCCCGTTGGGCCCGGCGCAGGATCGCATTGACGAATTTCGCCTCCGCTACGCCCGTGCGTGCTTTGGCGAGCCCAACGGTTTCGTTGACCGCCGCGTGCGCCGGAGTCTTGAGGTAGAACAGTTGATAGAGTCCAAGGATGAGCACGTTGGCGACGATCGGGCGCGGCGCTTTGCTGGCCAACTGGGCGAGTAGAAAATCGAGCGAGAGTTTCCGCCGCAGGCAACCATAGAACAACTCCGTCACAAACGCGCGGTCGGGGCCGCTCAGCGACGACTCCGCCAGTGAACGTTCGAGGAGTTCATCCGCCAACAACCGCGATTTCGGCCAGCGGTCGAGCAAATCCAGGGCAAGTTCCCGCGCGTTCACAAGCCGAGCGTAGCATTATCGGATGGAATCGAACAGATGCTCTTTGTCTTTCAGTTTTGTTGGTCGATAGCAGGCGGCCTGTTGGTAATCCAGCTTGCCTTGCTTTCTTCGAGCGCTTCCGCCTTGGTGCCGAAATAGAACGCGGCGAATGGATGGCCGTCGGCATACATCGAAATGTGCGGCAGGCCCGGAACAAGATGCGGATGGATTAACTCGAAATCTCCGGCACCCTTGGAGATTCTCAATTCCTGCTTTGGATCTGTGGCGGTAGCCTCGCGGTTCGTGGAAGTAATATACAGCGCCAGCAGCGCGCTGTCGTGACTAACCAGACTGTAATGCCCTTTCGCCATCAAGCGCTCTTTGGTTCGCACCACGGAAGTGATTTCAATGGAATCGCCTCCGGGAAACCAGGTCTGTCCGATGTAATCGGACTTGATCGGATGGAAGGAGTAAACGGCCAATGATGCGAGAATGACAGTTGCGCCGATGACGATGCCTTTGCCGAGCCGGTCTCGCCAACCGATCGCCCCGAACACCAACGCCAACACCAGCACGATCCCGCCGAAGATGAACGGCAAGGCGTCGTTACGGATGAAGCCCATCAGCAGAATCGTCCCCAGCACTCCGACAAGGAACAAACCTAACGCGAGGGAGGCAAAAGTTTTCGGACGTTCTTTTGCCGCGCATCCGCCCGGACGGATGATCAGCACGACCGCTACCACCAGCCCGCCGACAAACAGGGCAAGGGCGAGGTAAGCAGAAGCTTTCAGACATTCCTTTACCACGTCGACGATCTGTTGCAGCTGTCGCGCATCACTCGCGTATACCGGAAGAATAAGATAGCCGATGGCCTGCCATTCGCCGCCGGACTGCTTGGCGAACGTCACGATTTCCGTCGCCGCCGGCAGCCTGTCGAATGACGTGTCAAACTTCACCTCCAACCATGTGCCGGGAATGGTGAACTTGCTCGAACTGAACTGTCGAGAAATGACTTTACCCAGCGGATACCGGACTTTCTGCAGCCGCGCAATCCATTCGTCTTTCGCCATCACCGCCTGAAAATACGGCGCGGCAGTCTCCCAACTCCGCGCGTACTCGCCATTGTCCATCAACCCCAGCCACAAATTCACCGCGCTCATGGCCTCTGAAGAAGTTTCAGCTCCAGCGGATGGGGCGTTTGTAATCCAGCTTGCCTTACCTTCTTCCAGCGCTTCCGACTTGGTGCCAAAATAGAGCGCGGCGAATGGATGGCCGTCGGCATACATCGAAACGTGTGCCAGACCGGGAACGAGATGGGTATGTACCAAGTCGAAATACCCCGCTCCTTTCGAAATCTGCATCCGCTGTCTGGCCTCTTCGGGACCGGCACTTTTCGCGGAGGTCATATAAAGCGCCAGAAGCGCGGTGTCGTGACTGACGAGAGAGTAGCGGCCTCTCACAGACATCCGGTCCGCGGTTCGTACGACCGACGTGATTTCAATGGAATCGCCTTGGGGAAACCAGGTCTGGCCGATGTAATCGGATTTGACCGGAACCTGGCCGGCACCGGCGACGGACGGCAGACCGGCTTCAGCTTGGCCGGTTTCCTTAGCCTGCCAAATCAGCTCACCAGTCAACAATTCGACAATTGGTTTTCCATTTGCATCATTACCCCAACGCCGATGGAGTGCAAAAAGGAGTAACGCGCTTGGTGAGTCCTTGAACCCGCGCGGTTTACCCAAGTGAACCCGGCGCACTTGTTCAGCCACCCGGGCCGCGACTGTCATGTCAGGCAACACAAAGCCAATCTGATAGGTGGGCGCATCCTTCAGCTCCCTTGAGCCGGCCAACACATCTTGACCACGACCACCATTTAGGAAAGACGGCGACATCAGGCAATCCACCTTGGGTTCCAAGTTTGTGATTTGTGAGACTATATTCGCAGGGTAGTCAAAAGTCGGTCCGGAGTATCGGACAAGAAGTTCGTGGTCGCGATATGCAGTATCGCAAACAAGTTTTATCAGCACAACCTGCCCCCGTTGGATTACATCAGTCAGCCGAACCTGCGCCTCACCATATTGTTCACCAATCGAATCGCTCACGCGCTCTGGCAGCCAGACACCGGCGGACTCGCGGTTGCTCCACCATCGAAAAGCTTGAATCAAGAAAATCGCCGGCAGGCAAATCCGGAGAAACCATAGAAGTTTTTTGTTCATCCTTCCGGGTTGTGCACCTGCCGGCGCTGGCGGGACACCACCTCCACTTTGCGGCGGTGGTGTTGTCGCAATCGTCTCGACCTGCGTCTTGACGTCGCTGGCATGCTGGTAACGGCGCGCGGGCTCTTTTTCCAAAGCACGGAGAACAACCTGGTCGAGACGCACGTCGATCTGCACTTTGCGCGACGGCGGCGCGAACCGTCCGATGGGCAGTTCGCCCGTGAGCATTTGGTAGAACACGACGCCGAGCGAATAGATGTCCGCGCGGTGGTCGACGTCCTGCGGATGTTCAATTTGTTCGGGTGCCATGTAGTGCGGCGTGCCGATGACATCGCGGGCGCTGGTGATCGTCAGGTCTTTCGCTTCGAGGCCCACGAGCTTTGCCAGGCCGAAATCGGCGATTTTCACTGTGCCGTCCCTGGCCAGCAGAATGTTCTCGGGCTTGATGTCGCGGTGGACGATACCCTTGTCGTGGGCGTACTGCAGCGCATCGCAGATTTGCGGCACAATCGCCAGCGCTTCTTTCGGCGAGAGCTTCCCCGTGTCGAGCAATTGGCGGAGGTTCATGCCGTCCACGAATTCCATTACGAAATAGAACAGACCGTCCGTCTGGCCGAAGTCATGGACACTCACAATGTTCGGGTGCGTGAGCCGGGCCAGCGCTTTCGCTTCCCGGGTGAACCGCTCGGAAAACGCGGCGTCGCGGCTGACGTTCGGTGGTAGGATCTTCAATGCCACCAGCCGATCAAGCCGTTTCTGTCGGGCCTTGTACACCACGCCCATCCCGCCGCGGCCGACCATTTCCAAAATCTCGAGTTCGGGAAAATCGTGCGCCAATTCGGCCGGCGGTGGCGGCACGTACTCGGTGCGGGAACCATGACTGTTGGGATCACCCCCGCCCGTGCTCGTCGCGAATCCGCGCTTCAGCAGGCAGGCGGGACAGAGTCCCTGGGGCGCATCGGCGGGCAGAACGGCTCCGCACTGGGCACATCGTTTCTCCTCGCTCATATCGGCAAATCCTTTCTACCGCATCGCTTCCACTAGTTACAGAAGCAAAAGACAAGGAAGGTTACAAAACCCGTGAAGATTCCAGCATGGCGGCGTGAATGAAGGTCCGATACTAGCGAGCAAATGCCGTGAAGAGGTGCTGGATCTCTTCCTCAATCTCCGCCGGCGTGGCGACTGTATGCGAGATTTCCTCTCGCAGCAATTCGCGGTACCGGCGCCGCAGGCGATGGACGGCGACTTTCACTGCGCCTTCGGTCGTTTGCAGCTTCGTCGCCACCGAAGCATATGTGGTCGTGCCTTTCCCTTCCGTCAGGAACAGCTTCAGTTGCTCGAACAGCGCGCCCTTGCCATCCGCCACAGATTCCGCCTGCAATCGGCCAAGTACCTGGTCGAGCAACGCCAGCGCCCACTGGCGGTCCAGCAACTTTTCGGGAGTCAGGTCGTCGGCCGGCTCGGACCGATACCGCGTCTCCGCCGTCTGTGTATCCAATGACAACAACGGTCGGTCGCCACCCCGTTTGGCGGCGTGAGCGCGGTCCCATTCGTTGGCCAGGAAGTGTTTCAGCGAGGTTAGGAGAAAGGAACGGAACTTTCCCTTCGTGCGATCCACGTCCGCCAAATAGTTTTTCGCCAACAGCCGTGCGAAGAAATCCTGCGTCAGGTCCTCCGCTTCGTGTACCTCGTAGCCGCGCCGTCGCACGTACGCGTAAAGTGGATACCAATAGGCGCGGCACAATTCCTCCAACGCTCGACCTGCTTGCGGTGATGCAGTCTGCCCGGCTGTCAACACCACGGTCCACCGCGTCGCCGCGAATCCTCCTGCCGCGGAGCGCGAAGAACCTGTGCTTGCCCGGTTGGTAATCACTTGCCTCCAAGCCTAGTGCCCGGGCGCGGAATTGCAAGCTTGCGGCACCGCGCGAGGATGGCCGTCGGAGAAAGGTGAGGCTAGCACAATCCACTTGTGTTCGAACCTCGTCTCCTTACAATCTTCCGCGACACCCCGAGAATGTCGGAAGGAGCAGAATCGTGAGGCGTTCACTGTCTTGGATGTGGTGTGCCCTGCTGGTGCTAACCGCTTCGACCACCTTCGGCGCGATGGTGCCGTTGGCGAGGCCCGAATTGAAGGTGGATTCGGGTGACACGGCGTGGGTGCTGGCGTCCGCCGCGCTGGTCATGCTGATGACCCCGGGCCTGGCGTTTTTCTACTGCGGCATGGTGCACCGCAAACACGTGCTCGGCACCATCATGCAGAGCTTCGCATTGCTGGCGGTGATCACGGTGCAATGGATGTTGTGGGGCTACACCCTTGCCTTTGGCCCGGATGTCGGCTCGGTGATCGGCAATCTCAGTTGGGCCGGCTTGTGGGGTGTGGGCAGCGCGCCCAATCCCGATTACGCCGCTACCATCCCGCATCAGGCGTTCATGATTTTCCAGATGATGTTCGCCATCATCACCCCCGCGCTGATTTACGGCGCGGTCGCCGAGCGCATGAAATTTTCGGCGATGTTGCTGTTCTCCCTCCTGTGGGCCACCTTCGTGTACGATCCGATTTGCCACTGGGTGTGGAACGTTGGTGGCTGGCTCCACAAACTCCACGCCCTGGACTTCGCGGGCGGCACCGTCGTCCACATCAGTTCGGGCTTGACGGCGCTCGTGTGCGCGTTGGTGCTCGGCGCGCGGCGCGGCGACCGCAAAATGGAACCGCACAACATGACGCTGACCGTCCTGGGCGCCGGCCTCCTGTGGTTCGGCTGGTTCGGGTTCAACGCGGGCAGCGCGCTGGGGGCCAACGCGCTGGCGGTGCAGGCGTTCGTCAACACGCACGTCGCGTCCGCCGCGGCGGCGATGTCGTGGATGTTTGTGGAATGGAAGTTCCGCGGCAAACCCAGCGTGCTCGGCATCGCGTCCGGATGCGTCGCCGGCTTGGTGGCCATCACGCCCGCCGCGGGGTTCGTGACCACCCGGGGCGCCTTGGTCATCGGATTGCTTGGCGGCGCGGTTTGCTATCTTGGCGTCACCGTCAAAAACAAGTTCGGGTTCGATGACACGCTCGACACCTTCGGGATTCACGGGGTGGGGGGAATGCTCGGCGCGCTGCTCACGGGCGTGTTCGCGACGACGCTCGTCAACAGCGCCGGCGCGGAAGGGTTGCTCCGGGGCAACCCCAAACAATTGCTCATCCAGGCCACGGGCGTCATCGCGACCGTTGTCTATGCGGCCGTCGTCAGTTGGATTCTGCTGAAGATCGTCGACAGGATCATGGGCCTCCGCGTGTCGAACGAAGAAGAAGAGCAGGGCCTCGATTGGACCCAACACGGCGAAAGCGGGTACAATCTCTAGTGTCTCGCATACCTAATCGTCAACGTGGATGAGGCGGATCGCGTCGATGGAGGATCGAACGCGGCAACTGTATTTTGTCGCGAGTGCGGGGTTGACCATCGCTACTCGCCGGGGGTCTCTCAGCCACTGGTTTTGGCTGTGAGTTCCGCCACCTGCTTTTCCAGTTCCCGCATGCGGCGAATCAACTCCGGCAATTGCTGAATCGCGATCATCTGCCGCTTGGCCTGTTTGTCCGGCGCGGCGGGGATGCCGAGCACCGTTCCCTTGTCCGGAATGTCGCGCATGACGCCCGATTTCGCGCCGACCGTCGCCTGATTGCCCAGCGTGAGATGTCCCGCAATGCCCGACTGCGACGCAATCACGCAATAATCGCCCAGCCGCGTGCTGCCGGCAAAACCCACCTGGCCCATGACCAGGCAATGCCGGCCAATGGTCACGTTGTGGGCGACATGCACGAGGTTGTCAATTTTGGTGCCCTGGCCGATGACTGTGGGGCCGAGCGCCCCGCGGTCGATGGCCGCGTTGGCGCCGATCTCCACATCATCGTGGATGATGACGTGGCCGACCTGCAGCACTTTGCGGTGGCGGCCCTCGTCAAACACATAGCCGTAGCCGTCCGAGCCGATGACGGTGCCGGCGTGGATGGCGACGCGGTGGCCAATCTGGGTCTGCGGATAGATAACGACGTTCGGGAACAGACAGACGTCGTCGCCGATCTGACAGTCGCGACCGACATGGTTGCCGCCCATCAGCACGGAGCGCGCGCCCAATCGCACGCGGGCGCCGACCACGCAGTTCGGCCCGATATGCGCCGTGGGATCAATCTGCACCGAGCCGTCAAGGATCGCGCTCGGATGAATCCCGGACGGGTGTTGGTCCGGCGGGAAAAAGACCGGCAGCAACCGCGCCACCGCCACTCGCGTGTTCGGCACGCGGATGAGGACTTTCTTCGCCGAGGTAAACTCGCCCGTCACCAGGATGGCGGCAGCCTGGCTTTGCTCGGCGGCGGCGAAGTACGTTTCTTTTTCGGCGAAGGTGAGGTCGCCAGTTTTGGCGCGGTCCGCCGAGGCGATGCCGGTGATTTCCACCGCGCCGTCACCGAGGACTTCGCCCCGGACTCGTTCCGCAATCTGTGAAACAGTGAAAGCCATGACGCGATGGGGTTGGGGAGGTGCTTGCCGCTCAGATATTCCGGAGACCGACCATCTGTTGGGCTTCGACGTCCCACACCTTCAAACGCAGGCAGCGGATGATGTCCAACGGACGGAGCGAGGTGGTCTTGGGCGTCTTCAATTCGGGTATCTCGGCGAAGACCTCCGGCAATCGGTAGAAGGAGACGCGGGCATTCAAATGATGGATGTGATGATAGCCGATATTGGCCGTGAACCAGGCCCAGAGCGGGCCGGATTTGATATAGCTCGAGGATTCCATTGCGGCTTTCTCGTACGTCCAGCCCGCATTGTCGTTAAAGGTGACACCGGGAAAATTGTGCTGGGCGTAAAACAGATACGTGCCAATGGCGCTGGCGATGAAGTGCGGGATGATTTGGGTCAACAACAGCGCCGGCCAGCCAACGAAACACGTCAGTAGCACCGCGATGCCGATGTGGACCACAAACGCAATGAGGCTGTCGTAGTGCTCCCGCGGATTGGTGGCGAACGGAGAAAGACACATCCCGTAGAGAAACACAATCGGATACCCGAACAGGATGGTCAACGGATGCCGCATAAACAGGTACTCAAACCGCTTGCCCTTCGATGACTTCAAGTACTGGGCTTTGGTCATGATGGGAAACGAACCAATATGAGAACCCCGGAGCTTCGAGTTGTGCGTGTGATGATGGTTGTGCGAGCTCTGCCATATGCTGCTGGGACTGAGAACCAGAATCCCAAAGATCTTCATCAAGCCAGCGGCCAGGCGGGAATGGGGCAGAATCGCCTGATGCTGTTGATCGTGATAAATCACAAACGTGCGAAGAATGAGCAGCCCGGCAAGACAACTGCAGACAATCTTGCCCGCCAAATCAAAATTCCAGAGAGTCCCCACAATGGAAACCACCAGAAAAAATGCTGTGGATAGAAGATACCACCAACTCCGAGCCGACGAATCCGACGCGTACGGCTTGGTTGCCAATATAAGTTCTTTGCCAGTTCTCACTTATACTTACTGCGACCTCCTCCATATTCGGCCATTTTCTTTGCTTTGTCGACAATTACTTCGCAGCGAGCGCTGTCGCCGGGCTCAATGCCTGATTCACGACAAATCGGCTGCTCCACCATAATCGAACCGTCCACTGGATTCGTGTCTGGTGAAATCCGTTCAACTCCGCTAGGATGCAGGACCGCGTAGAAGCGGCCTTGCTGATTCATGGAAAATGCGCACGACATCCTCGCCATCGTCGGACGTCCCAACGTCGGGAAGAGCACGCTCTTTAACCGAATCGTCGGACGCCGGATCGCCATTGTCCACGAGGAACCGGGCGTGACGCGTGACCGCGTCGCGGCCACGGCCCGCTGGGGTGATAAGTCGTTCGAGGTTGTCGACACCGGCGGCATCGCCTTCATGGACGACGAGAAAAGCGGTGACCTGATGGCGAACGCGACGCGGCATCAGGCCGAAATCGCCATCGAAATGGCCACGGCCATCATTATGGTGGTCGACGTGACCGAGGGCGTCGTGCCGCTGGACCAGGAAATCGGGCGGAAGTTGCGCACCAGCGGCAAGAAGATCTTTCTCGCGGTCAACAAGGTGGACAACGACCGCCGGGCGCGAACCGACGCCGAGTTCTCCGAGTTGGGGTTCGACAAGACGTTTTCCATCGCCGCCGTCCATGGCCTCGGCGTTTCCGAGTTGCTGGAGGCCGCCACGGAGGAATTCTCTGCAGGGGTGGAGCAAGAAACAGTGCCTCCGACGCGCATTGCGATCGTCGGGCGACCGAACGTCGGCAAGTCGTCGCTCATCAACGCCATCCTCAAGGACCAGCGGACGATCGTGAGTGACGTACCCGGCACGACGCGGGATTCGGTCGATGTACCGTTCACCGTGCACGACAAGCCGTACCTGCTCATTGATACGGCAGGGTTGCGGCACCGGGGCAAAATCACTTCGTCCATCGATCAATTTGGATTGATGCGGGCCGAGCGCAGCATCCGCGAATGTGATATTGCCGTGCTGGTGCTCGATGCAGTCGCCGGTGTGACAAGGCAGGACAAGGCCATCGGGGGACAGATTGCCGAGGCGGCGCGCGGTTGTATCGTGCTCGTAAACAAGTGGGACCTCGCCGAGGAACAGGAACACAAGGACAGGGTGCGCGAGAACCGGGGGATCAAACAGAAGAAAACGTTTCGCGAGAAGTATTTGGAAGCGCTGCGGAAGGAATTGTTTTTCCTCGATTGGGCGCCGGTGTTGTTTGCCTCGGCGAAAACGGGGCAGAACCTGAATCAATTGTTCGAACAGGTCGCCGTCATCGAGACCGAGATGAGGCGGCATATCGACACGCCGCAGCTCAACAAGCTCTTTATGCGCGCCCTCGACGCCTACCCGCCGCCATTTTCCGGTGGCAAGAGATTTAAAATCTTCTACGCATTTCAAAAAGCTTCCCATCCGCCGACGTTTCGGTTATTCGTAAATCAAGCGAGTTGTTTGACGCCGCATTACAAGCGGTTCTTGATCGACAAGATTCGGGCGGCATGGGCGTTCACGGGGTGCCCGATTCTGTTGGAATGTCGGGAACGAGAGCGGCGAAAGTTCGTTAAAAATCAGCGAGTTTGAAAAAAAGCGGCGGCGGGCGTAGTTTTAGCTTGAAACACAATATATGGGGTGCATATAGTCCCGCCCGCACTATTAGCGGTGGTTTCCAACCTCGACGTTGACCACCGAAAAGTCGTAACCGACCAGCTTTTTGAGGAGGGGACAGTGATCAATTTGAAGCAAGGAGTGGGGGAGCTTTCTGCGGGTAAGGACAGGCGAGCCCAGAAGAATTCTGCAGTGAGCACGTCAATATCGACCGAACCAGGCAAGCGCGCCAAACGCGCCAGCCAAACCCCGCGGGTTGTCCCGCCGGGGCCGCCGAGAAAGATCGGGTGGGTGGTGCCACGCGTGTTCAGCCGCGTGGACGTCAAGCCGTTCGACGAAGTCGAATGGGACCGACGCACGGCGGAGATCACCGACGACAGCGGCAAGGTCATTTTCAAGCAGGAGAATGTCGAAGTCCCGAAAACCTGGTCCATCCTCGCGACCAAGGTCGTCGTTGCCAAATACTTCTACGGCGAGAACGGAACCGGCGA
This sequence comes from Verrucomicrobiia bacterium, assembly GCA_052146795.1. Classification (GTDB taxonomy): domain Bacteria; phylum Verrucomicrobiota; class Verrucomicrobiia; order Palsa-1439; family Palsa-1439; genus Palsa-1439. The sequence continues at coordinate 25,722 of JBKQMH010000167.1, forward strand.
GCGCGAGCAGAGCGTTCGTCAGCTCATTCATCGCGTCACCCGCACGATGGCCGATTGGGGCAACCGCGATGGCTATTTCGCCAGCGACAAGGACGCCGAGACTTTTTACGACGAGTTGACGTGGCTCTGCCTCAACCAGTACGGGGTGTTCAATTCCCCCGTGTGGTTCAACTGCGGCCTGTCCAGCCAGTACGGAGTCGGCAAACAGAGCGCCGCGAGCAGCTACTATTTCGATGCCGCCACCGGGAGCGTCAACCGCGCCCGGTTACAATACGAGTATCCGCAGTGCTCGGCCTGTTTCATCCAATCCGTCGGCGACAGGATGGAAGACATCATGGAATTGGCTCGCAGCGAAGCGATGCTGTTCAAGTACGGCAGTGGCACGGGCACGGACCTGTCGTCCTTGCGCAGCGGCCGCGAGAGATTGTCCGGCGGCGGACGTCCGAGCGGGCCGTTATCATTCCTGAAAGTCTACGACGCCATCGCCAGCGTGGTCAAATCCGGCGGTAAGACGCGCCGCGCAGCCAAGATGAACACGCTCAAGGTCTGGCATCCGGATATCAAGGAGTTCATCGACGCCAAGCAGCAGGAGGAACGCAAAGCCTGGGCGTTGATCGAGCAGGGGTATGCGGGGGACTTCAATGGTGACGCGTATGGCTCGGTTTCATTCCAGAATGAAAACCTCAGCGTGCGTGTGACCGATGATTTCATGCGCGCCGTCCTCGAAGACAGGG
>JBKQMH010000168.1:0-50176 GCA_052146795.1 Verrucomicrobiia bacterium
GATGCCGCCCCTCGCCAGCGGTCGTCACTTTCGTCGCCCCAACCAGACCATCAGTCCGATGATCGCCACGGCCAGCGGCATGCCGCCCATGACCAGAAAGTACACAGCCATCTGCTGGTGCGGTGACATGTCGAGGCGAAATTCCTCCGGCGTCTTGGGACTGACGGCCACCAACTGCTCGCGCTGGAGCAGCCAGTTCAACGAGTTCATGAAAAAGTCCAGGTTGCCACCCGCGAGATCGCTGTTGTCGACAAACCGCGACGTGCCCACCACGACCATGCGCGTCACCCCGATATCCACATCCACCCCCTGCGGCTTGCTGGTTTCCACCGCCACCGCCAACGGCAGCGGCCCCGCGATGTCCGTCGCGGGATTAAACCTGGCGTGTTCCGTGTCCGGGTTCGTCTCTCCCCAGTATTCGGCGCCCGCCTTGACCAACTCGGTGACCCGTGGCCGGTCTGTTGTCCCGCCCTCGGGTTGTTGCACGCGACGAATCGAACGCGCATACGGAAATTCCGTGTTTGTGTCGGCCAGCTTTGCCGTAATCGGATGCGCCGCGTAGTCGGCGCCCACGGCGTTGACATTCAACAATTCCGTCCCGAGCAGCACGCCCGCCTTGCTCATCGCCAAGTCGTCGTCCACCTGTACGCCCCAGTGCCGGAGGAACGCTTCCAAGCCGCTCTGACTTCGCGGGTCGAGCATGATGAACAGCCGCCCTTTGTTCTTCAAATGCTGCTCCAACGCGTCCAGTTCCATTTGCGAAAATGCCTTGCGCGGCCCCGCGATCACGATCGCGCCCGCGTCGGCGGGCAGCGCCTGCTTCTCTTGCAGGTTCCACTTCTCAACCGTGATATTGTCGCGCTTGATATAGCGCGCGAACTCCGAGTAGCCGTTCGCCTGGTCGAAATCCTCCGGGTCGCGTTCGCCGTGCCCGGTGAGGAAGTACACCTTGGGTGATGCTTCTTCGGTCACGGTCTGGATCGCCGCCAGGAACATCCCTTCTCCCTTGAATGCCTTCACCCGTGGCTCGTCTCCCATCTCCTGACCGCGGTCGAGATCGACCATTTCATCGAGACGAACGTACTTGTGATGGCTGCCGCTGGCGAAGATGACAACGTCGGGCGAATCCAAATTGTATTGCGTCACGAGTTGTTGTGCGCGCGCCAGGTCGCGTTGCGGATCGACGTACTCCACCCGCAACTTGTCCTTGCCGTAAAACTGAAATTCCTTCAGCAGGTTGCGTACGTCCTCGAGGACCTTCTGCACATATTCCTGACGACCGGACTCCGGCAGGAACACGACGACATCCAGAGGCTCCTTCAAGCTGCCGACCAATTGCTTGGTCTTCTCCGACAGCTTGTAGTATCCCGACTTTGTCCAGTCGAAGCGCAGGTAATGTCGCGAGGTCAACCAGTTGACCATCACCACCAGCGCCAGCACCGCCACAATCTGCACGAGCACATTTGCGCCGATAACCAGCCGCCGTCGCCGCGACGTTGGGGGTTTCTGGCCGGATTGTGAGGAGTCGCTGGTCACCGCTGTCATCTCCATTTCCTCGATTCAACCACGCGGGTCGTGATGAACAGCACCCACACGGTCCCGGTCAGATACAAGACCACCGGACGGACGTCCACAATCCCGCGCTCGAAATCTTCCATTTGATCGAACGCCGACACGGCATGAAAAACTTTGCCGAGCGGCCCGGTGGGAAACAGGTACGTCAGCCAGTTCAATACGATCAGCAGCATAAACACGACCGCAAAGGACATCAGTGCGGCGGCGACCTGACTCTTGGTCATCGAGGACGCCAACAGGCCGACGGCGATGAAGAATTGCCCGATCACAATGACGCCGAGATACCCGCTGAAGATCGGGCCCAGATCGAGCATCGCCTCACTGCCGGAAAAATGCCGGACAATCAGGACGTAGAAACCCGTCAGCGCCCACATAATTGCATACAACGCGACCGCGCCGAGATACTTGGCCAGCACGACTTCAAAATCCGTCACCGGCGCGGTCATCAGCATCTCCAGCGTGCCCGCGCGCTTTTCCTCGGCCAGCAATCGCATGGTGATCATCGGCACGACCACGAGAGACGGCAGCCAGAACATGCTGAACAGGATCTTCATGGCCGTCATTTGGGTCGGGCCGGTGTTGAGGTAGCGGATCACCACGGCAAACGTCACTCCCATCACCAACAGGAAAAACATCAGCGCCACGTATCCCAGAACGGACGCGAAATACGCGTTCAGCTCCCGTCGTAACAGTGGCGGCACGTTTGTCATCGCAGCACGCTCCGGCGCTGTTCGCGCCGCTCCTCTTCGGCCTCGTCCTCCTCGCGGGTGATTTGCACGAAGATGTCCTCCAACGTCGTCCGCGAGCGCGTCAACTCGCGCAGCGTCCATCCATTGCTCGCCACCGCCTGGTAAACCTTCTCGCGCGGGTCGGTGCCCGGCTTGGGCGTCAACATCACGCGCACAAAACCGTCCTCCAACAACTTTGCGTCAATCGATTCCACATTCTCAACCGCGCGCAGTTTGGCCTGCACTTCCGAGCCGGGGCCGCGGACTTCCACCTGGATCAATCCGCCGGCATTCAGCGTTTTCGTCAGGCTATCGGGCGTGTCCGAAGCGAGGATGCGGCCATGGTGAATGATGATGACGCGGTTACACGTCATTTCCACTTCGGGCAGTATATGCGTCGACAGCAGAATGGTATGGCGTTTGCCGAGGTCCTTGATGAGCTGGCGTACCTGGCGGATTTGCACGGGGTCGAGGCCAATGGTCGGCTCGTCCAGAATCAACAAATCTGGCTCGGCCAGCAGCGCGTCCGCCAAGCCGACGCGTTGCCGATAGCCCTTGGAAAGATGTCCGATGATCCGATGGGACACGTCCTTGATCCCCGTCGACTCCATGACCTCCGGGATGCGCTCCTGACGCTCGGAGCGCGGCAGTCCTTTGAGCTTGGCGCGGAACTTCAGGTACTCGCTGACCCGCATGTCCGTGTACAACGGGTTATTTTCCGGCATGTACCCGACGCGTTCCCGCACTTCCAGTGAATGCTCCATGACATCCAGTCCCGCAACCTGAACCCGCCCGGATGACGCGGGAATGAATCCCGTCAGGATCCGCATCGTGGTGCTCTTGCCCGCGCCGTTCGGCCCGAGAAAGCCGACAATTTCGCCGCGCTGGACTTCAAAGGAAACGCCGTTGAGCGCGGTCACGCCCGCGTAACGCTTCGTCAGGTCTTCTACTTTGATCATCGGTTGCATGACAGCACGAGACAGCAGCTTGAAACCCTTGTTGCAACTTCCTCCTTTACGTCGTCCAACGGGAAAGTGCGTGTGTTTCTAGCACAACGGCATAGACATTGGCAAGCGGCGGAATGTTCAACCGCGTCGTGGCCGGATCGGGCACAAAAAAAGCAAGGACGGGTAAGATGCCCGTCCCTCGGCGGTGGGCATCAGGTGGGAGAGTCGATTACTTCTTCACTTCTTCGCTGCGGGACCAGACAGGCTGCGGGAACTGCCAAATCTTCACGGTGCCGTCCGCGCTGGCGCTGGCGACAAACCGGCCACTGGGGCTGATGGCCACGCCCGTCACCGCGCCGCTGTGCCCGGCAAACGAGCGGACTTCGGTCCCGGTGGTCACGTCCCAAACCTTGACCGTTCCGTCGTCACTCCCGCTGACTGCAAACCGTCCGTCGCGCGTGCAGGCCACGCTCCGCACCGTTTGGCTGTGTCCCTTGAGTTGTTCGACTTCACGGCCATTGTCCAGATTCCAGATGCGGACGACCTTGTCCTTGCCGCCACTCAACCCAAATTGTCCATCGGGACTGAACGCCACACATGTCACCGCCGCAAACCCGTTGCGGAACGTACGCGTTTCCTGTCCCTTCGACACGTCCCACAATTTCAGGGAATCGTCCTCGCTCCCGCTCAGGGAGGAATCGCCCGTGGGACTGAACGCGACGCTCGTCACGCGCCAGCCATGTCCGGCAAACGTGCGCACCAACTCCAGTTTGGGCACACTCCAGAGTTTCACCTGATTGTCGTCGGCAGCGCTCGCGACGAATTTTCCATCCGCGCTGAGAGCGACGCCGGCGATCTTCCAACCGAGTCCGTCCGTCGCGCGTAATTCGCGTCCCGACGCAACGTCCCACAGCCGCAGGGTGCTGTCGTTGCTGCCGCTCACGGCGGTGGCCCCGTCCGGGCTGAATGCCACGCTGGTGACACCGGCTTTGTGTCCGGTAAATGTGCGCACCTCCCGGCCGGTGGCCGTCTCCCACAACCTCAACGTGCCGTCTTCTCCGCCGCTGAGCACATGTTCGCCGTCGGGACTGTACGCGACGCTCGTCACCGCGCCCTTGTGTCCCGCGAGCGAACGAACTACGCCGCCATACTCGGCGGAAACCTGATCGAGCAATTTTTTCGTCCGAGCCTGGTTCGGGATCAGGTCGTCGACGCGGGTGGCTAGCTCCCGCGCGCCGTCGTAATCCTTCTGTTTCAGCGCTTGCTCGGCGCCGGCGAGCAACGGCGCGGCTTCTTCCCAATCGATCTCGTTCATCAACGCCCGCGAACGCGCGCAGCGGGCAATCGCGCGGGCCTGGTCGATTTTTCCCTGGCGGACCATCTCCATGGTGGCAGCGGTCAATTCACGCAGGACGCCCGGCTGGGCAATGAGGAGGTTGAGAGCGTGTTGACCGCCCATGCTGTCGGGCCCCATGGGCAATCTCTGATCGTGGACTTCGGCCGCATCGCCAACCCACAGATATGGCCCCTGTTGGGCCACGACAAAGTGCGGGGCGCCCACTTGTTTGACGAGGACCCGGCCATCCTTCTTGGTTTTCAATACGCTCATCCCCTTGGGCAGGGTGAGAGTGTTGAAGAATTCGCTGTACGCCGCCTCCGAAATGTTGCTCTTGAGATCCTGTTCCAATGCCAGCGTGCCGAGCGCCTTGGCGACCGAGGCTTCGTCGACGATTTTGACCGGGACGCCGCCGGCGGGTCCGTCGGGTGATCGGAGCGTGATTTCGACTGGTCCGCTGAATTCCTCGACCTTCTGTTGGACGCAACCGAAGGCGCACAGCGCGACACACAGAGACACCCATTTCGTGGTATGCAGGCTCATCGCCATTATATAGAGCAGCGGATGTGCCAGAAGGGCCGCCGGTGCGGCTTTTTGTTGGCCACGAATGGGCACGAATGCACGCGAATTCGGGTTCACCACGAAGAACACGAAGGGGGTCAATCCCAAGACAAACGCTGTTGGGAATGGTGTTTCACCGCTGTCGCGTGAACCCTGTTTAGGGTTGTCATTCCAGACTTGTCGGGGAATCTCTGTCGTTGCACAATTCCCTCTATGTGAAATGACTAACGATTATGCTGTGCGTAGTGCCTGAGTGAGTCGATCCCGTAAAATGCGTAAGATCAAGACATTCGTTGGAAGAAAGGAGCGATGGTTCTGCAACCACTGCCGAACGGAGACGAAGCACGTTTGTGGGGCCGAGTTCTTCTGCCACGTGGGCCCTGTTTTGGTAGAAGATGACGACGGCGTTCGCATGGCTGGGGTTGACTGCTTCCGCGTGTGGATCTGTGCTGGATGTGAAGAGGCGCTCCTGCAGCAGTCGTGGGGGGTGCTAAAGTGCTACGATCGAAAGGGAAAGACGTGGTACACAGACACCGGGGAGCACGAGTTTATGCTCCATCCGGCTCGTACGGAGGGTAGCGTCCCAGTACGGAATTACGCGAATCTGCCAGGCACCATCGCGAATGTGTATTACGAGACTGTTTTCGCTCACCACCACAGTCTCTATTTGCTGTGTGCGTTCGGTCTGCGGAGTGTTATTGAGGCAATCTGCGCAGACCAGAAAATTGCTGGGAAAAACTTGGAGGAGAAAATTGACGGATTGGAGAGACTACTTCCTGGCGCGACAGCTAAAAAACTTCACATTCTCCGTTTCATCGGCAATCGAGCGGCGCATGAGTTCAAAGAACCATCACCCGACGCGCTACGTCTCGGCATCGAGATCTGCGAAGATATGCTCAACCTCTTGTACGAGCTGGATTACAAAGCCTCTAAATTGGCACGTGATCTGGATGTTGAGTAAGGGGAAAGTTCGTGCTGATGTGGGATGCTTATCTGGCTAGGGAGCTAAGTTCTGACAAGATGTGTTCCTCACACTCACCCCCAGGCCCCTGAATGCAAAGCACGTAAACTGACTCGGCCTCCTCTGTGCGGCTGAGTCGAACCAAATCGCCGCCGAGCGCGTTAACGAGCTCACTGAACGAGTGATTGTAGAGGATAAAGATGCCCGCAAGGTATTGGTATTCCTTGATGAACCTCAGGAGCACGGCGAAGTCCTTCAGGATGCCAGACGGGTCCTTAACGCTGCCCTTTACTTCGACGATTACTGTATTTCCCGCGAACTCACCCGGTATGTGGAATACGAAATCCGGATTCTTTTGATCTCGCTTCTTAAAGTCTCTATGGCCTCGCTTGTCGATCTCTCCATTAAGGGATAACGCGTCATCGTCCTTCATCATGGATCGAACTTTGTGGTACAGCTCGTAACAGAATACTCGCTCACGGACGATGCCGCTCGGTTCGTAGGTGGTCTTCAATTTGAAGTACCCAGGCTTGACCTGCGTCAGCCCCGTTTTCACGAGTTCTATGCATCTTGCGACTTCGTGTGTTTTCATGGAGGGCGTCTCGGTTCTACTGTCCCTAAGCGGGGGATTCGGCTTGAAGAGCTTGCCGCGCTCGCCTTTTGGGAAGTCGTGTTGCGTCTTCATAGCATCTGTCCTTCGTACTGCTCCGTTCGGCCTTTGTTGCCTTTCGCCACGTGATGATTCCAAAACGGCCCGCGCTTAGCAAGCGCAGCTACAAGGCTGGCAGAGCCGCGTTCAACGCCCGCGGCTACATAGGGAACGGCGCCATCCTTGGTGCATGACGCGGTATCGAATCCGGACTTGAATTGATTATCTTTATGTGATAGCATCCGGCCCATGGATAGGATTTTGGATGGGATGGGATTGGGCGAGGAGATGACCCCTCACCCTGACCCTCTCCCTCAAGAGGTAGAGGGGACTACCGCTACCCTCCGACCTCGACTCGAAATCGGGGTAAACTCCGCTCAGGACAGGCCAGCCCGACCTGCCGGGGGTAGGCCCCGTATATGTAATTGGCAGCCTTCTCTCCCGATCATGCTGCCCTGCGGGCCTCGAAACGACGCGACGCCATTTCGGGGTTTCCCAAACCCCTCAATTTTGCCAAACGAAGCCAATTATAATGGACAAATATTTGGCTATTGTGTCGTTGTGGGACAAGGAGTTATGGCGATAAGAGGGATTAAATCTGGGTTGGCTTCGTTTTGTCAAAATTGGCTTCGTTTGGGGGGTCCGGAGACGTTCGCGGGGGCGTTTGGGGGTCAAAAGGGCACGGGGCGAACGGCGGCATGGCGATTCACCCCGACATCGGATGTCGGGGGAAAATGCCGTTCGCATTTTCATTTTGACAGAGTATATTCCAGCATTGTTCGGAGAGGCAAGCGATGGCACTAACCCGCTACGGCGAACTGCGCAACGAACTCATGCGTCGGAGTTTTCCGAACATCTATGCGCCCGTCGTTCTCCGCGATGCCGACAGCAATTATGTCCCGATCCCCGTCAGCGAACGGCTCGTGCAATGCATCTGGTACGACCAGCGGCTGAACCCCGGCGCGTTGCAGACGACGGATGGCCGTGGCGTCCGCGTGGTGTTCCAGGGTTGGTGGAACTTGGAGGCCGGTCCCGATTTTCGGCATGCGACGTTGCAGATCGGCGATGAGGGTGAGCGCACGGGCGACGTCGAGATCCATCTGCGGGCGGAGGATTGGGACCATCACGGCCACGAACGGGACGGCCAGTTCAACGATGTGATCCTGCACGTCGTGTTGTGGGAAGCGGGCAGCCGGCACATCCCGCGGACCCGCGCGGGCCAGATCATCCCGCAACTGGTGATCCAGCATCATTTGGACAGTCCGCTGGAACAGCTCTACGACGAAATGGATCTCGACTCCTATCCGCACAACGTCGGCAACCATCACGGTCAATGCGCCCATGTGCTGAAGGCGCTGCCTCCGCAATCGCTCGCCGTGCTGCTGGATACGGCCGGCGAAGAACGGTTCGCGGCCAAAGTGCGCCGGTTCCTGCGCTGGATTCATCGGGTCGGTCCCGAGCAGGCATTTTACGAGGGCTGGATGGAAGCGCTGGGGTACAAAGCCAACAAGGCGGCGTTTCGCGCGCTCGCCCAGCGCGTCCCCGTGTCCGAGCTCAACGACCACCGGTCGCATCTCGGGCCGATTCTGTTCGGCGTCGCCAATTTTCTCCCGACGGGCGCGCCGGCGACGCGAAACACCGCCGCGGCCGCTTATGTGAGACGGTTTTGGAACGCGTGGTGGAAATTGCGACCGGATTGGGAAGACCGTATCCTACCAGCAAGCGCGTGGCGATTTCACGGGGTGCGTCCGGCCAACCATCCGCACCGGCGGCTCGGCGCGGCGGTCGCGTTGCTGAAGAAGCACCCGAAGTTGATGGAGAAGGTCGTGGGCGCGGTTGAGAGCGGCGGCGACCCGGCCACGTTTTTCTCCGAGATTCGCGACGATTACTGGAGCCACCATTTCACGTTGGGCGGCAAGACGCAGTCGCGGGCGAGCGAGTTGATCGGACTCAGCCGCGCGCAGGAAATCGTGGCCAACATCGTGCTGCCGTTCGTCGCGGCATACGGGGAACACAGTGGCGACGCCAAGTTGTACGAGGCCGCGAAGGCCGGCTACTCACGGCTGCCCGCCGCACCGTCCAACAGCATCCTCCGCCTGGCCGCGAGCCAATTGTTCGAGAACTCGCCGCTCACGCGCCGTTCCATCAAGACGATGCGCCAACAACAGGGCCTGATGCAGATTTTTCACGACTTTTGCGTGAACGACAAGTCGGGTTGCCGCCACTGCCAATTCCCGGATCTCGTGAGTCGCTGGGGTTCGGTCTCGCCGTGAGAATCGGGGCGGCAGGCCTAGTGCGGAGTGTGGCCGCGGGACCACAACCACGTCACGAAGGCGACGACCGCGATCCCAACCGCCGCCATCACGATTACCCGCAACAGTCGGTCGTATTTCGGGCCGGCGCGCGTATCGCCCGGCGTGGCGACCCGCACCGCCGAGGACAGGTCGTGATCCAGCGCCTCCGCCGTGCTGGCCACTTCGGACAACGACGTGAACTGCTTGCGGCCTTCCGCGCCGAGCATTCCCTCGACAAACTCGCTGACGGGTTTGGTGACCGGTCCAATGTCGTTGGTGAGCGTGGCCACCATCACCGCCAGATTGACCACGTCCTCTTGCGCGGACGGACTGGCGGGCATTTCGGCGGGAGCAACGTTGATGAGCTTGACCGTGCCATCGGTCGCCGTGAGAACGTTTTTGTCGGCGGGCGGCTGGTGGGGAACATCGCGTTGCCAGAGAAAGTCCAGCGCGCGCGCCACGCCCGCAATGGCCTGCAACAGCCGGTGTTCGTCCACTCCGTCACCGTGGCGCAGGAAGCGCGCGAGCGGGGGGCCGTCCATATATTCCATCGCGCAGAAGTAGGTGCCGTCGGATTGCCCGGCTTCGTACACCGTGACGAGATGGGGATGCATCAGCGAGGCATCGGCGCGGGTTTCTTCCAAGAAATGGTCGATCTTGCCCGGCAGCGCGGCAATTCCCGGCGAGAGGACGCGCACCGCAACTGTGCGGTCCATCGTCGTCTGAACCGCGCGGTAGACCTTGCCCCAGCGGCTGACGCCGATTGGTTCCTGAATCTTATAGGCACGCAACATCCGGCCGACGAGCGGGTCGGAGGTCGATGCTGGCCCGGTCATGGCGATCCCTCCGGCGTCGGGATCGGCGCCTGCGTCCGCATCGACGGCGGCACGGCGGCGACGTCCTGCATCGCGCGATGGTAGTACGTCCGCACCACGAACCCAACCAGTTCATGCGCCGCTCCCGGAAATCGGACCGTGAAGGTCTTGGTCGAAAAGTTCTCCCACGACGGGATGGACAGCCAGACCGGTTTGCGCCAATCGACGCCCAGCCCCGCGCCGTCGACCGTGGCGAATTGCACACCGATGGCCACCGCCGCCGTATTGAGTTCGCGTTCGCCCGCCTGCGCCTTCGCTTGAATGGTCACGGTGGCCACATCGCCATTGTCGTTGCGCTCCACACGCGCCAGACGAATCACATGGTTTAGCAAGGGCGGCTCGACAATTGTCGGCGCCGGCGCGACATGATCGCCCGCCCCAGCAAGCTCGCCGAAACCGGAAGCGGATGGCGACGAGAAACCCGATCCCGCTGCGCCCGTCGGGTCCGATGACGCGCTGCGAACCACGTCCAATCTCACCCTCTTCGGGCGGCTTTCGGAAAATATCCGACCCAGCAACACGATTTCGCCAATAATCAGACCACCGACGACGACGACCGCCAGGACCTGCAGCAGATCGATGGGACGACGTTGCCGCTTGGCGCCACCGTCGTGCACGATCTCAAACCGGAGATGCACCGGGCCGATTTCCAATTCGTCCCCGGACGCCAGCCGTCGTTCCGTAATGGCCTGGCCGTTGACGTAAACGCCGTTCGGGCTGTCCAAGCCGCGCAGGTAATAACCGTCCAGACGCCGTTCGATGGTCGCATGATGGTCACGCACGCCCGGTTCGGCCAGTTGTACGTGGCAATCCACATGCCGACCGATGATCACCGATGGACGGTCGATCGCCAGCGGCTCCCGTGATGCGAGACGGTCTTGGAAAAGCAATCGGTACATGTCCCGACCATTATAATACCATAGCGCGCCCGCGCGCCCACAGTTTTTCAGTGTGGAAATTCGCCCTCGTCATGGATAGACTACCGCCGCTGATGGAGTTCCGATGCCAACATTGCGGCCAACGCATCGTCCTCACCGGGCTCCCGCCGACGCCCGAGGTCGAATGCTCTGCCTGTGGCCTGTTGACACAGGTTCCGCAACCACCGACGGATTCGCCTCCCCACCACCGCGCTAATCCAGAAGACCGTCTGCCGCCTTCGAGCCAGCAGCGACGGTTGCGCCGCATCTTCGAACCCATCCCCCAACCGTTCACGTACCTCGTTGGCGCGTCGCTGGTGCTGCTCGTGCTCGCGCCGTTCTGGATCTACCTCCTCAAAGAGCGGCTCGACAGGCGTCCCCCGGTCCTGAGCGACGATGCCATCTCGATTCCGGTCCCCGCCGCAACCGAAACCACTCCCCCGCCGCCCGCCATCGAAGAACCCCGCACGGATTTGACCAACGTCATCGACGAGTTCCTCGGTGTCCGCCTTGACGCCAATCTCGGACAGCTCCAGCGGCGGTTCCCCCTGCGCCTGCAAAACACCCGTGGGATGGTTCCCGAAATTTATGAAGCGACCCAGGCCGGCGATGTCGATTCCGTCACGATGCATTTCTACAACAACCTCCTCAAAGAATTCTGGGTCGATACGCGCGAACGTCGTGTCATGCCCGACAGAATCGAGCGGGAGTTGCAGGAAAAATTCGGCGAACCGAAAGATCGTGCGCTCAAGTCCGGCAAACCAAGCGACGAGAACCTCGGCCTCGGATTGTTCGCCGACGCCGGTGGTATCAAGGCCGGCGCGGACCGGGAGAAACGACTCGCCGCGTTTCCCTACCGCGTGGACGTTTCGTGGTCGGATGATCAGACCCGTGCCGACGCGAGCATCTACTACACCTCGGAAAAACCGGAGCTGTGCACCTCTCTGTTGACCATCCACATCAGCGCCGCGCAGTGGCTGAACAACAACCGACCGCAACTCGGTCCGGTCGCATCGTCGTCTCCCGCCGCTCCGACGAACACTCTCGACCAGACCAACGAAGCACCCGCTCCCGTCGAACCGCCCAAACGGCTCTTCCCCAGCCCGTAACGCGCTTTGCTCCAGCCCTTTCCCAACGCCCTTGTGAAACGCTTGCGGACGCAATGACCCGCTGCTAGACTTCCGCCCTGCATGTCCCCCATTTCCACAACCGCCAGCGCGCCAACGTCTCGTCACTCGTCCAGCCAATCGCCTGCGGCATCGCAACCCGAAGGTCTGCGAATCCTGTTCGTCTCCTCCGAGTGCGTGCCGTTCGCCAAAACCGGCGGCCTCGCCGACGTGGTCGCGGGACTGTCCAAAGCCTTGCGCCGGCTCGGTCACGACGCCCGCATCCTGATCCCACTGTACTCGTCCATCGACCGCGCGAAGTACGCCATCCACCCCGCCGGCACCGCCTGCGTCCACATGGGCGCGGGCATCGAACACTGGGTCGCCGTCCACCGCACGCTCCTCGACAACGAGGTGCCGGTCTGGTTCCTCGAGTACGACGCCTACTTCGGTCGCCCGGGCATTTACGACGGCCCGCTCGGTCATCACATGGACAACGCCTTCCGTTTCGGCTTCCTCTCGAAAGCCGCGCTGCAAATCTGCAAAGATTTCCAGTTCATCCCTCACATCATGCACGCCCACGATTGGCCCACGGCGATCCTGCCCGCCCTCCTCAAAACCTGGGACCGCATTCTCTCGCCGCTCTCCAACACCGCCAGCGTCCTCACCATCCACAACATCGGTTATCAGGGTAAGTACGACGCCAACGTCATGCCCTATCTCGGCCTCGGCGCGGAACACTTCACCCCGGACAAATTCGAGGACTTCGGCAAGACCAACCTCCTCAAAGGCGGCATCGCTTTCGCCGACGCGCTCACCACCGTCTCGCCCACGCACGCGACGGAAATCCTTGGCCCCATCGGCGGTCAGGGTCTCGCGATGTTCCTCAACAACCGCCGCGCCGACCTCTCCGGCATCCTCAACGGCGCCGATTACTCCCGCTGGAACCCGGCCACCGACCCGCTCATCCCCGCGCAATTTTCGCCGCAGGACCTCACCGGCAAAGCCGCCTGCAAAGCCGCCCTCCAGCGCCGCTTCAACCTCGAAGTCCGCCCCGACCTCCCCGTCTTCGGCATCGTCAGCCGCTTCGCCCACCAGAAAGGCTTCAACCTCCTCCGCGAAGCCCTCCCGCCCGCCCTCAACAACATGCTCCTCCAATGCGTCATCCTCGGCAACGGCGACGCCGACACCGAAAACTTCGTCCACTGGCTCACCGCCGCCCATCCCGGCCGCGTCGGCTCCCACATCGGCTACTCCGACGACCTCAGCCACCTCATCGAAGCCGGCAGCGACTTCTTTCTCATGCCCTCGCTCTACGAACCCTGCGGCCTCAACCAGATCTACTCCCTCAAATACGCCACACTCCCCGTCGTCCGCGCCACCGGCGGCCTCGACGACACCGTCGCCAACTACTCCGAAGCCACCGGCACCGGCACCGGCTTCAAATTCTGGGAACCCTCCGGCCTCGCCCTCTACTGGTGCATCGGCTGGGCCGTCTCCACCTGGTTCGACCGACCCCACCACATCACCACCTTGCGCCAACAAGCCATGTCCCAAAACTTCGACTGGGCCACCTCCGCCCGCCAATACGTCTCCGTCTACCACCACGCCCTCCACAACCGCCTGGCCGTTTCCGAATTGTAGGGCGCGATGCCGAGAGCCTGCCCTGAGCGAAGTCGAAGGGTCTAGGTATCCCGCCTCTCTCCCTTCCTCAATCATCAACCATCGACCATTAACCCTTAATTCCCCCCCCCCAAACACCACAATCCAGAGGCCATCTCCTCCCTTCAACTTGGGTTCGTTTTGGCTTCGTTTCCCAAATTTTTCCACGCCGGCCTGCATAAACTTGGGTTCGTTTGCAAAAATACTTTTTTTGCACCCCCCCTTCCCTTGTGGTGTTTACCCCGATCCCTACGTCGGCGTCGCCGTGCCGCCTCTCCCATGGGAGGGCGAGGTTTACCCCGAATCCTTTTCGGGGCTCCCGGCGAGCCGCATCCCCGCCGTCCGGCGTGCTAGGCTTCCCCCGGGTTGTCATCCTGAGCTTGTCGAAGGATCTCTGTCGTTTCCTGCCACGCCCTGCTACCCTTTATGTCAAACAACACTCCAAACCGCCCCGACCATACACTATCGCATCCATATTGTCCAGCCATTTTTCAAAAGCGGAACCCCGCCCCCTAATCCGCCGCGACGCCCCCCGAATTGTAGGGCAGGATGCCTGTCGTGTAGGTATCCTGCCGTGTCGCCTCCGCATTGTAGGGCAACCGCTCCGGTTGCCGCCTCTTCCGTCTTGTAGGGCGCGATGCCCGAGTCAGACGAGGGTATCCCGCCGCGCTGGCCGAATGGTGGCGCAAGCGTCCCTGCTTGCGGTGGTTGAAAGCCCTCGACATGCACCGAACCCACGGTCCGCCATCCCGTCAGCCGAAGTCTTGACGAAGGCGGAAGCTCGCAGAGCGACGGCGGAAGGTTTAGCGAAGGTGGACCGCCCCCATGCCCCGCCTGATTTTTCCACCCCAAGCGGAGTCCCACGACGCGCGTCGAATACCTGCCCTGGGTCCACTTTTTACCGCCGCATCGGTACACGTAGGCTAGAAGTCGGGAACGGCGATCAAACAGCGCCCGGTGCGGGGCGTGCGACGTATCAAGAATCCAGAGCCGAGTCCGCCAGTGTTACCTGATGCGGCCCCGGATCTCCTCAATTTCTCGACGTACTGTCTCGGATGCACGACGCCACTCGTCCACCAGTTCTGCGTTACCTATCGAGGGAGCGGCTTTGTCCAAGTAGTCGAGCATTTGTTCGGTACGTTTCACGCGAACTCTTATGTCGGTGTCGGCCGTCACACTGTCGCGGAGTGCGGCGTCGAGTATAGGAGTATCGAAAATAATCGCGTCAATGTACTGAAACGTAGCGATCAGTATGTTCGCATGGTATCGACCAAGGGATGTTATCCTCAGGTCTTTAGGGTGCCTCGACCATTCGAAACCCTCAATCCGGCTCCGAAGGCATTTCTTGTCGTACAGGTACTCGAGAGCATCATCGATATCCCGCCTGGAATAGCCAAAAAGAGCTAGGTACTCGTGGATACTCTCTACGTGCGTATAGCCGCGACTAGCGTCACCGATGGAAAACCGCGTCATGTAATAAAGCAACGCATACCGCAAAAAATGCTCCTTCGGGTCAGCGTGTTGCATGTCAAAAAGGTTCACAAAGACCGATTTGGATGGGTCGTACTGCATATAATCGCCGTACAAGAGCGACTTCACACCCTCGTAGTCCGGAATTGTGTACGAACCATCGTTCTCGATGATCTGGACAATCTTCTTAGTGTCCAAGTGGCGACTGCTCAATATCATCTTTGCAAAATCAAGCAAACGGCGGATATTTCCGTTCGAAACCGCTTCGAGCATCGGTATTATCCCGTGCCTCTTTCTTGCCGCGAATTCGCACGAGTCAAATATCATCGCGACGTTGTGAAGGTGGAAGGCGATGTTCTTGCTTGCGGGGGCCCCTATCGCCTTTCTACCGAGGGCGATGGACGTTGCGTAAGCGAATCTCTTTTTCAGTAATAGGGTCAGGTCTGGCTGCCCCACGGTGAACGTTCTTGGGGCAATTGCATCAAGAACTCCTCGTTCCTGCGATTCGTAGAAGGTGCTTGGCCTGAGACAAACAAACACGAGCGCAGACCAATCGCGCGCAATCGATGAGGATTTCAGAAACGCTGCCTCCTGAATTGCCCCATCCCGACGATCCAGATTATCAAAGAACAGAGCGACGGAACAATTGCGCCCCCTCTTCAGATGATGCATAACTTTAGTCAGATAGACGTGTGTGTCTTTCTGGGCAGATTCGATAAATTCGACTTCGAATTCTTTATACTGGGCCGGCTGACCCTGTAAGAGTTTACCCTTTGGCGTAGCCTGCAACCTAAGCAAGTCGAGATTCAAGACGCCACGTGCGAAAGCATCGCTGTAGATGTCGACCTCGTACTTTTCGCGCAACTGGCGAGCGACCTCTTGGTAGATAAAGTCGGGAACCTCGTTCGTACGATCTGGGCGGTCAACAAAATCAAGGTCGATTTGTATATAGTGTGCAAGATGCTGTCGTGCAGCCACGAACCGCAGGTATTTTAGGAATGAGGATTTGCCTCGACCGACCTCGCCCAATATGACGAACGGACGTTCTGACGGCAAATTGGCGAGCTGATGTGGAAGAGCGTCAATAGAGGAGATGTCGTACTCGAGAAGAATCTCATCATCCTTTCTGCGCCTATCGAATAGCTCCGTTGCCAAATCAATAAGTTCGCCATGGGCTTCAGGCGAGATGTAACAGTTATTGACAAAATCTTCGGAATTCTCGGCCTGGGAAATGGTATCCCAAACCAAATCGAGGATGTACGAGAGCTCATTCGCAAAAACGTTGCGACCGGCCGGATTGGGATAGCCAGCTATTCTCGCTGAGAATTTGGGTGGAGCGGGTACCCGCCTGCTCTCCAAAAGGCCGTTGCATGCGCTATTGTCTTGGATGCCAGCCCTGCTAAAACAGTCCCAGAAGAGACGAAACTTGGACTCAATTCCGTTCATTGATTCAAATACGTAGACTTGGCGCTCTGACAGGGGCTGATCTGGGACAAATGTTAACGCGAAAAGCCACTGGTGGCCGTTCGAGATGCCAACGTAACGACAGCCCTGTGCGAGGGCGTACCCGGCAGCTTGCTGTAAGGCCTCCATTGCTTCAGGACACTCTTTGGCGAGCAGGCCGAATGCATAGGGGGACGCCGTGTACTCACGATCGGGCAGCACAAAACAAATGCCAGCCCTCTTCGCTTCGAGAATTAAACTACGGCTGCCATTGATCGAAAACAAGTAGTCTGAGAAGCCTGCGGCTCGGCAGTATTTCTCGGTCTCGATTTCGGCCTTTCCCCACCGCAGGATGTCGAAAAGGAGCGTATCTATCGCCCTGAGACGTGTATCAGATTCATTAGTAGACCCTGTGATAGCAAGCAAGGTCCCCTTGTGGGACTGAAGCTCCGCAAATGCAAGGTCCTCCCGCCAACCTTCGTTAGTAAGACTGCACTTCATAATTCCGTGTGCACCCACGCTCGATGCGCCGCGAATTCTGAACCCAGAGCCAAAGGATGTCAAGAGGTGCAAAGACCTAACCGCGCTGTAAACAGCCTCAGCCCTTGACTCGTGACGTCCCACCGGCCGGAAGGACTTCGCCTCCGGTCCAATCCTCTATCCATTTGCCAACAAGCTGCCCGACGCGACCTACGCCTGACGGTCGAACAACGGATTCTGGCCGGTCACGCTCCGCGGATTTCCCCGCGCCTGTTTCACCTCCGGCTAGATCTCCGGGCTCAGACCTTGACTCTGGACGCTCTCTTCCCCCGATCCCACCCTGCCCGCCTCTGGCGTGGCTTGCCCGCCTCCTCATGATACATGGCACTGCAATGTATCGCGCCCAGCCCGATGCCTAGTACTACTAGGTATCAGCGATTATCCGTGTGCATCTGTGGCTCGCCCGTCCCGCCCGCCTAGATCGATTCCTCCTTCTGAATTCCTCAACATCCCCGCATGCGCTGGGTTCATTTGGCTGCCTTACCCCTTTTTCCGCCGCCGGATGCATGATACCCCTCAAAGGTATGTATCATCGCAATCCGCCGCCGCATCCGTCCTCCCTTCCCGGCCCATCCATCCGTGTCGCCACACCCCTTCTTGCCTCCATCCCGGTTTCCTCGCTCCAGCCTCGTCCCCGCATGGCATGATACCTCTCAAAGGTATGTATGATGGGGACTCACCGCATCGCGCGACCGTTTCCGGCGTTTTCCTCGTCGCTCGCTCCCAGCACGCCCATCACTGCCGCGTCTTCCCCACCGTCGCACCCCTGTTTCCACCCTCACACAGGGTTCATTCAACCGATCTGCCCTCTCTTCTTCCACCTGATGCATGATACGTCTCAAAGGTATGCGTTACGGGGGCCCACCGCATCGCGCGACCGTTTCCGACTTTCTCCTCCTCGCTCCGTCCCGGCACGCCCATCAATGCCACGCCTTCCTCCTGGCGAATTCTTCGCAGTCCCTACCCGAGCGCGTTCATTCAACTGACCCGCCCCTTCTCTCCCGCGCGTCGCATCATGCCTCTCAAAGGTATGTATCACCGCAAGCCGCTGTGCCACGCAACCGTTTCCGTCCTGCTCCTCGCGCATGCCTGTCGCCGCCACGTCTTCCGCCCGGTCCCGCGCCTCCTCCGTGCCCACCATCCGAATTCCTCGATCCCCGACCCCACTTGCTCTTGCCCCCGCCTCCCGTCGTATGATACCTATCAAAGGTATGCATCATCCGTCTACCAACCGAGCGAGAACCCGTTCCACCGGTTCCTCGCCATTTCTTTGGCCGTCACGCCCATTCCTTCGTCGCGAGAAGAACGTCGCTGGCAATCTGATGTCTCAGATGCGGAAGGGCACAACCGCCTGGATCATCTTGTCCGTATTGCAAAACCGCGGCGAACTCTACGGATACGGGCTCCGTCACGACGTCTGGACCACTTCCAAGGGAATGTTTCCCCTTCAAGAAGGACCACTCTATCGTTTACTGGCCAGGATGGAGCGCGCACACTGGATCGCCTCGCGGCGCGCCGATGTCGCCGGCCGCCAACGCCGCTATTACCGCATCCGTGCCCCCGGTCGTCAGGTCCTGGCCCAATACCGCCGCGAATGGCGCTTGCTCTCGTCCGTCCTCCACTCTCTCGGCTGCGTTCACGCGTAAGGCTTGCGGCGCTGACGCGCACCCGATATAGTCGCGACGTCTCCCATGCCTGAATTACGCAAAAAATATCCGTTCGACAGGATCGAGCCGAAGTGGCAACGCTACTGGGCCGAGCATAAGACGTTCGCCGCCCACGAGGACGCGACGAAGAAAAAGCTCTACGTGCTCGACATGTTCCCCTATCCCAGCGGCGCGGGCCTCCACGTCGGCCATCCCGAAGGGTACACCGCCACGGACATCTATTGCCGCTTTCAGCGCATGCGCGGGCTCAACGTCCTCCATCCGATGGGCTGGGACGCATTCGGCCTTCCCGCCGAACAATACGCCATCAAGACGGGCACTCACCCCGCCATCACGACCAGGCAAAATGTCGATACGTTCCGTCGCCAGATCCAGATGCTCGGGTTCTCGTACGACTGGGACCGCGAAGTCGACACGACCGACCCCGAATACTTCAAATGGACGCAATGGATCTTCTTGCAACTATTCAAAAAAGGTCTCGCCTACGAATCCCACGTGCCGGTCTGGTGGTGCGACGGCTGCAAGACCGTCCTCGCCAACGAAGAGGTGAACGCTGACGGCACGTGCAAAGACAAGGGCCACCCGGGCGTCGTCCGCCGGCCGCTCCGCCAGTGGGTTCTCAAGATCACCGCCTACGCCGAACGGCTCTTGAAAGATTTGGAGCTGGTCAACTGGCCCGATTCAATCAAGGAACAGCAGCGCAATTGGATCGGGCGCAGCGAAGGCGCGTCCGTCCAGTTCAAAGTTCATGGTTCCGAGTTGACCATTGAGGTTTTCACAACCCGCCCCGACACACTCTACGGCGCGACATATATGGTGCTCGCACCCGAGCACCCGCTTGTGGCCAAGATCACAACACCCGCGCAACAGGCCGCCGTCAACGCCTATCGCGCCGAAGCCACCCACAAAAGCGAATTGGAACGCGCCGCGCTCGAAAAGGACAAGACCGGTGTCTTCACCGGCGGCTACGCGATCAATCCCGTCAATAACGAGAAAATCCCCATCTGGGTCGCCGATTACGTGATGATGGGCTACGGCACTGGGGCCATCATGGCCGTCCCCGCCCACGACGCCCGCGATTTTGAATTTGCCAAGAAGTTTGGCTTGGAGATTCGCACTGTTGTCCAACCTCCCGAAGGCATCGATCCGCACGGCTTCACGGGCGATGGAATCTCCATCAACAGCGGCTTGATCAATGGCCTCCGTACTCCCGAAGCCAAGAAAAGGATCACCACGTGGCTTCAAGAAAAAGGCCTCGGCAAAGCGACCGTCCAATACAAGCTTCGCGACTGGTTGTTCTCACGCCAGCGCTATTGGGGTGAACCGATTCCGGTCGTCCATTGCGACAAGCACGGCGCGGTTCCGTTGCCGGAGAGCGAATTGCCCCTGGAATTGCCGGAGATGAAGGATTACTCGCCATCGGGCAGCGCCGACCCACCGTTGGCGAAGGCGACCGATTGGGTCAACACGAAATGTCCGCAGTGCGGCGGCCCGGCCAAGCGCGAGACGAACACGATGCCCCAATGGGCCGGCTCGTGCTGGTACTACTTGCGCTACATCGATCCGAAGAATGACACCACATTCGTCGCCAAGGACAAGGAGAAGTACTGGATGCCCGTCGATCTCTACATCGGCGGCGCGGAGCACGCCGTGCTTCACCTCCTCTACTCGCGATTCTGGCACAAGGTGCTCTTCGACCTCGGCCACGTCTCGACGCCCGAACCGTTCATGCGCCTCGTCAACCAGGGCATGATCCTCGGCGAAGACGGGCGAAAAATGAGCAAGTCGTGGGGCAACGTCATCAATCCCGACGACGTGGTGCGCGATTACGGCGCGGACGCCTTGCGCATGTATGAGATGTTCTTGGGCCCGCTCGACGCCACCAAACCGTGGAGCACGCAGGGTCTGGAAGGCGTCTACCGCTTTCTCGGTCGCGTGTGGCGGCTGTTCTGCGATGAAGAAGGCAAACTCCTCCTCGACGACAGCGAACCGGCGGGAACGCTTCTCAAGGCCCTGCATCAGACCATCAAGAAGGTTGGTGAGGACACGGACACACTGGCGTTCAATACCGCCATCTCCCAGATGATGATCTTCGTCAACGAGGTGACGGCGCAGGAGAAACGTCCGCGCAAGCTTCTCGAGCCGTTCGTGCTGTTGTTGGCGCCCTACGCGCCGCATCTGGCCGAGGAATTGTGGGAAAAACTTGGCCACAAACAATCGTTGGCTTACGCGCCCTGGCCGAAGCACGACGACGCCTTGCTCAAAGAGGACAAGGTCACCGTCATCCTGCAAGTCAACGGCAAGATCCGTGACCGGGTCGAAGTCCCCGCGCAAATCTCGGCCGCCGATCTCGAAAAGCTCGCGCTCGCGAACGCCCGCGTAAAAGAGCACCTCGCCGGCAAACAGGTGAAAAAGGTGATTGTCGTCCCGGGCAAACTGGTCAACATCGCCGTGAGCCAATGAAGGCAATTACCAGGTTCTGGCAGCAGATCAAAACACACAGCGTTGGGCGTTCGGTCCTCCTGAGCATGCTCGTTGGTGTCGTTGCCGGATTCGGCGCGCTGGCGTTCAACTTCGTCCTCAATGGCGCGAGCGAACTGTTCATGGTGCGGGCGGTCGGCTACGAGTTGCCCCAACCCGGCGCGGAGGGCGTGACGAAGATGCCCGCGGAACCGGCGCGGCGATGGTTGCTATTTGTCGTACCGGCAGTCGGCGGGTTACTGTCCGGGTTGCTCGTGTTCTCATTCGCGCCCGAGGCGGAGGGCCATGGCACCGACGCAATGATTGACGCGTTCCATCGCAAACGCGGGGTTATTCGCAAACGGATTCCGTTCATCAAGACCATCGCTTCGGCGCTGACAATCGGGAGTGGTGGGTCGGCGGGACGCGAGGGGCCGATCGCCCAGGTCGGCGCGGGGTTCGGCTCGGCGTTGGCGACCTGGTTGAAAGCCGGCGACCGTGAACGTCGAACTCTGTTGCTGGCGGGCGCGGGCGCGGGAATCGGCGCGGTGTTTCGCGCGCCGCTCGGCGGAGCGTTATTCGCGGTGGAAGTGCTGTATCGCGACATCGAGTTTGAGGGGGCGGCGCTGGTGCCGTGCTTTGTGGCCTCGATTGTGTCGTACTCGATTTACTGCGGGGTGAGCGGCAGTTGGGGCGCGATTTTTTCGCTACCGTATCATCTGGCGTTCAACCATCCGCTGGAATTGCCGTTGTATGTGGCCTTGGGGATCGTCTGCGCGTTGATGGGCACCTTGTACGTAAAGGTGTTCTACGGCGTGCGCGACCATGTGTTCCGGAAAATTCGGCTGCCCAATCACATCAAACCGGCGCTCGGCGGACTGGCCGTCGGCGCGATCGGTTTCTTCCTGCCCCAGGTGTTGGGCATGGGCTACGGCTGGGTGCAACTGGCCATGGATGGCTATCTGCCGCTGAAAATTATCGTCGCCATCGCCTTCGTCAAAATTCTCGCGACGAGCTTGACGATCAGTTCGGGAGGCAGTGGCGGCGTATTTGCGCCGTCGATGGTCATCGGCGGCATGGTCGGCGCGGCGGTAGGCACGGTGCTGCATGGGTGGCTGCCGCAGGTGGTGACGCAGCCCGCAGCGTTCGCACTCGTCGGCATGGCGGGATTCTTTGCGGGAGTGGCCAAGACACCCGTATCCTCCCTCATCATGGTGTCAGAAATGACGACTGGGTACGGCTTGCTCGCGCCGCTGATGTTGACGACGACGGTGGGCTATCTTCTGGTGCCACGTCGACTCTCCATTTACGAGAATCAAGTAGAGTCGCGGGTCGATTCCCCGGCTCACGAAGGCGAGTATGTGGTTGACCTGCTGGAGCGGCTCCACGTGCGGGAGGCCATGCCGACGATCGAGAAACTGGCCGTGCTGCGGCTGGACGCGCCATTACCAGAAATCCTCGATACGGTTGCCGACAGCAAACGGCATGTGTTTCCCGTCCTGGATGCGCACGGTGATCTGCATGGGGTGATTCTATTCGATGATATCCGCCTGTTTTTCACCGAACGCAATCTCCCCACGAACGCCGTCGTCGCGCAGGATCTCCTGGCGCCAAATCTGGTGACCGTCAGTCCGGATGAGGATCTCGCCTCCGCGCTGCAAAAGCTTCGACAGTCCATGCAAGTGGAAATGGTCGTGGTCGAGCAGAAAGGCTCACGAAAAGTCGTCGGCATCCTCGGTCGCCGCGATATTCTCTCAACGTATCAGGATCGTGTGCGGACCGGGGCGCCAGACACGGGTGCCAATTTATAGTTGAGCCGCGGCCAAACTCCGCTATATTGTACTTTAGAGGCTGGTTGGTACCATATAATATGTTCAAGTTGACTAAAGAGGAGCAAGTGATCGTCGCGTTCCTGTTGTTTGCACTCCTCCTGGGTATGGCTGTCAGGGAATGGCGCGCGCGGCATCCGAGAGTTGCCGGCGTCGCACTGGAGATAAAGGGCCACTAATGCAAAAGTTGAATTTCGCCGAGGCTGTCGACGAAATCGTCCGTGGAGATGGGCGATACGACGGCGACGCCTACTACTTCGTCCGCGAGGGACTGGATTTCACCATCAAGATGCTCAAGAAGGATTCACGGGGCGCGGGGCGGCACGTCAGCGGCCACGAACTGCTCGACGGCCTGCGGCGCTATGCGCTCGATCAGTTCGGCCCGATGTCCAAGACCGTGTTCGGTTACTGGGGGATCAAGCGCTGTGAGGATTTCGGCGAGATTGTCTTCCAGATGGTGGATAAAGGCATCCTCGGCAAGACGGAACAGGACACGCGCGAGGATTTCAAAGGCGGTTACGACTTCGACGAGGCCTTCGTCAAACCCTACCAGCCGGCGCCCGGTGCCCGCAGCCGCCGCCCGGCCAAGGGCGCTGCCGCCGGAACCGACCGCTATCATTCCGTCCCAACCCGCTCCTCCGACACACGGAAATTGAGCGGCGGCGCGAATTAGGTGTCGGAAACGGCATGCGATTTCATGGCCTGCAGCGCCCGCTGGCGGCGTCGCTTCTCTTCCTGACAGGAGTCATCGTGACCCGCGCCCAAACCTTCAACGTCGCCCCGGCCCACAAGGTTGTTTTTGATAACGGCCTCACGTTGCTGGTGCGCGAAGACCACAGCGCCCCCGTCGTGAGTGCCCAGGCCTGGGTCCGCGCCGGCAGCATTACCGAAGGCCAATGGACGGGTGCCGGCATCTCCCACGTCCTCGAGCACATGCTGTTCAAAGGCACGACCACGCGTGGCGTGTCGCAAATCGCCCATGAAATCCAGCGTAACGGCGGGTCGATGAACGCGTACACTTCCTTCGAGCAAACCGTTTTTCATATCAACATCCCGTCCGAACACTGGCAGACCGCCGTCGATATTCTTGCTGATTGCATGCAGCACGCGACCATTTCTCCGCAGGAGCTCGTCAAAGAAAAACAGGTCATCCTCCGGGAAATGGCCATGAACATCGATGACCCGGCCCGGCGCGAGAATCTCATGCTCTGGGCCACCGCCTACACCACGCTTCCCTACCGGTTCCCCGTCATCGGTTACCCGGACATCTACAACCGCATCACCCGGGATGACGTGGTCGCGTACTACAAGACGCATTACGTCCCGAACAACATTGTCTTCGTCGTCGTCGGGGACGTGGACGCCGCGAAGGTCGAGCAGGAACTCCGCGACGCGACGAAAGACTTCGCCATGGGCGCGGTCGAACCGGCGTTCGTCCCGTCCGAGCCACCCCAACTCAGTATGCGCGAGCGACACGAGGAAACGCCGACGCAGGTTTCGAGGATTGGTCTTGCGTGGCACGGGCCGTCGGCCACCCAGCCGGATGTTTGCCCACTCGACGTGCTGGCCATCGTCCTTGGCCAGGGCCAGAGCTCGCGTCTCTACCGCGAACTCCAGCAGAAACGCGGTCTGGTCCACAGCATCGATGCGGGCAGCGACACCCCCGGTTATCCGGGCATTTTCACGATCAGCGCCAGCACCGATCCCGACAAACGCGACGCGGCGATCGCGGCAATTCGCGAACAGGTCAAACTGTTGATCGATCAGCCCGTCACGGAACAGGAGCTGCAAAAAGCCATCAAATTGAGCACCAGCCATTACCTCGATGGCCTCAAGACCATGGCGGGCCAGGCTTCGGACATCGCCAACAACGAGTTCCTCCTCGGGGATCCGAATTATTCCAGGATCTATCTCGAGAACCTGCGCAAGGTGACGCTCGACGATTTGCAACGCGTGATCCGAAAGTATTTCACGGACAATAACCTGACCATCACGTCTCTCGATCCGCCGGGTACGCCGCCCCAACCGCCGTCGACTGCGGCTGTCAGGTCGGAAATCGAAATCAAGAAGTTCGATTTTCCCAACGGGCTGCGCTTGCTGGTGCGGGAAGATCCGAAGCTGCCCATGGTCAACATTCACGCGCTGATGAAGGGCGGTGTCATCGCTGAGACCGACACGAACAACGGCGTTTGCAAATTGACGGCCCGAATGCTGTTGAAGGGCACGACGACACGAACCGCTGACCAAATCGCGGAAACGATGGAGTCGGCGGGTGGCGCGATCAGCTATTTCGCCGGCAACAACAGCTTCGACATCGCCGCGGAATCGTTGAGCGAGGATTTGGATCGCACCCTCGACGTGCTGGCCGACGTGCTGCAGAACCCGACGTTCCCCGACACGCTGCTGGCGCGCGAGCGGGCGGTGCAGATCGCTGAATTCAAACAGGAGCAGGACCAGATTCTGCGCCAGGGCCAGCAGCTTCTGCGCGAGGCGATGTTCGCGCGACATCCGTACCATTTGAACATTCTCGGGAAGCCCGAGACCGTCGCGAAACTCACCCGGGCCGACCTGGTGAACTTTCACCGCCGCTTCGTCGTCCCCAATAACATGGTCCTCACCATTTTCGGCAATGTAAAGGCCGATGACGTGCGGCAAAAGATCGAAGCCCGGTTCGGTGGAATGAAATCGGTAAAGCTCGAATTTCCACACTCGGGACCGGAAACATTGGCCGCCGACGCCCGCAAGGTCGAGATTGTGCCAAAGCAGCAAGCCGTCCTGCTGATCGGCTACAGCGGCGTCGATATGTTCAACAAGGACCGCTTCGTCATGGAACTGCTCAACGAAGCCTACTCGGGGCTCGGCTCGCGGGTCTTCCAACGCATTCGCGATGCGCTCGGGTTGTGTTATTACGTCGGCGCATTTCAATTGGTCGGACTCGACCCGGGCTACTTCGCGTTTTACGTCGGGACCACGCCTCAGAACGTAGGCCAGTGCGAGAAGGAAATCTTCGCCGAGTTGGAAAAGCTGAAGGCCGACGGCCTGAGCGATGAGGAACTCGCGCGCGCCAAAACCGGCGTCATCGGACAGCGCCGCATCCGGATGCAGGACAATTCCGAATTGGGCGCGATGGTTGGGCTGGACGAACTGACGGGTCTCGGGTACGATTTCTTCAAGACGGCGGATGACAAGTACCGGGCGGTGACGCTCGATGACATCAAGCGGGTCGCCAACCAGTACTTCAACGGCAAACCACACGCCGTGGTGATCGTGACGCCGTCCCAGGAGAAGGAGTAATCATGGCGGAAGTTCAACAAGACACGCTCGGTTCGACGGAGGACACGTTGCGCTTCCTCGATATGGTCGGCCTGTTCGGAACGCAGGCGATGATCGCGCTTGGCAAACTCGCCAACCCCGCCACGGGGAAAGCGGACAAGAACATGGCCGCCGCCCGCCTGTTCATCGACACCCTCGAAATGCTGGAGCACAAGACCCGCGGCAACCTCAATTCGGACGAGACAAAAGTCATCCAGGCAACGCTTACCGATTTACGCCTGATGTTCGTCGAGGAATCCAAGGCGCCGCAGACGACCCCGCCACCCCAGGAGCCTGCCAAGCCCGAGGCAGGCACGGCGGAAGACCCGAAGGTAAAGTTTCGCAAGACTTACGAGTCGTAACGTCAGGTATTCCGCCGTCGCTCCGTAAGCCAGCACAGCCAGATTGTGATTTCAAATAGCAGGACGAGCGGCAGAGCCATCAGGATCATCGACAGTGGGTCCGGCGGCGCGAGGAACGCGGCAATAACAAACGCAACAAGGATCAGAATCTTCCGGCCACTGCGGACGGTCGCATAGCTGAGAACTCCGAGCCGCACCAGAACAAGCAGCACGAGCGGGATTTCAAACGTTAATCCCGTCATCAACGTGAACTGGGTGACGAAGCTGATGTAGCTTTCAATCGTCCACCGTGGTTCGATTCCCAACCAGTGGCTCGCCTGGATAAATGCGCGCAATGTCTGCGGGACGATGAACAGAAAACAACTCACCGCACCGAGAATGAATAGAATGGTTCCGGCGGCGAAGCCCGGCCACAGCATCTGTTTCTCCCTCGGCCGAAGCGCAGGAAGCACGAACTGACCAACGAAATACAGGATCGCGGGTGCCGCCAACACCAGGCCTACGTAAAACGCCAGTTTCACTGATAGCATAAAGGAATCGGTGACGTTCAGGCTTAGCAGGAAATTCTCCGGGTGATCTGTCACCCGCCGCAGCGGCCACGTCAGGATGCCGAGGATTCGATTGGCAAACGCCAGTGCCAAATGGAAGGTGACAGCGAGTGCAATGAGACTTTTGAAGACCGTACTCCGCAGATCATCCAGATGCTCCCAAAACGATTTGAGATTGCCTTCCTCTCGGGACGAAGAATCCTCAACAACCTGGAGTTTGTCCGAGGGAGCCTTCTTCGAAAACCACGGACGCACTGGAGAAGGCCTTAGCCTTGCTTCGGTTCGGAGGAGTGCTGCGGTGCAGCCGCGGTCGGTTGAGCAGGCGGCGGAGTAGTCGTATTACCCGTCGGGCGTTGAGGGTCGTCGTGCAAATCGCGCGAGGCCTTCTTAAACTCCCGCATCGCCTCACCGAGGCCGCGTGCAACCTCGGGCAGCTTCTTCCCGCCAAACAAAAGCACCACAAGAAGAGCCAGCACAATGATGTGCCAGTCATCCAACACTGCCAATGGTAGTGACATACGGTCGTTCGCTCCTAGTACACCGGACACTACACGTTGCCGCGCCCCTTGTCAACGCAACTGCCGCCTTGGCAAATCTACTGGTTGACAACGACAAATTCGCACCGGCGGTTCTTCCCCCAGGCCATCTCGTCATGCCCCGGGTCCGCGGGACGGTCCTTGCCATAGCTGATAGTCGACATCCGACTCGTGTCAACCCCCAGCTTCACCAGTTCATCACGGGCCGCGATCGCCCGCCGTTCGCCGAGCGCGCGGTTGTACTCGGCCGTGCCACGCTCGTCGCAATGCCCTTCGACCACCAGCTTGCCGGGATTAGCCTTCATGTACGCCGCCACGGCTTCCAATTTCGATTGTTCACTCGGGCGGATCCGGGCACTGTCGTAGTCGAACAACACCGCGGCAAACTGACCCACGCCGGGTAATCCCCCCGGACCGACCGCCGGCCGGTCACTAATCCCGTTTTCGCCGCCCGGGCCGATTCCCGGAACTGCGGACTCGCTGCCAGGTCCTGCCGATGGATTGGCGCCGCCGGCCCCGTTTCCGTGGTGGCAACCGGTCGATAAAGTGGCAGTGATGATACCAATCAAGATGGTTCGGGCTAGAAGCTTCTGACACATATGCGGCTTTCTCCTTGTAACAATTCGTTTCTTCGCGTCCGCAACTTACGGTCCCCACGCGGGTTCGGACGCGCCCCCTTCAACAGTTGGCAACTGTACTTGCTCGCCGGTGACAACGTCAAGCAGATACAATTGCGAGCGCCAGTGCTGCGTTTTCGTAAATACCAAATGTCTTCCGTCCGGCGCCCACGACGGGTCCTCGTTGTCCGCGCCGTCCGCCGCCACGGGACTGACAACGCCGGAGCCTTTTTCATACACGCCAATTTGGAATTTGCCGCCGACTCGCGACGTCACCGCCAGCATCGGCTTCATGTCCGAGTTCGCCGGCGGTCGCGACCAATCCGGCTCCGTGTTGTAGCTGGGCGACACAGTCAATCTCGACGCGGCTCCCCCGTCCTTGCTAATCTCCCAAATCTGCGGCACCCCGCTCTCGTCGCTGACGTACGCAATGGCTTGTCCGTCCGGCGACCAGGTGGGCGACGATTCTCCCGCGCGCGTATGTGTCAGCCGCCGCAAATCTCCTCCCTGCACGTTCATCGTGTACAACTCGGGATTGCCGTCCTTGCTCAGCGTCAGCGCAATGCTCAACCCATCCGGCGAAAACACCGCGCCGGTGTTCAAGCCCGGATACGCCGCCAGCCGTCGCCGCTGGCCGGTATACAAATCCACCTCCAGCACGTCGGGAAACACGTTCTTGTAACTCGTGTACACAATCTTGCGTCCGTCGGGCGACCAGCGCGGGCGCACACTGATCGACCGGTCGTACGTCAGTTGGTGCACGTTGTAACCATCGTAATCCATCACCGCCAGTTCCTTCGCGCCGTTGTGCAACCACACAAACGCGACTTTCGTCTGGGCGATGCCTCGCTGCCCGCTCAGGGTCTGCACGATGTCGTCGGAGAGTTTGTGCACCACGCGCCGCAGGTCCTGCGCGCTTCCCTGATACGCTTTCGACAACGCCACCTTCTTCGTCGCCTGCTCCATCACAATGCATTCCACCACGATGCCATTGTGATCGCCGTGCACCGCCCCCGATTGCACGTACTCCGCGCTGCTGACGGGCGCCAATGAGAAGTAGCCCGACAACCGCAAATCATTCTTCAACACGTCCGTCACCTGACCCGCGATGGCCGCGTCTCCCGTGAAGCCGGACACGCCAAAGGAATGTCTTCCCTTAACCACATCCACATCCGCGCCGAAGGCGCCGCCGCACAACAACAAGCTCACAGTGATCGCCTGCGTCGTGCGAATGTTCACGCGAGTAAACCTTCTCCAACACTGCTCCATGCCCTATCCCTCCAATCGGAAATTGACCGAAATCTCGGCGAAGTCGCCGCCGAGTCCCTCCGGCAGCGGATCCAGACGCGGCACGCTGTGCGCCGCCGCCAGCGCGGAATCGTCCATCAACTGGTTGCCCGACGAATGCGCCAACCGCACACCGTCGATCCGCCCGTCCCGGGCCACCCGCAACAGAACGGTCACGACCAGTTTCTTGTCGACGTCGACGACCTTGCCCGGCTGGTCCCATGCCTCATACATCACATCGTGAACGCGCATGTAGTAGGACCAAAATGGCGACCCCTTGCCGACGCCACCGGCGATGCCATCCGCCGCTCCGTCGGGCGACCCCAGGCGGCCGTACTTCGATTCCCCATTGCCGCCACCCGCCGGACGGTTATCGCCGCCTTCAGAACCACCATCTGCGGAAGCCAGCGCGCTGGCAAAACGTCGTCGAATCGACGCGGCGCTTTCCGCGGTGCTGGCCGAACCGCCCTGCGTTGACGATTTCGTTGTCGCAACCACCTTCTTGGTTGTCGATGCCGGCTTTTGGGCTGTCTTCGCTGGCGTTTCCGCCGTCTTTTTCGATTCCTTGACCGCCTGTTTCTTCGGAATCGCGATTTCGTTTGGGCGGGCTGTTTCAGGTGGCGCTACTTTCGCCTTTGGCGCGACTGGCGGTTCCGTAGTGGCTGGTGCTTCCGCCGGGCCGGCTGGGGCCGCTTCGGACTGGTGAGCCGGCTCGGGAGGCGGCGCCGTGTAAGCGCCCCTTCCGTTTCCTGTTCCGGTGGGCGAATCGCCCAAAATATCCGCGGGCGTAATCAGTTCCACGGCAATCGGCGCGTTGGACTGCGCCCGGCGAAACGCGCCTTCGAAAAAAATGATCCCCCCGATGAGCGCGGCATGCACGAGACACGCGACAACGAAATTTCGACGAAACCTTTTCTCAATCGTGCTCATCTCCGGGCAAGTTTCGGCGGCGATTCTTCCTGCGTCATCAGTGCGAATTGGATCTTTGCCGCGTGAAGCTCTTTCAGGACTTCCATGACCGCGCCGTAATTGTTCGCTTCATCCGCCTTGACGAGGATGGTGATCGGCGGGGCCGACTTGGACAACCTCGCCAAATCCGCGCGCAATTGCTCCGGCGAGACCGCCACGTCGTTGAGGTAGATTTTCCCGCCCCGGTCCACCGACAGCGTGCGCGTCTGTTCGCGCTTGATCTGGTCGGTGGTGCCCTTTGGCAAATTGATCTTCATCCCGTACTCGACCGCGGGGAAAACGATGATCACCGCGATGAACAGTTGCATGAACAGGTCCACCAGCGGCATGACGTTGATCTCGCCCAACTCGGGCAGGTGTCCGTACCGTTTGCTTCTTCTTGATCCGCGGTTCATGGATCAGTTCGTCATGTAGTTGTGTTCAATGGCGTTTACAAACTCTTCCGCGAAGCTCTCCATCTCCATCGTCGAGTGGCGGATTCGCTGCGCCAGCCAGTTGTAGGCGAACAACGACGGTACCGCCACCAGCAGGCCCACGACCGTCGCCAGCAGCGCCGCCGAGATGCCTGGCGCCACCGCGCCGAGGCGCACCGTGCCGTATTCGCCCATCGCCGCGAACACGCTCATCACACCCCACGCGCTGCCGAGCAACCCGAGGAACGGGCCGCCTGTCACGGCCGTGGAAAGCACACTGACCTGTGATTCCAGCTTCATCACCTCGGTATCGATCGCGCGACCAACTGCGCCGCGAAGGGTGTCCAGATTGACCACCGTCCGGTCCGTGACGCTCACGTCCGAATCGACCGCTGCGAGCGTGCCCGGGCCGCTGCCGCCAAATGCCTTGTATCCTCCGGCCACCTTGCGCGGGGAACTCCCGTTGCCGAATTGCGCCGACACCTCTTCCGCGCCGAGACGATAGATGTTGTACAACGGGCAATCCGCCACTTCGTAATTATTGATGAACAGGTGGAGCGGATCGCGTTCGCGACGAAATTGCGCCAGGAAAGATTCCCCCGTGCGACGGGCGCGGTTGAGTTGCTGCGACTTGGTGAGCATGACCGACCACGTAAAGGCCGAGCCAAGACACAACAAACCCACGATCACTTTGCCGGGCAGGTCCGCTTGTGCGTAAATCGACAAGATACCTCCGGCTGCAAGTACGGCATTCATCCCCAAACCTCCTTGTTTGCCCCGAAAGGCCTTCGGGGCACTCCTCTCTTATACAGCTTTACGTCGCCCCGTCAAAACTATTCTCATTTATTCAACACACGAATCTCCATTTGGTTGCGTCGCGGGACGATATCCGATAGATTGACCTTGGCAAAGGGAACTGGATGAATCGACGCATTTCGCATCTGGTCATCGCAATGGGGATTGTGGTGACTTGCCTATGCCCAACGACTTTTGCCAAGCAGGGAAAGCCCGGCACTGAAATGAAGCTCGTTTCGATTGACGTCCCCAACAACAAGATCACCGTTTCCGACCCTTCCGGCAACATCACCACCCTTGCGGTGATGCAGGTAACGACGGTCACGGTCAATGGGCAGCCTGGCAAATTGTCGGATTTGCGCCGCGGCATGCGCGTCATCCTTTCGGTAAGCCATGGCGGGAAGACCGCTGACAAGATCGACGCGACGAACCCGCCGGTCAAGAAGGCCAATTAGAGCATCCCGGCGCCGAACGAACGGCGTGATGCGGAATGCCGTCCGATTCCGTTTTTTCCTCTCGAATTCCCGCCAACTCTGCGTTACAGACATCAGGGTTCTCACTAAGGCCGATCTCGAATGAATCAACAAAAAGCCGGTAAGACTCCGACAGCCGACACCGCCAGCGTGACGCCGCGCGCGACCGACTACGCGCAGTGGTACCTCGACGTGATCAAACGCGCCGACCTCGCCGAGCATTCGCCCGTGCGCGGTTGCATGGTCATCAAACCCCACGGCTACGCCATCTGGGAAAAGATGCAGCGCGAATTGGACGACCGTTTCAAGGCCACGGGCCACGTCAATGCCTATTTCCCGCTATTCATTCCCCTGTCCTTCCTTACCAAGGAAGAGGAACACGCCGCTGGCTTCGCCAAGGAATGCGCCGTTGTCACCCATCACCGCCTCAAATCCATCGACGGCGTGGTGGTCGTTGATCCCGAGTCCAAACTCGATGAGCCGCTCGTTATTCGTCCCACCAGCGAGACGATCATCTGGGCGCAGTACAAGAATTGGATTCAGAGCTATCGCGACCTGCCACTCCTCATCAACCAGTGGGCCAATGTCGTCCGCTGGGAAATGCGCACACGGCTATTTCTCCGCACTGCCGAGTTCCTCTGGCAGGAAGGTCACACCGCCCACGCCACGGAAGCCGAGGCAATCGAGGAAACGAACCGCATGCTCGATGTCTATGCCGATTTCGCCGAGAATGTCGCCTCTGTTCCGGTCATCAAGGGACGCAAGACGCCCGGCGAACGCTTCGCGGGTGCGCTGGACACGCTCTGCATCGAAAGCATGATGCAGGACGGCAAGGCGCTCCAGATGGGCACCAGCCATTACCTCGGCCAGAATTTCGCGAAGAGTTCCGACGTGACCTTCCTCAGCAAGGAAGGGAAACGCGAATACGTGTTCGCCACGAGTTGGGGCGTGTCCACTCGTCTCGTCGGCGCGCTCATCATGACCCACTCCGACGACAGCGGTCTCGTGTTGCCGCCAAAGCTGGCGCCCATTCATGTCGTGGTGATTCCCATCTTCAAAAATGATGCCGAGAAAGCGCTCGTCCTCGCCGAAGCCAACAAAGTCGCTGCTGAACTCAAATCACAAGGGCTCGCGGTCAAGCTCGACGACCGCGACGGCATTATGCCCGGCGCCAAGTATTACGAGTGGGAGGCCAAAGGCGTGCCGATCCGTATCGAAATTGGGCCGAAGGATCTGGAGAAAGGCAGTCTCTGTCTCGTCCGCCGATTCGTGTTGGAGAAAGAAGGCGAAACCGAGCAGGAACTCCGCAAGCGCCGCAAGACGTTTCTGCCCCGCGCGGAAGCCATCGCGTCCATCAAACCGACGCTCGATGCCATGCAGCGGGAGTTGTTCGAACGCGCCCGCGCTTTTCGTACCAAGCGCACGCGAATCATCGATACGTTGGCGGAGTTTGAAAACTTCTTCACAAAAGAGGACGGCGGGTTCGCTTGGGTCCATTGGGTTGGCGACCACGACCAGGAAGATGAAATGTCCAAACGCTTCGAAACCTCGATCCGCTGCATCCCCTTCCCCGACCAGATTCCCGATGACGCGAAGGGTGATGGCAAATGCATCCTCACAGGTCAACCGTCGAGCCAGCGCGTCCTGATGGCCCGGGCGTACTAAGCGGTTTTGTGGTCGCGAGCGAGATTCGCGGCTACAACCCCAATTCTTCACGAACCAGATCGCGGTAGGCTTCTCGAAGTCGGTCCGTTACCTTTTGCGTTCGCCCCCAACTCGTCACGGGCGCAATTTCAATCAGGCTGTTCGTGGCGAAAACTTCATCGGCCATTTCCAGGAACTCGGGGCCGAAACCCGATTCGTTGGTCGGAATTTGCAGTTCACGCGCCAAGGCCAGCACGGCGCGGCGCGTAACGCCGGGCAGTGGTCCGTCATCTAATGGTGGCGTGAACAATCGCCCGTCCTTCACAACGAAAAGATTGCCGGTCGCGAATTCCACGACACGGCCCGCCGCGTTCAGCAGAACAGCTTCCTTCACCCCTTCGATGGCCGCTTGCTCCTGCGCCAGAATGTAGGGGAGACGGTTTGCGGTCTTATACTGTGACAGGGTGGAGTCGATGCGCACGGTGGAGACGATCGCCGTCAGGTCCCGGGGCTCCAGCGAGGTGGGGCGGACGCTGACAATGGTGGAATCACAGGTGCGGTAGATGCGTGCCACGCCGTGAGTCACACCATTCTTTTCCGTGAGCACGCGACATATGGAACGAAGTTCTTCCCTTGAGAATACGGACTCGATACTCAGCGCCCGAAGTCCCGTCAGCAACCGTTCAATGTGGTCTTGCGCGCGAAAAATCCGTCCGCCGTATACGCGCATCGTCTCAAAGACGCCGTGGCCATAGAGGAAGCCACGATCAAAGATAGATACGGTAGCTTCAGACTCGGGGACAAATCGACCATTAACGTACGCGTAGTTGTTCGATTGCATTGAGAATCCCCCGCGCTTTGGCGAATGTCTCGTCGTATTCCGCGTCCGGCCCGCTGTCGGACACGATGCCCCCGCCGGAGTGGAAAGTCAATCGGCCGTTCTGATACACCACCGTGCGGATAGCGATGTTGAGGTGCGTGAGCCTGTTGAAACCGAGAAACCCGATCGCGCCCGTGTACACGCCACGGGCATGCGGTTCCAGCTCATCAATGATTTCCATCGCCCGGATTTTGGGCGCGCCGGTGATCGAGCCGCCGGGAAAACATGCCCGCACACAATCGACGTGGCTCACATCGCCTCGCAGGACTCCTTCGACGGTCGACACGAGGTGATGCACCGTCGCGTACGATTCGACGCGGACCAATTCACTCACGCGGACGCTGCCGAATTCGCACACGCGCCCCAGATCGTTGCGCTCCAAATCGGTGATCATCACCAACTCGGCATTGTCCTTTGGCGAAGCGAGCAACTCCGCCGCAATTCGCGCGTCTTCTTGAGGCGTCACACCGCGTGCCCGTGTGCCCTTGATGGGTCGCGTGACCACATGTCGATCATGGATATTCAAAAAACATTCGGGTGAGGTGGAAAGAATCTGCGCATCCCCGATGTCGAGATAAGTGCTGTACGGCGCGGGGTTTGACTTGCGCAACGCCAGATATACCTCGGTGGCCGAGGCGTCCACCCCGCATTGAAATCGCTGGGAAAGGTTGACCTGATAGATGTCACCCGCCGCGATGTATTGTTTGGCGCGGAGAACTGTCGCGCGATAGGAATCCCGCGTGAAATTGGATGCCAAACCGGAGGCCGACCCGTGCGGATGTGAACTCGCAGGGAATCTGCGTCCGACCTGTGTGCTCCCAACTTCCCAGACCACTTTCTTCGCATGATCGAACACCAACAGATTGTCGTAGAAACCGAACCAGCAGCGCGGCAGCCCCAGATCGTCCACGGCGTTCGACGGCAGGCGTTCCACAACATTCTTCAGGTCGTAGCCGAAGTAACCGATGGCCGCGCCCACAGGAAAGGGTTGCTCGGATACGACCTGCCGTGCGGCAAGCTCGCCAGCGAGCACGGAAAATGGATCGCCACTGGTGGATATAACCTTTGTGGGCTCAGCCGCCAGGATGGAAATCCCTTTGCCGACCGCTGTGTCCAGCCACACGCAATGCGGGCGCGTTGCGTACTCCGCGAATACGTCGCATGGATCGCGCCACGGCCGAAGTTCAATCAAAGGATGATTGCTCACGCTCGCCCTGCATCTTACCATAGCGCAGGAATCCCATGACATTGTCAAACCGACCCAACGACGCGGCGCCCGGCGGCATGCGCGGCGCGACGCGCATGCACGATCCGAGCGAAGCGGCACACGACCGGACGCGTCGGCGGTTGATGAATGTGGCCTTCGTGGCGATTCTGCTCGCGACCCTCGCGCAACTTCGTTGGGGCGACCCGCACGGATGCACCTGGCTGGGTGCGGTGCTCCTCATCGTCGCGGGAGTGCCGTTGGGATTGACGGTGAAGATATTCGAGCTTCGGTTCAAGATGGCTGTGGCGGAA
The DNA here is from genome assembly GCA_052146795.1 of Verrucomicrobiia bacterium. GTDB lineage: Bacteria > Verrucomicrobiota > Verrucomicrobiia > Palsa-1439 > Palsa-1439 > Palsa-1439. Next base: position 36,375 of record JBKQMH010000168.1, read on the forward strand.
CGTCGGGCCGTGTTACGCGAATTGCCGGCTCGTCGGAAGATCGAGTTGATGGTCTACGGCTTGCTCGCCTGCGTCGCCTTTTCGCGCGTACCTTACGCGATTCTCTGGCCGCTCTGGGGCGTCTGGCTGTACGACTTCATCACGTACTACCATGATCGGCCCGAGCGGATCCGCCATCTCTACGCGGTCACCAGGATACTGGACGAACTTCGCCAGTTTCCCGCGCCGTGGGCTTGGACGCTTCCCGCGCTGGCCTGGGAGATCTTCAGAATGACAAGAGCGCATTGATGCCGCGCTCGTCCTTGCTCGGTGTGATGACGGCGACGTTGAGCCGGTTGTTCCGGAACAAATCCATGGCCGTGGTCTGCACGTCCGCCGGCGTGACCGCGGCGATCTGCCGCTCGACTTCCGCCGGAGACTGGATCGTCCCGTACGCCAACAAATGTTCCCCGAGCCACATCATGCGGTTCGCCGTGCTTTCCAAACCGAGCCGCATCTGGCCGATGGCGTAATCTTTCGCGCGCTGCAGTTCCACCGTCGACGGCGGCTGCTTCGAAAGCTTCCGCAGTTCCACGAGAATCAATGCCAGCGCGCGGTGCAACCGCTTCGTGTCCAACCCCGCCGAAATCAGCAACGCGCCCGTGTCCGCAAAATAACTCGTGGAAGACTGGATCGAATACGCCAGACCGTGCCGCTCGCGGATCACCTGAAACAGGCGGGAGCTCATGTTCTCGCCGAGGATCACGCTCAAGGCCTTCAGCGCGTAGCGGCGCGAATCGTGACGCGAATACCCGCGCACGCCGATCGCCAGGTGCGATTGCTCGCAATTCTTGTTGAAGAACCGCAGCCGGGCCGCCCGCTGCTGCTCGTGAACCGGCGCATACGTCGGCGAGCGACCGTTGCCCGGCAGGGTCAGCATCCGTTCCACACGCGGCACGATGTCGTCGTGTCGACAATGTCCGGCGACGGCGACAACGGTGTTGGCCGCCACGTATTTCCTGTGCTTGAAATCGAGAAGCGCCCTACGATCCATCCCGTCGAGGGTCTTCGCGGTACCCGTGAGCGAACGACCCAGCGGATGTTCCGGCCAGAGCGTTTCGGTCAACAGCTCGTGCACGTAGTGGTCGGGCTGATCATGGTACATGAGCAACTCTTCCTTGATGACGCCCCGCTCCTTGTCGATGTCGGCGGCGGCGAACCGCGGATGCAGGTACATGTCCGTCAGCACGTCGAGAAGCGTGTCGATGTGTTCGTGGCTCGCCTTGGCGTAGTAACAGGTGTTCTCTTCGCTCGTGAACGCGTTGAGATAGCCGCCAATGCCTTCCACGGTCTGGCTGATCTGTTTCGCGCTGCGGCGCGGCGTGCCCTTGAACAACAAATGCTCGATGAAATGCGACGCGCCGCTCAGCCGCGCGGGCTCGTACCGGCCGCCGACGCCGACCCACACGCCGAGCGAGACGCTTTCCATGTGCGCCATTTCCGCCGTGGCGATGCGCACGCCGCTGGGGAGTTCTGTAATCCTGAACATGATGGACTCAGTCGCCGTTGGTGTGCACAGTGAAGTCGATAACCCGATAGCTCATTCCCGTCATTATTACCGCAGGGCGCTGGCAGGTCAAACACTTGCGTCGGTCAAGCCGATTCGCGACACCGGCGCCCCGATCATCCTCGTGCACGATTGATGAGATGGCTCCTAGACCTGTCCGGTCCAGTTGTCATCGTGCTGCGCGAACGCCGCGCGGGTCTGGGAGACGACATCCGGCGATAGCGGCCCGCGCGCAATCGAGGCGATGTTACTGCGAATGTGGTCAATGTTCTTCCCACCGACGATGCAACTGGTGACACCGTCCGTGAACGCCGTGAAACGCAGTGCGATATCCGCCCAATCCGCGCCAAAATCGAGCCCCATCGCTTTCATGCGCAACCAATATTGCTCGCAGTACCGGCCGCTGGGTTGATTCGCGTGCAACCACGGCGTGTTGCCGATGGGGCGCTTGGCGATCAGGCCGATGCTGTGCTTGCCCGCCGGCGTCACGACCCGGTCAATCGCGCGCTGGTCGAATACATTCACCGAGCACATCAGCCCACGAAACCGCCCCGATGCGAGCGCCCAGTCCAACGGTTCGTTGTCACCCGAGTAGGCCGCGAAACGAATCTTGCCGTCGCCTACGCACCGATCCAACGCATCGATCACCTCGCCGCGTTCCAGTGTGTCTTGTGGACACGAATGCAGGTGCGCGATGTCGAGATGATCCGTCTTCATCAACTTCAACGCCCGGTCCACGCCCGCCAAAATGCAGCCGAACGTCCAATCCGGCACGCCGTCGATGCCGTAGCCGACCTTCGTGGACAACACAAACTCTCTTCGCCGATGCGCGATGTGTCGCCCGATCCGTTCCTCGGACAATCCGTACCCCCGCGCCGTGTCGATCAGCGTGATCCCGAGATCGAGCGCTTCGTTGAGCAACCGACCGACCTGCGCCTCGTCCAGTTGGCCATCCCCAATCTGCCCCGCCCCAAACCCCAAAAGCGAAACCCGCAGACCCGTGCTGCCGTAGGCTCGTTGGGGAATCCTCCCGGTCTTCATCCCGCGCAGGAATAGCAGATTGTATGCCTTTGACTCAAGCGCAGGAAAGAGTGGAGCGGCACATGACCCTACCGGCCCAGCGCCAGCATCCGCTCGATGGGGACGAGGGCGCGGCGGCGAATGTCTTCGTCGAGAGTAATTTCGGGCGAGAGATTTTCCAGTGCGGCGACGGCCTTTTCGAGCGTGTTCTTCTTCATGAAACTGCACTCGTTGCAGTGACACGAGTCTGTCGGGCCGGGGATGAAGACCTTGCCGGGCACTTCCTTCTGCAGCCGGTGCAACATGCCGGCTTCGGTCACGATGATAAACTCCGGCGCGGGCGAATTCCTGCAGTAGCCCACCATCTTCTCGGTCGAACACACTTCATCGGCCATCATCCGCACCGCAGGCAGGCATTCGGGATGGGCGACGATCTCCGCTTCGGGATGTTCCTGACGCAACCGGAAAATCGCCTTGTGCGTGAACAGGACGTGCGTCGAACACGCGCCCGGCCAGAGAATCATCTGCCGGCCCGTCTGCGCCATCACCCATTGACCGAGGTTCTGGTCGGGCACGAACAGGATCTTCTTGTCGGGCGGAATCGAGTTGACGACCTTGACGGCGTTGCCCGAGGTGCAAATGATGTCCACGAGGGCCTTCACCGCTGCGGTGCAATTGATGTAGGCGACGATGGTCACGTCGGGATGCGCTTCCTTCCATTTCTCCAGGGCCTTCGCGTCGCACGAATCCGCCAGCGAACAGCCCGCGTCGAGGTCGGGCAGAATCACCGTCTTGCTCGGGTTGACGATCTTCGCCGTCTCAGCCATGAAATGCACGCCGCAGAACAGAATCACGTCGGCACTGGTCTCCTTCGCCTTGAATGACAACCCCAGCGAATCGCCGACGAAATCCGCCACGTCCTGGAGTTCCGGCACCTGGTAATTGTGCGCGAGGATGACCGCGTTCTTGAGCTTCTTCAGCTCCCGAACCCGCTCCTGAAGTTCCACCGTATCTGCCGTGGTAATCATCGCAGCCATCGCCTGTTCCAAGGTTATCGGAATCACCCGCGTTGTCAACGCAGGGCTATGAACGAGCAGGCCTCCAAGGGAACCCGTCCCATCGCACTTGCCGATTCATATATTTTCGGCGATATTGGGCGCGGCGTTGCTGGCATACCAATTGCATGATAGTCAGCACTGATTGAACACGCCCGTGTGACGCGGGTCAAAAGGCATACATATGGACAGACATACGTTTCGCAGCCGTTTTCCAGTGGCCCGGTGGTTGACCATTGGGTTTTCTCTGATTTTGGCAGCCTCGCTGCCCGCATGTTTCGCGGGAGGCGCGGCAACGCCGGCGTCGAACGGTGACATCGATCTCGCCCGACACCTCGAAGGCGCGTTCGAGCGCGTCGCCGAACAGACCAGCCCGTCGGTGGTCGTCATCACCACCAAGCACAAGGCCGCGGAGCCGGAATCCCAGGGCGGTGAAGACGAAGAGAATGGCCAGGGGCAGCAGTTTCAGGGCTCGCCCTTTGAATTTTTCTTCCGCCACATGCCGCAGCAACACGAACCCGACGTCGAGAGCCAGGGATCGGGCGTCATCCTGCGCAAGGATGGTTACATCCTCACCAATCAGCATGTCATTGACGGGGGCGGACAAATCACGGTGCTGTTGAAGGACGGCACCAAGTTCACCAATGCGACGGTGGTCGGCGTCGATGATCGCATCGACGTGGCGGTCATCAAAGTCGACGGGAAAAACCTTCCCGCCGCCAAACTCGGCGACAGCGACGGGGTCAAGGTCGGGCAATGGGCGATCGCCATCGGCGCGCCCTATGAACTCGATTATAGTTTCACGGTCGGATTCGTCAGCGCAAAAAGCCGCAGCGGCGTCGGCAGCCGCGGGGGCGGCAATGCCTATGAAGATTACATCCAAACCGACGCGGCGATCAACCCCGGCAATTCGGGCGGCCCGCTGTGCGACATCGAAGGCCGCGTCATCGGCATCAACACCTTGATTCGCGGCCTGAACCGCGGCATCGGTTTCGCCATCCCGATCAACATGGCGATGGATTCCGCCGACAAGATCATCAAGGAGGGCAAGGTCAAGCGTCCGTGGATCGGGATCGGCATTGAAGGCATCGACGATGACAAGGATTTCGCTGAACTCCAAGAGGACGTGAAAGACGGCATTGTGGTCAACGAGATTCGCGATGGCACACCGGCGGCAAAGAGTGATCTTCAACCCGCCGACGTGATTGTGGCGGTGGACGGCACGGCGGTGAAGACGCCACGCGAGTTGCAGCAACAGATCCTGCACAAGACCATCGGCCAGAAGGTCGTGCTCACCGTGGTGCGCGGCGACGAGAATGTCCGTGTCTCCATCCAGACGGACGAGATGCCCGATCAATTCCAGACGGTCTCGCTGGAACGGCATGTGACGCCAAAAGCGGAGAGCGCGTTCGGTCTCACCGTGCAAACACTGACCAAGGACCTCGCCGAGCGGTTGAAAATTGAGGCGTCCGATGGCGTGGTGGTCACCGATGTTGCCGACGGCAGCGTCGCGCAGCAAAAGGGCCTGCAACGCGGGGACGTAATTACCTCGGTCAACCGCGCGCCGTCCCATTCGGTCGAAGATTTCAAGTCCGCCGTCGCCAAGGCCAGTCAAGACAAGGGACTGCTGGTGTACGTCAAGCGCGGCAAGGCCACAACCTTCGTTGTGCTGAAGGACTCAAAATAGTCTTTTGTTGTTCTCCAGACACGAGACCTCCCCCGGCTAGCCACGGGGGAGGTTTTCGTTCTTACGGCGCCGGTCGCAACCGCCGGGGACTTGTCACGCGAGTGCATTCTGTTACACTCGGGGGTGATGAAGACCGCCAAGGAGGCGCTGAACCGTCGCTTGCGCAAGATCCGTTGTCTGTTGCTAGACGTCGATGGTGTGTTGACCGATGGCAAATTGCATTTCACCAGCGATGGCATTGAATTCAAGACATTCGATGTGCTGGACGGCCATGGTATCGCGATGGCACAGCGGATGGGATTGACGGTCGGTTTCATTTCAGGCCGGCCCTCGAAGGCCACGACTCAACGCGCCGCCGATTTGGGTGTCAAAATTGTGTTACAGAAGCCTGTCAACAAGATGGAGATGGTCGAAGCCGTCAAACGCCAGCACGGGTTTGCCAACGAGGAAATCGCGTTTATGGGTGATGAGTTGGTGGACCTGCCCGCGCTGCGGCGCGTCGGGCTGGCAGTCGCCGTGCCGAACGCGGTGGACGAAGTCCGGCGCGCCGCGCATTACGTCACGCGGCATCGCGGCGGCGACGGCGCGGTGCGCGAGGTCATCGAGATGATCCTGAAAGCGCGCGGCACGTGGACGAAAGCGATTGCGAAATACCTGACGCTGGTCGTGGCGGCCTTCCTGTTCGCCTCCCCGCGCCTGTTCGCGGATGGCGATGCCCGGCCGGCCAAGGACAATGCGAAACCGACGGCGGACACCGGGAACGGGTACATTGAGAAGTTTGAGGTTCCCCAACGCGACGAGGACGGCAATCTGAAGTGGAAACTGTTGGGAGAGCGCGCCGTGATTCGGCCGGATGGATTGATGGACATCCAAAACGCGCGCGCGGAATTTTACACCAGCAACAAGGTGGACATGGTGTTCAGTTCGCCGACGTGCCTGCTCGATCGCGCGAACAACCACGCCACGACCGCCGATCCCGTGCGCATCGACCGCGAGAACATGGTGTTGACGGGCATTGGCGGCGAGTGGGACGGCAACACCTCGTCGATGGTGATCCGCAGCAACGTCTGCGTGATCATCACCAACGGACAACAATCTGTCGGGGGGCCACTGAAACAGCCATGAAGAAAATCCTCGTCGTTGCCGCGGCCAGCGTCGCCGCTCTGGTTGTTGGCGCCGGAGCCGCCCTGTCGGCAACCAATTCCACGGAAGAAACGGCCGCAATGGGCGCCACGTCACCTCCGCCGGTCGTTGCGAAACCTCCGCTTCCGGTCGCCAGTTCGACCAATGAACCCACGATCATCACCGCCGACGTTTTGCATGGCGATTACGCGCACAACCTGGGCACGTTTGAAGGCAATGTGCTCGTCGTCGACCCGCGCATCACGGTGCGCGCGGACAAGATGGTCGTGTTTTTTGGCGCCACCAACATTGTGACGACCACGGGCACAACGACAACCACGAACACGACGCGCGCGGTGCAGAAAATCATCGCCGATGGCGCCGTGGTCATGACCACGCCCGACAACAAGAAAACCAACAGCGAACATGGGGAGTACACCGCCGTTGACGGCCGGGTCGTGCTCACCGGCGGCCACCCGCGGGCCGAGTCCGCCGACGGTGTCGTCACCGGCGACAAGATCACCTTCTGGCGTGACTCGCAGCGGATGGACGTCGAAAACAGCCAGACCAATACCAACCGGCCCCGCCTGCTCATCTATCCCGAAGAGCAGCGAAAACAGAACGAAAGCGAAGACGGAGGCGGAAGTGGCAAGAGCCCGGCCCAGTAGCCCGGCCCGACCGACCGCACCGCGCTGGTATTCCGGCTCTCAGGGATTCACCAATCCGACGCGGTAGCGGCGTGCCAAGCGCTGTATCTAACCGGTTGTGACGCTTGTAAGCCGCCGCGGTTCTGCTACACTGCGGTCAATGAATCACGGGGAACGGCCGTTAAAAATGGCGATGGATGTCGTTTGGGGGCAATGGCATTGAGCGAGGCGTCGGACAACAACGTTCTGCTGCGTACGCAGGGGCTGATCAAGATTTACGGGCATCGGCGCGTCGTGGACGGCGTGGACATCAACGTCCGCGCGGGAGAGATTGTCGGCCTGCTGGGGCCGAACGGCGCGGGGAAAACCACCTCGTTCTACATGGCGGTCGGGCTGATCAAGCCGAACGCGGGCAAGGTTTTCTTTGACGGCAAGGACGTGACGCGCCTGCCGATGCACAAACGGGCCCGGCGCGGCATCAGTTATCTGTCCCAGGAACCGAGCGTGTTCCGCAAGCTGACGGTCGAAGATAACATCATGGCGATTTTGGAGACGCTGCCGTTGTCGTTGGAGGAGCGGAAGTTTCGTCTGGCTTATTTGTTGGAGGAACTGGATATTAAGTCGTTGGCGAAGAACAAGGCGTACACCCTGAGCGGCGGGGAGCGGCGACGGCTGGAGATCACGCGGGCGCTCGTCACCGGGCCGAAATTGATGCTGCTGGACGAGCCGTTCAGCGGCGTGGACCCGATTGCAGTGCACGAGGTGCAAAAAATCATCGTCGAGTTGAAGCACAAAGGACTCGGCATCCTCCTGACCGATCACAACGCCCAGCAGACGTTGCGGATTGTCGATCGCGCGTACCTGATTCATCACGGCAAGGTTGTGCGCGAGGGCACGAGCGAATTTTTGACCAACGACCCGCATAGTCGGGAGATTTACTTGGGGCCTGATTTCACGATGTGAGTCGGGTCGCGCGAAGCGAGAGGAGAGGGGTTTCATGGACATGACTGTTACGGGGCGGCACGTGGACATCACGCCGGCTATACGGGAATACGCGGAGAAGAAACTCGATCACATCGAGATCGATTTCCCGCGTATTCTGAGCGCGCATTACATTTTGGAAGTGGACAAGTTCCGCCACATTGCGGAACTCGTGCTGCAATGCGGCAACCACATCACCATCGAGGCGCGCGAGGTCAGCGAAGACCTGTATGCGTCCATCGACCGCGTGGTGGACAAGGTGGCGCGCCAGCTGCACAAGTACAAGGCCAAGATCCAACGCCATCGCCCGCGCAAAGCGGTACTGTACCACGTCGACGAACAGGTCATGACGCACGACCTTCATGAGGACGAGGGCACGACGCGGATCGTCCACACGGAGAAATTCGCGATCAAACCGATGTTCGTGGACGAAGCGGTGCTGCAGTTGGAGCTTTCGGAGAGCCAGTTTCTGGTGTTCCTCAACGCCGAGACGGAAAAAGTGAACGTCATGTACCGGCGCAAGAAAGGCGATTTCGGCCTGATCGAACCCACCCTGAGTTGACCATGACCACCGCCTCCATCCCGACGGTCACCGTTGAGCGGTTCTACCTGAACCACGCGGAGAAGCTGCACCTTAAGCTCATCGCCGGCGGCGCCGGGCTGTCGCGCAAGATCCAGGAAGGTTCGGTAAACCGTCCGGGGCTGGCCCTGGCGAAGTTCCTTCGGTATTTCGCGATGAAACGGGTGCAGGTGATCGGCGGAGCGGAGTGGGCGTTCCTTAAATCGTTGGGTGAACAGGAAGGCGCCAAGCGCATCGAGCGGGTGCTCAAGTCGAAGATTCCGTGCCTCGTGTTCGCGCGCAACGTCAATCCTCCCGCGCTGGTGCAGCAGAAATGCGACCAATACCAAGTGCCGCTGTTCAAGACCAAGATGGTCACGATGAAATTCATCAACGCCTCGACCATCGCGCTGGAAATGGAGTTTGCGCCGCAGATCAGCGAGCACGGGTCCATGGTGGACATTCTGGGCATCGGTGTGTTAATTCGTGGGGAGAGCGGCATCGGCAAGAGCGAGAGCGTGCTGGCGCTGTTGGAACGCGGCTACAGCCTCGTCAGCGACGACATCACGCGCATTCGCCTGCTGGAAGGCCGCGAGTTGGTGGGAACTTCGTCCGAGACGACGCGCTACCACATGGAGATCCGCGGCTTGGGCATCATCAACGTCCCCGCGGTCTTCGGCGTCGCGAGCGTCCGCCCCGAAAAAAACCTGAACTTGGTGGTCACGCTCATGGATTGGGAGAAGATGGAAGAGGTTGACCGCATCGGCATCGAGCGACAAGCCTACAAGATTCTCGGGATCGAGGTGCCGCATGTGACCATCCCCGTGCGACCGGGACGCGATATCGCGCGGTTGATCGAGGTGGCGGCGCTGGACCAGAAGTTGAAGAGCCTGGGCCACAACGCGGCGCGCGAGTTCAACGAGCGGCTTATCGAGCGGATGCGCACGCCCTCGGGATCGTAACGGAGGGCAACAACGGAAATGATTTTGTCACGCAAGAGCAGCGGTGAATCGGAAGCCAAAACGGCGAGCCGGGAGGTCACGGTGACCAACAAGCTCGGCGTCCACGCGCGACCGGCGGCGCTGTTCGTCAGGATCGCCAACAAATATGCCAGCGACATCACCGTCGAGAAGGACGGCGAACAGGTCAATGGCAAGAGCATCATGGGACTAATGATGCTGGCGGCGGGCCAGGGCGCCAAACTCGTCATCATCGCCGAGGGATCGGACGCCGAGGCGGCGGTGCGGGAGCTGGAAGCATTGTTTCAACGCAAGTTCGACGAAGAATAGCCGGACGATAGCCGTATGGCAGAACGCAGCTTTCAAGGAATTGGCGTATCCCCGGGCGTGGCCCGGGGCAAGATCTACGTGTACAGCGTGGCCGAAGAGGTCGTCCCCGAATACGACGTCGCGGCTGCGGATGTTGCCAAGGAAGTGGCGCGGTTCGAGGCGGCGCTGATCAAGACGCGCGAACAACTGCATGAACTGCAGAGCCGCATCGCCTCGGGCATCGGCTCCAGTTCGCCATCGACGATCCTCGACGTGCATCTGTCGATCACCGAAGACCCCGCGCTGATCGATTCGGTTATCAACCGCCTCCAGCAGGAACGCAAGAATGTGGAGTTTGTGTTTAACGACGTCGCCCGCAAATATGTCGCGACGCTTTCCGAATTACAGGACGAACTGTTTCGCGAGCGAGCGGCGGACGTGCAGGACGTGACGCGGCGGATCATGCGCAACCTGCTCGGGCACGACCATCGCGCGCTGACCAATCTCCCGCCCGGCACGATTGTCGTGGCGCACGAGCTTTCGCCGTCCGACACTACGTCGCTGGACCGTCAGCATGTCAGCGGTTTTGCGACGGACGTGGGCAGCCACACGTCGCACAGCGCGATCGTCGCGCGGTCGATGAACCTGCCCGCCGTCGTCGGTCTGCGCAATCTCAGTAAATTCGTCCATGACGGCCAGCCGGCGATCCTCGATGGCTACAGCGGTACGTTGATTGTCGAGCCGAGCGAGCAGACGCTGTTCATCTACGGGCAACTCGAGGTCAAACGCCACAGCGTCCAGGAACGCCTCGACGCGCTGCACGATTTGCCAGCACAGACGCTCGACGGGCATCGGATGATCCTGTCGGGCAACATCGAACTGCCGGCGGACGCCCCGGTGGTGATCGCCGCCGGCGCGGAGGGCATCGGGTTGTTCCGGACCGAGTTCCTCTATCTCAACCGCTCGGAATTCCCCAGCGAAGACGAACAATACGAGCAATACCTCGAAGTCGCCCGTCTGGTAAAGCCCCACTCGGTCATCATTCGCACCCTCGACATTGGCGGCGACAAATTTCGCAGCGAGGACACGACGCCGCAGGAGGTCAACCCGTTTCTGGGCTTTCGCGCGATCCGGTTCTGTCTGGCCAATGTGGATATTTTCGAGGCGCAGCTTCGGGCGATCCTGCGGGCCAGCGCCGAGGGCAACGTGAAGATCATGTACCCGATGATCAGCGGCGTGGCCGAGGTCGTGCAGGCCAACGACATCCTGCGTCAGGTGATGCATGACCTGAAGAAGGACGGGATTCCCTTCGACGAGCAGATCCAGGTCGGCGCGATGATCGAGATTCCGTCCGCGGCGCTGACGGCGGAGATGATCGCGCCCGAGGTGGACTTTTTCAGCATCGGTTCCAACGATTTGATCCAGTACACCATGGCGGTCGACCGCGTGAACGAGAAGGTCGCCAACCTGTACGAACCGACGCACCCGGCGATCCTGCGGCTGATCCGCTCGGTCGTCGAGGCGGCGCACAACAACGAGATTTGGGTGGGCGTCTGCGGCGAGATGGCAGGCGAGCCGCTGTTCGCTCCGCTGCTGCTCGGGATGGGGATCGACGAGTTGAGCGCGGCGTCCTCGAGCCTGCCGCGGGTGAAGGAAGTGATCCGCCGCCTGACGCTCCGCGAAGCCCAGGAACTGGCTGCGGCATCGTTGCACGCCAATTCGGGACGCGAAGTGCTGGCGATGCTGAATGCGCTGTTGCAACGCGTCGATCCCGATCTGCTCGGGTGAACGCGGACGGTAAGCCTTCCGGGAGGAAACAGTATGAAACTGTTGATTCTGGCGGCCGGTAACGCAACGAAGCATGATGAAGCGACGTAACGATCCGCCAGACGAAAGCACGATCACTCCCATGCCTGGAACCCCGGGCCGGAGCGACCAGCCGTGGCTCTGGGCCGTCCTGCTGGTGGTTCTCACTTTCTTGGCGTACCAGCGGGTCTGGCACGCGGGATTCATTTGGGATGACGATGATCATCTGACGGCCAATCCGACGATGACAGCCCCCGATGGGCTGCGGATGATCTGGTCGTCATTGACCTTCTCGAGGTATTACCCATTGACGCTGACAACCTTCTGGTTCGAGCGGCGGGTTTGGGGACTGAACCCGATGTCCTATCACGTGGTCAATGTCGCGATTCAGGCGATCAATGGCATTCTCGTGTTTCTGATTTTGCGGCGACTGCGAGCGCCGGGAGCGTGGTTGGCCGCGTGTCTGTGGGTACTGCACCCGGTCAACGTGGAATCCGTGGCGTGGATCACCGAACTCAAGAACGTCCAATCCGGATTCTTCTTTTTCCTGTCGCTGCTGTGTTTTCTCCGGTTCGACGCGGAGAGGAACCGTCGGTGGTACGCGCTGGCGCTGGTCTGCGGGTTGGCTGCCATGCTGAGCAAGCCGTCGACGGTCGTGCTCCCCCTGGTCCTGCTGTTGTGCGTGTGGTGGGAGCGCGGAGGTTGGCAGCGAAGGGACATCGTCCGCGCCACACCGTTCTTCGGGTTGGCGTGCGGGATGTCGGCGCTCACCATCCTGGAACAGCATGGGCAGGTGCTGAGGGCGGGCACGGCCCAGTGGAATCTCGGGATGGCGGGGCGATTGATCATCGCGGGGAAAGCAACCTGGTTTTATGCGATGAAGATCCTGTGGCCCGCGCACTTGTTGTTTGTCTATCCACACTGGAAGGCAGACGTGAGATCGCCGTTGTCCTGGGCGCCACTGGCGGCGCTGGCGGTGGCGGGGGTGATCCTCGGGAGGTTTCGGAGGCGGCCCTGGTGCCGGGCGGCATGGTTTGGATGCGGGTTCTTTATCGTCGCGCTGTTGCCGGTGCTGGGGTTCTTCGATGTATACTATTTCCGGTACTCGTATGTCGCCGACCACTTTCAATACCTGGCCAGTGTGGGGTTGATTGCCTTGGCGGCGAGCGGAGGAACCCTCGTCTGTGAGAGGATCGGACGCGGCGCGGACCGCGCGGGAGCCGTGGTCGGGGCCGTGTTGGTCCTGATGCTGAGCGCCCTGACATGGCAACAGACCGGCATCTACCGAAATGCCGAGACGCTCTGGCGCGACACGTTGTCGAAAAACCCGGATTGCTGGCTCGCGCATAACAATCTGGGGCTGGTGCTGGAACACCGGGACCGCGTGGCCGAAGCCGAAGCGCAATACCGGTTGGCCTTGCAGCTATTCCCCGACGACGTCAAGGCGCACGTGAACCTGGGTAACGCGCTGGTGCGACAGGGGAAACCATCCGAGGCCGCCCAGCAATACGAGGAAGCGTTGCGGATCCAACCCGATGATGCCCGGGCGCGCATCAACCTCGGAAACGTCTGGTTGCTTCAGGGCAACCTATCCGCGGCCATTGGAGACTACGAAACGGCGTTGCGGATCGATCCCCATTCGGTGGAAGCCCACCTCAATTTCGGGGTTGCGTTGGAGCAAGCCGGCCGGGTGTCGGAGGCCATCGAGCAGTACGAGCAGGCGCTCCGACTCAATCCGGATTTGACCGCCGCCCGCAACGCCCTGGCGCGATTGCGGCCGGGTCAGTGACTAGCCGCCGAACAGGTTTTACCGGGTCCACATCTTGTTGCCGTTGGCGTCAAAGCCCACACGTTATCCTGACGTTACGTGCGCTTGTGTCTGAGGAAGGCGATAAGAGAAGGTTTCTTCGATGGTTCCACGAACCGCCAGCCCTTGTGGCACGAGCCTCCGATGGTTACTGACCGGCTCCGAGTCGTGTCAGCGCGTTTCTGGCGGGGATATAGTCCCGACGGAGTTTGAGGGCCAGCTGATAGTGCTCGATGGCCTCTGGTATGCGGCCCAGCTTCTCCAGCGCGAGCCCCAGATTGAAATGCGCTTCGACGTAATCGGG
>JBKQMH010000169.1:0-3240 GCA_052146795.1 Verrucomicrobiia bacterium
CGGGTTGGTCGATTGCGACCGGCAAGAACATGGTCCTACTCGCGCCGCCCGAGACCGACACGCACATCGTCATTTTTGATTCCCAGGCAAGCGATGCCAAAGCCGCGGTCGCGGCCGCGTGGGCAGCTTTCAATCCCGCGAAAACCTGGCCGCAGAAGCTGGTCACGCCGCTGCCCGCGCGCAAGGGCTGGGACGAGCGGCAGGTGTTTGACTACGAAACTTCTCCCAACGAGCGCGTGTTCGTGCAGGCGATTGCGCTGCGCGCCAATAGTACGTGGACCGTTTTCATTCTGGACGGAAGCGAACCAACCGTTGAAAAACGCGGTGCACCGATTAACCTGATTGTCCAAAGCCTGCGCCCGAAGGGTTATTCGCGCGAATCGTTTGCGGGGCGCAAAGCGCAACCGCTGGATGCCACGCACATCGCCGAGCTCAAAGCCTTCGTTGAAACTTCCATGCAGGAACTCGACATCCCCGGCGTTTCGATCGCGCTGGTGGATGGCGGCAAAGTTGTGTACGAGGGTGGATTTGGCGTGCGCGAACTGGGCAAGCCCGAGCGCGTGGACGAAAACACGCTGTTCATGGCGGCCTCGAACACGAAGGGAATGACCACGCTGCTGCTGTCGGAACTGGTCGACGAGAAAAAGTTGCGGTGGGATGAGCCGGTGACCGAGGCGTATCCTGCGTTCAAACTGGGCGACGCGGACACGACGAAAAAAGTTCTGGTCAAGAACTTGATTTGTGCCTGCACCGGCATGCCGCGGCAGGATTTGGAATGGCTGTTTGAGTTCAAGAATGCTACGCCCGAATCCTCGATGGCTTTGCTTGGCACCATGCAACCGACCAGCAAGTTTGGGGAGGTCTTCCAGTACAGCAACCTGATGGCGGCGGCTGCGGGATATATTGGCGCGCACCTGATTTATCCGAATCTGGAACTTGGCGTTGCCTACGACAAGGCGATGCAGGTGAAGATTTTCGATCCGCTGGGGATGAAGTCGACGACTTTCGACTACGCTCGCGCGCTCGCCGGCAACCATGCCAGCCCGCATGGGGACGATGTGAATGGCAAAGTGGCGGTCTCCGGTATGGCGTTCAATTATGCGGCGGTGGCGGCGCGTCCCGCGGGTGGTTTGTGGACCTCGGCCAACGATCTGATCCGTTACGTGCAACTTGAGCTGGCGCTCGGTAAGCTGCCCGATGGCAGGCAACTGGTTTCATCGGAAAATCTGCTGGCGCGCCGCGCTCCTCAGATTGCGCTGGGCGAGGACCAGACTTATGGCATGGGACTGATGGTCGACGGCACCTACGGGATTCCGGTGGTGCATCACGGCGGCAGCCTTGCGGGATTTAAGAGCGACATTATGTTTCTGCCGGACTCGGGGATTGGCGCCGTGCTGCTTACCAATTCCGATACTGGGCAAATGCTTTTGGGGCCATTCCGGCGGCGTTTGCTGGAAGTTGTTTTCGACGGGAAACTCGAGGCCGCGGGCGATGTGGCGTCGCAGGCAGCACGTTACAAAGCAGAGCTCGCGAAAGAGCGGGAACGGCTCGTGGTGCCCGCCGATCCGGCGCTGGTCGCTGGTTTGGCCAAGCACTACACGAGCAAGGAACTTGGGGAGCTTGACGTGCTGACCGCGAATGGAGCCACCACATTCGATGTCGGCGAGTGGGAGAGCAAGGTGGCGTCGCGAAAGAATGACGATAGCACGGTTTCGTTCATTACCATCGACCCGAGTATTAACGGCTTCGAATTCGTGGTGGGGGAGCGGGCGGGCAAGCGGGTGCTGATTATTCGCGACGGGCAGCACGAGTATGTGTTTAGCGAAGGGGCGTGATGGCGGCGGCATTCATGCGCGCTTGGTATCGGCGAGCATAGTCTGTCTCAAAATGCTGTTTACCCGCGTCTGGTATCCTTTGCCGCGCTTCTTTAGCCAGGCGACGACGTCGGCATCAAGGCGCAGGGAGATGGGCTGCTTTACGGGACGATAGAACCGTCCTCGAACCGCATCTTTCCAGGCTTCGGGCGGAAGCTCCGGGATATCCGACGTATCGATCTGGTCATCGGGGAGAGCGGCCAGCGCCGCCAGTTCTTTCCTCTGGCTGGGGGGCAGGGCTCGTCGCCGCTTCGCTTTTCTAGGCTGAGTTGCTTTGCGCATACATGCTCCGTTCGCGTCGTGTTGCTTTTCTTGGGGAGAGGATACGGATGATTTCCTCATCCTCGTCTACGGTGTGAGCGACGAGTAGCACGTGGATGCCGCCCACTATTCCAATCGTCTGCCAGCGTGGCTCACCGTCCCCCTCGCGGTCTTGCCGAGTCAAGTGGTAAGGGTCGTCAAAGACCGCACTGGCCATCTCGAAGCTGACTCCGTGCTTTTGCTTGTTGATTCGATTCTTTCGTTCATCCCAGGCAAATTCCACGGCGGCCATTGTATAGACGAATATGTATATACGATAACACGGGTGTCAATCAAGCGCAAGACCCGCCCAAGCGGCGCTTGGACAGGTCACCCGCCCGCTATTCCCCAGGTTAGACGGAGTCGCTGTCGTGCTTTGCACGATTGGGCGGACGAGGGCGTCCGCCCCTACGTGAGACGTGGCGCTCCCGTCGCTTACTATCCTCATCGCTTACGATCCCCATCCTTTACAATCCCTATCGTTTACAATCGATGATTCTCTCTTAGAAAGATTCTCTTTTGATTGGAAACCATTGTCATGCACCGCTGGTCGCAACTTTTTATTCCTACTCTTCGCGAGGCTCCGGCTGATGCCGAGGTCGCTAGCCACAAGCTTCTGGTTCGCGCTGGATATATTCGTCAGCTCGGGGCTGGGATCTATTCGTTTCTCTTCCTGGGTAATCGCACTACGCAGAAGATCATGGGGATCATCCGCGAGGAGATGGACAAGATCGGGCAGGAGTTCTACCTGCCGGCGCTCAATCCGCGCGAGATTTGGGAGGCGAGCGGGCGCTGGTCGGTGATGGGCGAAAACATGTTTCGCCTCAAGGACCGCAAAGGTGCCGACCTTTGCCTGGGCTTTACGCACGAAGAAGTCATGACCGACATCGCGCGCAAGGAACTGCGCAGCTACAAGCAGCTGCCGCAGATCTGGTATCAGATTCAGACCAAGTTTCGGGACGAGCCTCGTCCGAAGGGGGGATTGCTGCGGGTGCGCCAGTTCACCATGAAAGACGCTTACTCGTTCGATTTGGATGCGGCGGGGCTCGACATTTCTTATCAGAAG
>JBKQMH010000170.1:0-14333 GCA_052146795.1 Verrucomicrobiia bacterium
GGTCATCCTCCAGTTTGCCGCGCTTGTCGTCGAACCGCAGCTTCACTTCGCGTTCCCCCACCACCAACGGGATGGCGTTGGTCACGCCTGACACCAATGCGCGGTCGCTCACGTACCGCAACAGCAGCGCCTCGGGTACGCCCTGGAGTTCGCCGACTCCCCGCGGCCGTTTGTCGAGGGAACTCACGCTCACCGGTTGCACCGCCACGGGCCGGTCCGCCGCCTCGACCCCCGACCAACCGCGAATCTCGTCGAACACCGACTCGGTCAGAAACTGCATCCGCTTCTTCGCCTTCTTCTTCTGTTCGTCGGCCGTCATGACGAATTCATACGGGTTCTCGCCCGCATACACGCGAATCACGTCCGGGTCGATCTCCTCCGTCCAAATCGTCTTGATCGCCACATCGCGCACGCCCGCCAGTAACGAATTCACCGTGACGACGACCACCACCCCCAAAGCCACGGAAATAATCGCGAATGCCGCCCGCTTCTTTCGCAGCCCCAGCTTCTGCGTCGTCAACCGCAAATAGTCCCGCCGCCGGATCACACCAACTCCCCCTTCTCAATGCGAATGACGCGTTGCGCAAACGCGGCCGCCTTCTCGTCGTGCGTGACCACCAGCACCGTCACGCCGCGCTCGCGGTTGATGCGCTGAAGCAGTTCCATCACGTGCGTCCCGGTCTCGCGGTCGAGGTTGCCGGTCGGTTCGTCCGCCAGGATAATCCGGGGATTGTTGATCAGCGCGCGGGCGATGGCCACGCGTTGCGCTTCGCCGCCCGAAAGCTGGTCGGGCTTGTGGTCGAGCCGCTCCTGCAAGCCAAACTCCGCCAGCAACGCGCGGGCACGCTCCCGGCGATGCCGTTCATCCACGCCCGCGAACACCAGCGGCAGCGCCGCGTTGTCGACGGCGTTGTAGTAGCTCGGCAGGTTGAAGAATTGAAACACGAACCCGATGGTGCGGTTGCGAAACGCCGAAATCTTCTCGTCATCCATCTGGCTCAGGTGTTCGCCCGATACGATCACCTCGCCCGCCGTCGGCGTCAGCAACCCCGCAATCAGTTGGATGAGGGTCGTCTTACCCGAACCGCTCGGGCCCATGATCGCGTCGAAACCGCCCTCAAGGATGCGCAGCGTCACGCCACGCAGCGCCTGCACGCGCTCGTTCTTGAGCCGAAACTCCACGCTGATGTTTTCCAGCCGAATCATTCAATACTCACAGGGGCGGCCACTTGTAAGTGCGTGTCGCTAACGGCAGGCGCGACCCGCACCTACCGCTTCCCGCCCGTGAACCGTTCGACGCCGACATTGCCCTCTTCATCGGTGGCGCGAACGGCAATGAAATGCGGCCCGGCCGGCAGCGGCCCGATCTTGACCTCAATTGCCTCTTCGCGGCTGTCGAATACGCCGTCCTTCGGAGCGAAGTATTTCCATTCCCCGCCGTCAACGGAGTATTCGAGATACCGGATCAAACTCAGGTTGTCGCGCGCAATGCCCTTGAGGATCCCGCTCGCCGCGTCATACGAGAGTTCCAATACTTGCGGGCGTGTGTTGTCCACCTTGACGAGGTCGCTGATCTTCTCGTCCGTCAGCGCTTCGCCCGCGGGATTCGATTCCTCATCGCTAGCCACCACCTTGATTCGATACCAGCCGTCGGGAATGGATTCCGTGTCCCACGAGTATTCGGTCTTGTGGAGCGGCTTGTCCAGGAACGCCGGCACCCACGCGTCATCGCCGTCAGCCTGGTAATACAGCCGATACACCAGCGTGTCGCCGTCCTTGTCGTTGGCGCGCCAATGGACTTCCTTCACCGGGTTCGCCGGTTTCGGACGGCCACCCTCCGTCTTGGACGCCGACTCGATGTCGCTCGTCACGCTCGAAACGGAGCTGCTTTCGCCCTCACCGGGTTTCTGGTCTGCCGATGGCTCGCTCTTCGGTTTCTCCGTCGCTGGTTTCGGTTTCTCCCCGATCTCGACAGACAGAACCTCGGGCTTCTGGTTCTGCATCTGATAATACAAACTCAGCGACTTTAGCACGGGTTCGGAAGCCGCGGCGAGTTGGGCGCGCACCTGGATGAACCGCGCGCGCGGGCTGGCCACCTTGGCGGGCGAGATCTTCAATGGCTCGGACCAATCCGACCACGTCGCGTCGGGCAAGGCCGTGTTGCCCGTGCGCGTGGAGACCGAAATCGCCCCACTGCCCATCCAAAACAGATTGCCCCACGTCGTCAGGAACCGGCAGTCCCGCACTTCACTGGTAAAATCGCCGTCCCGCGCCTTCTGCGGATCGATGCCATATCCGTTCCCAATGTTGCCGGTGCCGACAAACGCCAGTTTGCCGTCCCGCAGCGCCAGCGTCAACGCCTGCTGCTCCTCGAACGCGAAGAGTAACTCCCAGTTCTGGTCGTTCCGCACGCGGTACACGCGGCCTTTGCCGGACATCCCTGCCAGGACCATACCGTCGCCATCGACCTTCACGTCCAGGATCGATTCATCGCTCCAATTCGCCAGCCGGTCGACGCGCCCATCCGCATGGCGCACGTAGAGCGTGCCGGCGAGCAGGTTCGCCAGTCGCGCCTCGGGCGGCGTTTCCCGTCCCGGCCCCGTGGTCTCGGCGGTCACCGCCGCTCCAAACTGCCCCGTCAGCCGCTGCGTGAGGTCCTCAAACTCGGTCGCGCTCGGACGACGGGCGGCAACGCCGCGCGGTCGTCTGACCCGTTGCTTGTTCACGCCGATGTAGACGTCGTCCCCGCTCACCGCCAGCGCCTTCACCTCATCCTCGGCAAATTCATGAAGCACAACACCCTTCCCCTTCTCCGTGATGCGGAACAACAGCCCGCGGTCGCTCCCGCCCGCCAACAACGCGCCGCTGGCGTCCAGCGCCAGGCTAAGGATGTTGGAGTCTTCCGCGGCGAACCATTCCTCGACCTTCCCGTCCGGGCTGACATGGAACACCTTTCCGTCAGGACCCGTGCCGGCGAAGATCTGGTCCTTCTTGTCCGCGAGGAGCGACCAAATGTACGGCGCGCGCAGCCGGCAATAGGCCTCTTCGGGTTTCGTGCTGGCGGCCTTGTTGCTCGTCGAAATCCTGTAGATCTTGCCATCGGGCATCGTGGCGGCATACAGATTGCCGCGCGAATCCAGCGTGAGCGCCGTCACCGCAATCGAATCCGCCTCCAGAAGCTTTGTCGTCCGGCCATCCTTGCCGAGCGCATACACATCCGCTGGCGAACCCGTGCCGAAATAAATCGTCCCGTCGCGATCGACCACGGAACACCAAATCTCCTTGGCGAATTCGCCGAGCTTCGTGGCGTCGTACCCCAACCGCAACTGGCCGTCACTCGTGACAATGAGCCGCTGCAGCTTGCCGGTCATGAAATCCTGCGGCGTCTTCAATTCCCACTGCTCGGTCTTCACGGCGAAGGAAGACGTGTAAACAAGAACGGACGATAGCAGAACCAGGGTAGATATTCTCATGCGCGATTATTCCTGTCGAATCGGGACGCGGACCGTGGCTTGACCGCTGAGCACCCAGTCGGTCGGTTCCACCAATTGCTGGAGATCGGCGGCGGGCGTCATGTTGCCGCTGCTCGAGTCTTCCAATATGCCGACGACGCTCGCCGGGAGGTTCTTCAACAGCTTGCCGCGGTACTGCATCCCCTGGCTGGACGTCGGCATCAACGCGACCAGATCCGTATTGTGATGTCCCTTCTGGATCACGTCGAGATAGTCATCCAGATTGTCAGGCGAAGCGGCGTCCGTCGGCGCAGAGTCTCCAGCCACAACGGTGACCGTGAGGAACCGCGTCGTGTCGGTGGCCGCCGGTACATGGATGGGGATCGTCTTCGTGACCTCCGGTTGGCCGAACGGTTTGAGTACGACAGCCAACGGCACCGTCTCCCCGCGCTCGACTTCCGATTTGCTAAAGTACGCCCGCTTGATCTCGGCGGTCTGACGGCGGAGTGTTGCGTCCACCCTCACCGTGAGACACTTAACGGTCGGGCTGCCGTACGGCGTATTGACCATCGCCACCAGCGGCATCAGCGCCTCCATATCGAGCAACCCGCCCCCCGCGTTGAAAAACGTATCGGCCACAGCCACGGTCCGCGGCGACCCGCCGCTTTTCGTCGGCCCCAGTTCGGCGCTCACGGATATCTGCGCGGTCGTATCCTGCGACGAACCCGAGGCCGCGCTGACGGCCTGCGCCACCCCCACGATCACCAGCTGCGCCGTGAACGTCTGGTTGTCCATGATTTCCACGTTGTAATGTTCCGTCTGCCCGGTGTCGTGGTTGACCGCGTCAATGGTGAGCGGGATCATGTGGGCCTGCGTCTTGGTGTCCGCCACAATACAACTCTCCCAATCGCCCACCATCGCCCCGATCTCGGCGACCGGCGTGGCCAGCTTGAACGACCGTTCCAAGCTCGACATGATCGTGTGCACCTCGGCCAGTACTGCCGGTGCCTGCATCGATCCACCTTCAAAAAACGGGTGACCAAACGCCAGAACCCGGTCCTTCTCGACGTACGTAGCCGTGCCCACGGCGGTCATGTTCAAATCGCCGCGCATCAATTGCACGCCGATGGATCCACCGGGCTCGATGTCGCCACTCCGACGTGGCAGCACTCCACTCCCGGCGCCACCCGCGACGACCGGCATCATCCCGAAACCGGTAAATCTCGAGCCGAATCGCTCGATCACACCCGGACTGAAGCCGCCAAACGAAAGCGGCGTGAGCAACGGCTGCGGCGTGTCGGAATCACCCGCGCCGCGAGAAAACGGCGCGTTCGGCGGCGCGAACATCGCGGATGCGGACGACGAGCGGCCCAGCGAGACCGAGGTCATGACCGTCGCCGGCGGCACGAACGGCCTCGTCAATTGGGCCATCATGTTCTGGATCGGCGTGACGCCGGCGAGCGGCTCGTTTTCAAACGTCCAGCCATACGCCAGCGCCCCAATCAGCTTGTCGTTGATGTAAATGGGGCTGCCGCTCATGCCGGCGATGACCTTGTGTTTCTCCAGGTCCGCCCCGCTCATGCGGATCAGGATCATGTCCTGCTTGGGCATGACGTTTTTCAACACGCCGATGATTTCGACCTGAAAGCGTTCGGGTTTGGTGCCCTGGAACACTGACAACCCGTACCCTTTCATGCCCGGCTGGAGCTGTTCGGGCCGCAACGTATCGATGGCCAGCGCGGGACGTAATACGCCGAGCAGGCACAGCAGGACAAGCGAGAGCGACCGGGTCATGGCGTTGGTTCTTTGGACGCCGTTGCGTTGGCTTCTGTTGAAGAAACTGCTCCCGCAGATTTGTCCTTGAACTCTCCATGCACGAACTGGTCGATCTTGTCGTAGTACGTATCGAACGATTTGACGAATGCGTCCCGGTGCGAACCATGAATCTCCACGAGTTCCTTCGGTTCATGCGCCAGGGCGTAAAGCCGCCGGGAGTCATTGAACGGCACCAGTTCATCGTCGCTGCTGTGGATTATCAGGACCGGCACGCGCACGTCGCTCATTTTCTTGATGGAATCGAATTGATTCAGCAACAGGTATTGCCAGGGGATCAACGGCCAATCGTCCTCGATCTTCTCGAGGATCGACGCATTGGCTCCCTCGGTGATCAACCCCGCTGGCGCTACCCGCGTGGCCAGGTCGATGGCCACCGCCGCGCCGAGGTCTTCGCCAAAGATATACAGCCGCTCGAGTTTCACGTTCCGCTTGTCGACAAGGTAAAAATAGGCGGCCATCGCGTCGCCTGTCAACGCGCTCTCGGTCGGGGCACCGCCGCTGGCTCCGTAGCCGTGGTAATCAATGGCAAACACGTCGAGTCCCATATCATGGAAGAGATGGATTTTTTCCAGGCTGTCGCTCATGTTCCCCGCGCGGTCATGGAAGAACAAGAGCGTGAGGGGCGCGGCATTGGTTGCCGGCGGCTGGTCCGGTGACTGGGCCGGGATGAACCAGCCCTGGATGGTCACGCCGTCGTACGACGCGAGCGCGATGCTGTCGAAGGGCATCCCGGTGTCGCGGGGCGTCTTTTTGACAAACGACGTGGGCGCATAGACGAACTCCTGCTCGTAGTCGCGCATCAGGAGATACACGCCACCCGCCAACAAGACCACCAAAACGAACCGGAGCCACAATCGCGTCTTGCGTTTCATGAAAGAATGCGCCTGTCCTTGGCCAACTCAGTACATACTGGCATCCGCCATGCCGCGCAACCCGAAAATCGGCGTCGTCGACAACCACAGAAATGACACAGGCAGGGATGTCGATTCACACCGTCGCATTGCCGTCACCATTCGAAGTCGAGGAAATCACGCCACGCCTGCGCACGATTGGGGCTTTCTTCTCAATTCTCAGAAGCGGCATATTCCTTGCTCAATTCTGTCTCGTACACGGTGAGGGCCTCCTCATGGCGCAACCTATCGCCACCAAGACGAACGTTGGAAAATGGTCACCGCGCGCGCGACTCTACGGGATGGCGCTGGTGATCACGTTGTCCTACATGCTCCTTGGGCGCCTCACCAACGACAACGATTCCTGGGTCCAGGTCAGTCTCCCGCTCAGCAGCGCCTCCCTGTTGCTCGTGTCGCTGGCCGCCGCGGAAACCTACCTGTACGTCCAGCGCGTCCAGAAAAGCCAGGCCGAACTCCAAACCGCTCGCGCCCAGGAAATCGAGCTGTCCCAACGCCTGGCCTTCCAGCGGCAATCCACGTTGAACCAAATCTCGCGCGCCTTGATCGACAAACTTGACGTCGCCCGAATCTCGACGGACGTGCTGGAAAAAATCGCGCAACTCTTTGAAGCCGACGCCGTGACCGCCTGGTTGACCGAAAAGAACGGACAAACACGATTCCTTCTCAAGGGAGCCTTCGGGTTCACAGCCCACAATCTCGGGCAGTTGGAGGCGGTGCACTGGACGTTCCCCGCGTTGGAGCAACCGGTCCCAGACGTCCAGCCGCTTGTCATCACCAACGTGGCGCAACAATCGCCGCCGACGCTCGCGAGCGTGTGCGAGCGGGAGCGCGTGGCCTGCGCCGTCCTCAACCCCGTTGTCTGCCGCAACGAAGTCGTCGGCCTCCTCGGTTTCTTCTACCGCAACCCCCGAACTATTTCGCCGTCGCTGATGGCCGAGATGCAAACCGTCGCCAATATCGTGGCCGGCACCGTGCAAGCCGAGGAGTTGTACTACGACCTCGTGCAGGCCCAGAAGATCGAGTCCATCGGCGCCCTCGCCGCCGGAATTGCCCACGATTTCAACAACGTGCTCGCCGCCATTCTGGCCTGCGCCAGCTACGTCAAGCAACACACCGAACGGTCCAGCCCCACCTATCGCTACCTGGAAGCGACGGAAGCCAGCGCGCACCGCGGCGCGGCGCTGACGAAACAACTCCTCTCGTTCGCGCGGCGGGAAGGCCCGCACCTCATCGTCGTCAATCCCAACGATTGCATCGAGCAGACGCTCAAAATGCTTGACCGCAGCTTCGACAAATCCATCCTCATCCAGCGCCAGTTCGCCAAGACCATTCATGCGGTCGAGGTCGATCCGTCCCAACTCGAACAGGTCTTCCTCAATATCGCCGTCAATGCCCGGGACGCAATGCCCGAGGGCGGCATCCTCACGATCACCACCCGCAACGTTCTTTTGGACGGGGCCAACCCGTTCCGTCCCGCGGTGTCCCTGCCCGATGGTGACTACGTGCTGCTCTCGTTTCGTGACACGGGTTTTGGCATGGACGCGGCCACGCGCGCGCGCATATTCGAGCCGTTCTTCACCACCAAGCGGGCCGGCAAAGGCACCGGCCTGGGATTGTCGCTGGTGATGAACATCGTCAAGAGCTTCGGGGGCGAGATCCACGTGGAATCCCAACCGGGTCAGGGGACCATGTTTGAGATCTTTTTACCCGCTTCTCGGAAGGCGATTACGGCGGCGCCGTCCCAACCGGAAAAGGCAACTCGTGGCGGCAAGGAGTGCATCCTGCTGGCTGAGGATGAGGAAATCATCCGCGATATGGCACAATTGGGACTCGAATCGAAAGGGTACAAGGTGCTGACGGCAGCCGATGGCGCCACGGCGCTATCGACGTTCCGCCAACGGCAGGACGAAATTGACCTGGTGGTCGCCGACATGGTGATGCCGTGCATCAGCGGGCCGGAGTTATTCGCGCGCATGAAGGAGATCGATCCCGGCGTCCGGGTCATCGTCTCCAGCGGCTACAGCCATGACCAGGAAGGACGTCGGATGTTGCGCCACGGCTGTCTCGGCTACCTCCAAAAGCCCTACAACATGGACTCGCTCAATCAGCTCGTCCGCAACGTGCTCGACTCGGGGTTGTAGGGGCTCCCTCGGCGTTCCGTCGTTGCTCACTGGCTAATGTGCAGTCGCGCGAGTGCGCTTCTCGCCTCAGCAAGATCAGGGTTGCTCCGCAAGGCCTGCTCATAATGTTGGATGGCTTCTTGGACCCTGCCGGCGCGTTCCAAGGCGACCGCCAGATTGTAGTGGGCCTTGACGTAGTCGGGGTAGAGACGCAGCGCCTGCTCGTATTGTTCGATTGCCTCTGGCACCCGGCCCGTCTGCTCAAGGGCAATGCCCAAATTAAGGTGCGCCTTGGGATAGTCGGGGTAGAGACGCAGCGCTTGCTCGTACTGTTGGATCGCCTCGGAAACTTTGCCTTCCTGAAACAGCGTAACGCCCAGAATGTGGTGCGCCTCGGCGTGGTACTCCACACTCGCCAGGAGGTTGAACACCACCGAGAACCCCAGCAGCAAGCCCCAAACCGAGCGCGCCGCACGCCTCCCGGTCGGACGGTTTACCAGGGCATGTTCCAGCCCGAGAATACCAATCACGGCCAGCAGCAACAGCGCGGGCAGGAATTCTACTTCATAACGTACAGAGGTATAGTAAAACAGGCCAACGGTCAGGACGCTGGTCCAGAACAGCAGCGCCACCGTCGCCACAAACCACCGCCAGAGTGAGCCCGCCGGCCCCGATTGGCTCCGCCATGTCAGTGGCGCGGCTAGCGCCAGCCACGCAAGGGGAACGTTCGTCAGGATACCGAATGGCGCTTCCACATTGCCGTGGCCCGGCGGCAAGGATGGCACCGCCATCTTCTGCACGTAAGGAAAATGACGAGCCCAGCCTACTGACTTCAGGAAATACAGGCGGAGGTTGAACCAAAGATAGTGCAGATTGAAGCCGTGCACAGACGCCGGGTGACTGTCGCCGGCCAACAGGTAACGCACGCCGAATTCAAACGGACTCCCGAATCGCAGCGCATTGTAAAGCATCAACCCCAGTCCGATGAGCAGGATCGGGCCAGTCGCCGCTATCAGCCGTACCCAAATCCGCTGCTGCCCACCACGCCACGCTTGAATCACCGGCACCACCAGGATGACCGCGCCGAACAGCAACGAGGGCCGCGCTCCCACTGCCAGCCCGTAAGCCACGCTCGCTGCCATCAGCCACCGACAGTTCCGCTCCGGATCGTGCAACGCACACCAGGTGGCCGCCAGCGCCAGCATGGTCAGCATATACCCGCAACAGATCGGCGCCTGGTAAACGTCGGCCTGCGACAACAGTACCGGTACTCCTGTCGCCAACCCGAGCGCCAACGCACACGCCGCGACGACGACGGCGCTTACTTCAGCAAAGTAGCGCCGCCATAACGCGTACAGCAGGCCCACGCTGGCCAGAAATCCGACCGCACAAAAAATCGCCACGGCCTGACGATGAAACAAGTAGTGGCCGGTCATCGCGGCGAATGGCCAGAACAATATCAAGGCGGGCGTGACTCCGTGGTACAGGTAAAGCCGCCCATTATAGTAGCTCAGGTCGTGCAGCCGGTACGGCATGAGCCGATAGGATGCATTCGCCGTCGCATCGTAGGGATCGGCAAGTTGCGCGAGCCCGGCCGGCGCCTCCTTTTGCAAACTGAGTTGGCCGGCACGAAAACCCCTCACGAGCAAATTGTAGTACGTGTCCGCCGCGCTCGGACTCAGCAGTTCCAACAAGCCCGACTGGGCCATGTACGCGTAGACCCCAATCACCAGCACACACACTGCAGCCAGTAATGTCCACGCCCTCTTCATTGCGCCACCGAACTTGGATAATGGATCTGTATTCGCTGCCAGTTTGACCCTGTCACGTTCCTGTTTCCCGCGTCAATGGCACGAACAACACGGGGATAACGTTGCCGGTGGAGATTCTTCCGTCACGGTCCTTCTCCACCAGCACGAGCGATTGCTCGCCGTGCGGTTCGCCAACGGGTATGGCCATCCGGCCACCCGTCTTGAGTTGCTCGACCAACGGCGGCGGGATGTGGTCCGCGCCCGCGGTCACAACGATGGCGTCGAATGGCGCGTGTTCGGGCCAGCCCAGATAGCCATCGGCGTGCTTGACGTGCACGTTCTTGTAGCCGAGACGTTGTAATCGAGCCGCCGATTCCTTGGCCAACGGTTCAACGATCTCCACCGAATAAACTTCCGCGGCAATTTCGGCGAGAACCGCCGTCTGGTATCCGCAGCCGGTGCCGATCTCCAGCACCTTCGCCGCAGGTGTGAGGCGCAATAATTCTGTCATCAACGCGACGATGTACGGCTGGGAAATGGTTTGTCCGTACCCGATGGGCAGCGGATGATCTTCGTAGGCCGCGTCCGTCAGATGTTCGGGCACGAATTCGTGCCGGGGGACTTTGCGCATCGCGGCAAGGACGCGGGCATCGGTAACGCCGCGGGATTCGATTTGTTCTCGAACCATCATGACATCACTCACTTCCGACGCCATCGCGGCCATGCGCCTATCCCAACAGCCACCAAGCGCGTCTACGTGGCGTCCTCTTCGGGCAACGAAGCCTGGCCGCCTTTGCGGGCCAGATACTCCTCGACGCGCAGCAGCCCGTCTTCGCCCGCGCGACGGATCACCTTGAGAAGATTGTCCATCGAGGAGACTTCTTCCAGTTGTTCCTTGACGAACCATTGCAGGAAATTGTCCGTGGTGTAATTGACTTCCTTTTTCGCCAGATCGACGAGTTTGTGAATCTGCTGGGTCACCTCGACTTCCCAGTCGAGCGAGAGTTGTACGGCTTCCTCGGCGGAGGCAAATTTGTTCTGCGGGGCCTTGACGGCGGGAATGACCACTTCGCCGTCGGTCTCGACGAGGAACTTCACGAAGCGCATGGCGTGGTCGCGTTCTTCCTCGGCCTGCTTGTAGAAATGGGCCGCCAACTGCGGCAGCGCTTCCTCGTCAAAGTGCGCGGCGATCGCCACGTACTGCAGCGAAGCGCCGAATTCGTTTCCGATTTGCTGGTTGATCGCGTCGTTGATCTTTTTGCTGATGAGCATGATACCAACAACAATGGGACGGACGGAAAGCGAATGCAATTCTATTTTGCGCCCAGCTCGTCTTCGCGGATCGGCGGGTGAGCCGGTGGCGCCGGCTTGCGGGACATTTTGGTCTTGGCCAGAAACATGGACTGACGCGCAAACGCGATGGCGAATTCGCGGAACCCTTCCTTTTGCTTGATCTTGTAGACCTTGATGGCCTCAGTGACGGCGTCCTGGCCGACCTTGTAAAGCAGTTCGGGGTTCACCTGTCGCTGCGCCACTTCCGCGGTCAGCACGCGCAGGTTGTGGTCGATCAATTTCAAAATCTCTTCGCGGGCGTGTCGGCCGAGAAAGCCCTTGGCCTTCTTGACCAACGCCAGGTCGATCTCGGCGTCTGGCGAACCACTTCCCCCCAACGACACGTAATCGAGGCGAATCACTGTTTTGTCCGGTTTCGATGCCATACCAGAGCAATTCAAATGCCTGCAAACGCGGGAAATGTACAGAGAAAACGCATTGGGTACTCGCGTCAAGAAGCTTTTCGGGCCACCCATCGGATGGTGCGCTCCATGACGGGCATCGACATCAGGACGCTGATATGACCATGCCGTGGACGCCACAATTCCGGCCCACCCCATGCCTCGCACAACTCCTCAATCGTCGCGATCGGCGCAAACAAATCATGCTCGGAGGCGACGACGAGGATATTGTCGGGCGTCACCCTCGGTCGGCGGGCCGCGAGGTTCAATGAATCAAGCTGTACCTTCGCGCCGCCGAGACTGCGGCGAATCGGCGCACAAAAATCCACTTCGGCGATCAGCCGATCCATTCGCGCCACCGGCGTCATCAACACCACAAAATCCACGCGTGACTCGGTGCACGCCAGCATCCCGCTCAGCCATGCCCCGAGCGAGATGCCCCAGAGCCCGATCCGCGGACAGCCTTGTTGCTTCAACCACGCAATCAAGGCACGCGCATCCGCCATGGCTTGGTGAGTGGCTTGTGCCACGTGAACCAGGTCACCCGACAGGAAATTGCGAATGGCTCGTCGACCGCGGGGTTTGCGCCGGCTGTGGTAGGGCAACTCGAACATAGCCACGTTCACGCCTCGTTTTGTCAGCCGCCGGGCGAGATGGGGAAATAGCGTGCGATACGCCGTCTGCGCATTCCACCCATGGAGCAAAACAAGCGTCGGCTTGTCCTGCCATCGTTTGGATGCGGTATAGAGCCGACCATGCACCGTGTTGTTCCGTTTCCACGGCGACGGGACCGGAGACGTGAACTGAAACGCGCGCTTGGTGACGAATCGGAAATCGTTCGGGACCGTAGTGCTGCCCCTGAGGAAGTCGGGATGGTCCAGCACCGCTTGGGCCCGGGCCGCCAGGCCTTCCGTGTCCGCGGCATCACGCACGTTCAAGCGCGCCAATTGAATCGTGCACCAGTCCAGTGGTTTTGCCAGGGCCGCCCGCATGAGGCAATTTACCCCCGATTGGTCGCCTCGACAAACCGTTCCAGACGCTCCCGGGCCGCGCCGCTATCGATCAACTCCGCCGCCAAATCCCAGCCGCTGGTGAAGTCGGCGACCTTTTCCGCAACCACCAGCGCCGCCGCTGCGTTCAATAGTACAATGTCACGGCGCGCGCCGCGGTCCTTGCCGCCGAGCACGTCTCGGACGATGCCGGCGTTCGTCACCGGATCGCCGCCCGTCAACTCCTCGGGTTTCACCGTCACCCCGCGCCACGAAGTGTGGGGCACCCGAAAATCCCGCTCGGTCTGCTCGATCCGTCCCGCCCATAGTTCGGCCATGGTGTTGACACCCATCGTGGACAGCTCGTCGAGGCCGTCCCCATGCACCACCATCGCGTGTTTCAAGCCGAGCAAGCGGAGTACCTCCCCAAATTTCCCAACCAGCATGCGGTCGTACACGCCAATAAGCTGATGCGTGGGACGAGCCGGATTGACCAGCGGCCCGAGAATGTTGAATACCGTCCGCTGCCGTTGCTCCGCCAGCTTCCGCCGCACCGGCGCGATCGCCTTGAACGCGGGATGGTAGAACGGCGCAAACAGGAACGTCACCCCCGTGGTCTCCAGGCAATACCGCGCGGCTTCCGGCGGCAGTTCGATCTTCGCACCCAACTCCGCCAGCACGTCTGCGCTGCCACACTTGCTGGTGATGGCGCGATTGCCGTGCTTGGCCACCGCCACGCCTGCGGCGGCAGCGACAAAGATCGTGCATGAGGAAATGTTGAACGTGTGCGCCATGTCCCCGCCCGTTCCGACCACATCCAGCACGACGCCCTCGAACCTGGCGGGATCAATCTGTGGATCGACCGCGCGCGCCCGAAGCTCCGTGGCAAACGCCGCAATTTCTCCGGCCGTCTCGCCCTTCCGCGCCAGCGCCGTGAGGAATTCCGCCTTGCTGTCTTCTGTCACTGCCTCATCGAGCAAGGCGCGCGTTCCTTCCGCCACCTCGTCGCGCGAAAGTTCCGCACGTGAACGTGATGTCAGTTTGCCGGTCAGTGTGCCCAAAGCCGTCATGGACGAAAAGTTTACCACAGATAGCCAGATAGTGCTAAGCGGTCCGGTCGTAGCCGTTACGTGAAAACGAAAAGGGCAGACCTTCGTCTGCCCCGGAATCGCCGAGAAGTTGACTCGCTTACGACTTGCCGGCCGAAGCGGCGACGGGGTCGATGTTCACACGGCGACCGTTGCGGTCGAAGCGGACATGGCCCTCGGTCAGGGCAAATAAAGTCCAGTCGCGACCGATGCCGACGTTGGTGCCGGCGACGAAGCGCGCGCCGCGCTGCCGAATAATGATGCTGCCGGCGGTGACGAGCTCACCGCCAAATCGCTTCACGCCGAGTCGCTTGCTGACGCTGTCGCGTCCATTGCGTGAACTTCCTTGTCCTTTTTTATGGGCCTTGACGGGTTACTCCTGACGACGGTGCTACTATACAATGATTTCTTTGATCTTCAAAACGGTATGATGCGCACGAATACCCCGCTTGC
>JBKQMH010000171.1:0-5533 GCA_052146795.1 Verrucomicrobiia bacterium
TGGTGGCGACCGCGCCGACAGCTGCTACGGTGGCTTCGGCCGCTCCGCCGGGTCCAGCCGCAGTGGCGGCGCCTGCGGTTGTTCCGGCACTTGTGATGGCGGCGGCACCCATCATGTCGGCGTCCGAGGCATCGACGATGGAATCACCGCGGGCTCGCACACATATTGTACAGCGAGGCGACACATTGCAGTCGCTGGCGTTACGGTATTACGGGTCGCGAGCGGCGTGGGAAAAAATTTTTCAGGCGAATCGGAGTGGGCTGCCAAGCAAGGATCAGTTGAAGGTTGGGCAGCAGTTGGTAATCCCCTGATGGGAAACGAGGGTGGAGTAGGGCGAGAGGGTTATGTTGAATAAGGTATTCGCGGGGTTGGTAATTGCGTTTTGGGCGGCCATGATGACGGCGCTGGTGCGCGTCGAAGTGTTCCCGCAGCCGACGGTAGTCGAGACTTTTTCGACCGAACGTATCATGAGAAAAGTGTTCTCGAATCCCGAGCCCCTGAGTCTGGATGTGTATTACAACTCCAGCAATCACATCGGGCATTGCATGATCGAAATCCAACCACAAATGAGCGACAAGCCTGGCGACGAGTCCGGCCCGACGCAGAAAGTGATTGGTTACAAAGTCAGCAGTGACCTGAAAGTCCGGCTGTCGGCATTCGGCATGCCCTCGCGGCTGACGTTGAGTGGCGAGAGTATTTTCAGCCGGAAGCTGGAACTGGAACGCTTTCGGTTCAACACTGTCATCGGTGAGGGTCGCGGGGGGGCGAGTGGCCTGGGAGATGGTCGCGTGAATATAATCGGAGACGATCATGCCAGAACGGTACAGGTGACGTTCGATTTTGGCGACTTCCACGATGAGCGTCTCTTTGACTTCGATCAGGTCAAGGGCGCGGGCTTTGCCAACGCATTCGGGTTACCGGGGATGGCCAACTTCAGCTTCCTCGGGGGTGGTGGACTTCCGAGTGGCCTCGGTATGCCTTCGGACGGGGGCACACACGCGCAGCCCACGACGACCACGTCCCTCGACCGTTTGGAAATCGCGGGCAATCTGCAGCGTGTGTACCTTGTGTATTCCAAGATCGACGACCAGATGTGGACGAAAATCTGGGTGGACGAGTCGGGTCAGGTCCTCAAGGTGGTTACCTCGATGGGGTTGGAAATGCGAAGCGATGTCGCACTGGGAATGGGCGACGAATCCGCATCGAATTTGCGTCACCGAAAGGGCGGTGGGACCCGACCATGATCCGCACGGAACATCTCACGAAGCGATACGGCTCTCTGGTGGCGGTCAACGACCTCAACCTCGATATTCCGCAGGGCCAATTCTTCGCGTTCCTCGGACCGAACGGCGCCGGGAAGACGACCACCATCAAACTCTTGGCGGGATTGCTTAAGCCGACCTCGGGCCGCGCGTTTATCGGGGGCTATGACATTCAGTTGGATCCGGTCGAGGCCCGCAAGATCATCAGCTACGTGCCGGACATGCCATTTCTCTATGACAAACTCGAGCCCATGGAATTCATGCTGTTCGTCGGCCAGCTGTATGGAATGGAACGTGCGGAGCTCGTGCGGGCCAGCGACGAGTTGTTTGATGTATTCGGGTTGGACGAGGTCCGCACGCAGCCGATCGAAGACCTCTCCCTCGGCACCCGACAACGCCTGGTAATTGCCTCCGCGCTGTTGCACCAGCCGAAGGTGATCATTATCGACGAGCCGATGGTCGGCTTTGACCCGCGGAGCGCGCGCGTGGTCAAGAATGTTCTCAAGCAGCGCTCGCGTACCGGTGTGACCGTGTTTCTTTCCACGCATATTTTGCCTCTCGCCGAGGAGTTGGCCGATCAGGTGGGTATTTTGAACCGCGGCAAGCTGATCGCCGTGGGAACGATCGACGAACTCCGGGAGCTCAGCGGTGAAAAGGGCGAACTTGAGGACACCTTTCTCGCACTGACACGCGGAGAGGAACGAGCAGTCGAACTGCCATGAACGCCCTGAAGTTTTTCCGATTGCTGATCGAGCTCAACCTGCGGATTGTCCGCCGCAACATCCTCGCGCTGCGGGAGAAATCGCTCCTGATGGTGTCGGTGATCACCTTGTTCGTGATTGGCTACTGGTTGGCGGGTTACTCGATCTTCTACATGGGGTTCCGCCATCTGGCGGAAGTGCCGGGTCTACAGGTGATCGTGCTCAACCGGATGCTGTACCTGTTCTTTGCGTTCCTGTTCCTGATGTTGATGTTTTCCAACATGATCATTGGCTACTCGACGTTGTTTAAGAGTCAGGAAACACAGTGGATGCTCACGCTTCCCGTCCGCAGTCTCGACGTGTTCCGCTGGAAACTCATGGAGACAACCTTGCTGGCGAGTTGGGCGTTCCTGTTTCTGTCGGCCCCCTTGATGGCCGCCTACGGGAATGCCCGACACGTGTCGCCGAGCTTTTACCTGAAGGTGTTCCTGTTGTTTGTGCCGTTCACCGTCATCCCGGCGGCGCTCGGGTCGATCGCGATCCTGATCGTCACCCGCTATCTTCACCGACGGGTTTTCAAGTGGGCGCTGTTCGGCGTCAGCGTGGTGGGCATTGCCACCGGCGTCACATTTTTAAAGCCCATGCAGGCCGAACAACTGGAGCAGGCGCAAATGGT
Source organism: Verrucomicrobiia bacterium (assembly GCA_052146795.1). GTDB lineage: Bacteria > Verrucomicrobiota > Verrucomicrobiia > Palsa-1439 > Palsa-1439 > Palsa-1439. The sequence continues at coordinate 2,640 of JBKQMH010000171.1, forward strand.
GGCGTCGCTCACGCAATTGCTTCACAACAGCAACATGACCGTGCAGCCGATGTTGCCGAGCTACTGGGTCGCCTCGAGCATGATTGCCTGGGGTGAAGGCTGGTCGGGAAAGGGGCTGTTCTATTTTCTCGTTCTCCTGAGCAACGCGATGATGGCCACGCTCGTTTGCGTGACCCTCAGTCGCCGGTTGTTTTACGAGGGTTGGTCGCGCAACCACACCCAGGGCGAGTTTCAACTGGGTGTCCCATTTCTGGACAAACCCATCAATCTTCCCCGCGCCGACCTCGCCGACCGCGTTGTCAGCCGCTGGCCGCGCCTGCATCACGCCACCCGCGCGCTCGTCATCAAGGACATCCGCGTGTTCTGGCGCGACACCTCCCAGTGGAGCCAGTTCGTGATCTTCTTTGGCCTGCTCGGCCTCTATGTCCTGAACCTCCGCAGCGTCGCCTACGATTGGAGCAATCAGTACTGGGCCAGCTTCGTCTGCTTCCTCAACCTCGGCGCCTCCAGCATGACCCTGGCCACCCTGACCACCCGCTTCGTCTTCCCTCAGTTCAGCCTCGAAGGCAAACGCCTCTGGATCGTCGGCATGGTTCCCAACGGCCTCAAACGCGTCCTGCTCGAAAAATTCTGGCTCAGCAGCGTCTGCTCCGCCGCGATCACACTTTGTCTCATGCTCACCTCCAGTTGGATGCTGTGCATTCCCGGCTGGCTGACCGTCTTGTTTGCCTCCACCGTCATCGTCATGAGCTTCGCCCTCTGCGGCATCGCCGTCGGCATCGGCGCACTCTTCCCCAATTTCTCCTCCGGCTCCAGCGCCAACCGCCGCGACGACAACCCCGCCCGCATCGTCTCCGGCTTTGGGGGTACCTTCTGTTTCCTCCTCAGCCTCGTCTACATCGTCCTCGTCGTCGGCGCGGAGGTCCTCCCCATGTACATGCGTTTCGCCCAAGGCGGATTCGCCGACCGCGGCCAACCTTGGGGCCTCGTCTTCTCCTGGATCTTCGTCGCCGTCCTCAGCTTCGTCACCACCACCATCCCCATGTCCCTCGCCCTCAAAAAAGTCGAAGCCCTTGAAATCTAGCCTCAGCTCATTCGTACCCATCCGTGTGAATCTGTGGCTCGCCATTCGCGCTGAGTCGCGTCCTCTTCGTGACCTTCGTGTTCTTCGCCTGCCCTGAGCGGAGTCGAAGGGTGATGAACATCCGTGTCTATTCTCGCTAGAAAATTTGTCCCGTCGTGGTAATCTCCTCAACCAACGCGATCACCAAACAACACACACTCAGGTTTCCCCCCCAATGACCATCAGACCCCATTTCATCATCGCCCTCGTTTCTCTCACCCTCATCGCCGCCCCCCTCCACGCTGACGAACCCCGCTACTTCACAGCCGACCAACTCGACCCCGTCACCATCCTCCCGCCACCGCCAGCCTCCGGCTCCGCCGAAGAAGCCGCCGACCTCGCCGCCACCGTCGCCGTCCACAAAGCCTGCAACCCCGCCGACCTCGCCACCGCCAAATCGCAGGAAAATTTCAACGTCTACGCCTTCGCCCCCGTCATCGGCCCGTTCTTCCAGCGGGACACACTTCCCGCCACCCGCACACTCTTCCACCGCGTCCACAAAACCACGGAAGACATCCAGAACGCCGCCAAAACCGCCTTCCACCGCACCCGTCCCTACGTCCTCGACCACAGCCTCGCCGAAGACCAACCCGAAGACAGCTACAGCTACCCCAGCGCCCACTCCACCTCCGCCACCGTCTGCGCCCTCATCCTCGCCGACCTCTTTCCCGAGAAACGCGACGAGATCCTCGCCTTCGGACGTACCATCGGCTGGCACCGCGTCCAGTACGGCAAACACTACCCCACCGATATCTATGCCGGCCGCGTCCTCGCCCAGGCCATCGTCCGCCAACTCAAAACCAATCCTGATTACCAACACGACTTCGCCGCCGCCAAAACCGAACTCGCCGCTGCCGCCCCTCAACCAACGCTCAGCGCGCATTAACCATCACGCATCCTCCTTTCCCGCTTTACATTTTCCCGCTCTCTGTTATTCTGCTCCGAACAAGGAGGAATTTTTGTATGAAACGTGGGGAAGGTAGCACCGCTACCATCATGCCCGAATCCAAGGTCGGGCCAACGCTTACCGTCGTCGAACTGCCGCCGCACCGCGAAGAAGTCGATTCCAAACTCGAACAGGCTCGCGACCATCTGCTCGCCCTCCGCCGTCAGCAGGAGGAACTCGAACGCCAGAAAACTGAACTCGAGGAACTCCGCCGCCGTCAGGAAGAGTACAGCCGTGGCCGCGCCGAGATCACCGACAAACTCGCCCGCGGCCTCATTGCCCTCGAGCGCCAGCAGATCGAGTCCCAGCGGCTCACCGAACTCTGCGAGTCCACCATCATCGCCTTCCGCGAGTACACCGAGCAAATCGAGCAGATCAACGACGAGGATTGGAAGAGCGCCAACGTCCGCGAAGAACTGAGCAGGGCCCTCGCCACCATCGAAAGCGCGCGCCTCGAATACAATCGCGCCCACGCCAGACTCGATTGCCTCAACCCCGCCGACGGTCAGCTCGTCGCCGACCTCCCGACCGACCAGAAAAAGAAATTGCCCGCGTGGGACGAACTCGTCCGCTACGCCTGCATCGGCGCGGCAGCCTCCGCCCCGCTCATCGTCGCCGGCACCATCTGGCTCATCATCGTACTGACGGCGAAACATTGACGCGACACCCGGCCATGAAATCCCGTTCCAAACGCGGCGATCCGATTGACCGGGCCATCAGCGATCTGGACCACCAGATCGCCACCATCCAAAGTCAACTCCGCGAGCGGTCCCATGACCCCGCCTCCGAGATCGAGGCCGTCGCGTCGCCCACGGTACGGGTCAC
>JBKQMH010000172.1:0-4574 GCA_052146795.1 Verrucomicrobiia bacterium
CTAGCCGGATCGACGCTCGCCCAGGGTATTTACGATTCTTACACTGATCTCTACTACTTCACCGACACCAGCCAGATTCAAGTCTTCTCGCGAGCCCAGGGAAAATGGTTGTCGCCGATCAGTATTCCGGCTCCTCAAGGTGCGACGCAGAGATTGTGGGGAATCGCGCTTTCGCCGGGCGGAGGTATGCTGGCCGTTTCCGACGCGAACGCTGGTGTCATCTATCTCCTTGACCCGGCCAATCCAACATCGGTGAAGACGTTTGCAATCCCATCGGCGGATGGTTTCATCGTCAATCCCTGCGGAGTTGCGATCAGCGATGCGGGAAATGTGTACTACGCGGTCTTCGTGCAAGGAGGAACCGGAGCCGATCAGTTTTTTAAGCTGAATACAAGCACAGGCACCATCACCGACTACCACCTCAACGGCCCCGGAGATGGAACGAGCGACATGTACTTGCGCGTCGCTATTACCTCTGACAACGCGAGTGTGTTTTTCAACGAGCTCGGTAACGTTTTCAGGGTTGATACCGCTAGCGACAACCTTTCCCCAGCTTCCTTTGAACCGGGCTGTTGTTCTGGCGACTACGAATTGTCGCTTTCTAGCAATCAGACGCAGATCACCGCAAACTCAGACCTATATGATTCGGACTTAAATGGTGAGTCGTTCTACGCTCTTAATGATCGAGAGATTCTGAATATTTCTTACGTCTACGGCGCAAAGTTCAGCACAGACAGCCGCCTTTTATTCCAGCCTTCCACCGTTGGCATCGACGTATTTCACGGTGAACTCGGCAACCTACGAAATCGCATCTCGCTGCCTGTTCCACTCTCGTCGAACTATGATGCCCTGGTGGACGACGGCACCGACAACATCCTGATCGCCATAACTGGCACAGGTAATGGAGTTGCGGTCGTCGACCTGACATCCGTCCCCGAACCGCCTGCCTTACCGTACGACAACTAGGTTGCCTCTCGGACGCATCGTCTTGGAGAACTGGGCAACCGCTGGCGCGGAGATTCTAAACTGGACAAGTATTCGGATAAACAGAATCCTCGACTGGCGGTGCAACGTCGCGCCGTGCCGCATGTGACGAGAAGACTACTTTTACATCCCGAACAACAGATCAAGCCGACCAAGCACTGAAGGGGAGGCCTATACCCCCGAGGGGTACGGGGGAGCAATTTGCCCTCAGTAGGTAATACCCCGTCAACGAATGGCAGTTCCGACCGAGGATGTCTAGCCCAGAGCACCTGTTTTGTAGCGGTTTGGCTGCTGAGTGGCCCCAGCCTGCCTTGCGATTCGGGAGAAGAGACAATCGCTCCCGGTCGGTCGGCAACCCGGAAATAATCGGAACTAGACACGGATGAGTAATGGGAAGGCGGTTTCTCGCCAGCAATGGGTCGGTCACTACTGGGGCGTTTAGCGTTACTGATCTGGAATCATGGCCGGGACCGCTTCCGTTCGACTACCGCACTCCGTCCACCAGGAACAAATCCGACAACTCTCTGGAGAACGAATAGCCATAAGTCTTGCCATCCGCTGTCACGCGCGCATTCACGATGGACGTCACTCCGGCAACATCGCTCGGAGCCAAGGTCGTGATCAGTTCCCGCTTCCCGGTCGCAAGCTCAAGCTGGTAAAGAGGCGCTGAAGTTTTGTCGTCGTGATAAACATAGACCGATCGTCCGTCTGCGGCCCAGGCAACCCAGATGTCCTCCGGCAACCAGCCCGGAATCAGCCGCGGTTCTCCTCCCGCAAGCGGATACAACCCGCCCCGCTCGCTCAGGTCGCGGGCAAAGAATGTTCGGCCGTCCGGCGAAAGGTTGTGGCCTTCAAAATGGTTCCGCTTGACGGAAATCACTGGCGTCACGGCGCGCGGGGCACCGCGCGGAATATCCTGGATATACATCTTCCATTCGTGGCCATCGTCGCCGGCGTAATAAATTGCTTTTCCGTCTGGCATGAAGCCCATCGAAGTCGTTTCCTGCATTCCGGGTGCATTGACTTTCTGGATTTCCCCCACGCCCGTGGGCAACAAAACGAAACCCACCAGGTTTACGGTCATGGCGTCAATCGCCAATACCCGCTTGGCGTCCGGCGAGAGGATTGGCTCGCCGTACTGTCCGAGTTTTATCGCGGGGGACCCGTCGGTTTTTCGAAGGAAAGCCAGGCCCGACGCGCCGGCAGCCGAGCCCCAGTCATCGAACGAGATCCAACTGCCGTCCGTCGAAATGTCCCTCAAGGTTGCATAGTCGAGCCAGCTTAGGTCGCGTTCCTTCTTATCGGCCGGTCCACGGAATTGCAATCCGCTTCTCCACGATTCCTTCGAAAGCAGCACTCGCCCATCGCGCGACACATCGTGAAGCCGGAGAATGCCCGGCAGTCGAAGAACCACGCGCTGCTTCCCATTGAACCCGAGACCGATCACTTCATTCGCCCATCCCTCCGTCTGTGTGGCCCCCGCCCAGACCTCTTCACCCGACGGAGACCACGCCACCCTCCATACTGATAAACGTCACCGAGCGGAACAGTTGCTTTCCATTGCGGTCCACGGCAATCACCCAACCCGCATCGCCATCGACCGAACTAAATTCGACAAACGCCACAGCGTTGCCGCGCGGCGCGATGCGCAAGTATCCGAGCGGGTGGGTGCTCTCATAGAGCTTCTTCCCCCGAGGGAACTCCACGCGGTACTTTCCCTCAACCTGCAGGATGAGCGCCATCTCGCTGCCGTCGGCGCTCCAATCGGCGGACAGCACACCGTCGGCAACTTCCCGCGGCGTGCCCCCAGCAAGGGGTACCAGACCCAAGGTTCCCTGGCAAAGCCCGATATAGCGGTCTTTGCAGCCCGCCGAAATCGCCAACTGAGAGGCAGAGACAGCGAACAACGTGGAGTTGCCGAGATTCAATGGGCGCGACTCGGGAGCATCGGGCAGGGTGGAGTAGAGTTGGACCGGTTCGCCATTCCAGCTGGCGCTGTAATAGATGGAGCGGCCGTCCGGAGCAAAGCGCGCGGCATAGACCAGTCCGCGATCAAACGTCAGCTGGTGATAAGTCGGCAGCGGCAGCGAACGGCTGCGTGCTCCCAGCATCCAGATACCCGCAGCCACCAGCGCCAGCAAAAGCGCTCCGGCCGCAAGCGCGATCACCCACTTGCGAGATGTTTTCTTTTCGTTCTCTTTGGCCGTGGCCGTGGCAACTGCAAACATGGCAGTGCCGGTTGCCGCGCTCGTCGAAGAAGTTCCCGGCAGGCTTTCAAGATTGAACGCCAAATCCCGCGCCGATTGAAACCGTTGCAGCGGGTTTTTCTCGAGGCATCTTCTGACCACGCGCTCCAGCCCGGGCGAAATGGGTTTTCCGGTAAGGCTCAACTCCGGCGGGTCCTCTTTGAGGATCGCGGTCATCGTCTCGGCTGAAGTATCTCGCCGGAAGGCGCGACGCCCGGAGACCATTTCGTACAAAATCGTGCCCAGCGAAAAAATGTCGGAACGAGCATCGGCAGGCTCACCCCTGACTTGCTCGGGCGACATGTATCCCACCGTGCCGAGCGGGACGCCGGCGGAGGTCGGCGCCGCCCCCATCGTCGCGCCCTCGCAAGAAGACGCCTCCGGCTGCGTCAGCTTTGCCAATCCAAAATCGAGAATCTTCACCCGCCCATCGTGGGTGACGAAAACATTTTCCGGCTTCAGATCGCGATGAACGATCCCCTTGTCGTGCGCCGCCGCCAGGCCCTGCGCGATTTGAGTGCCGCAGTCGACGGCGCGCCGCAAAGGCAGCGCCCCACCAGTCAACGCGCGCCACAATGTTTGACCCTCAAGGCACTCTGAGACCAGATAAGGCGCGCCCTTATACGTGCCGATGTCGTGAATAGAAAGAATGTTGGGATGGTTCAGCGCCGCAATCGCCCGCGCCTCAGTTTCAAATCGCCGCAGCCGTTCGGCGTCTCTCGCCATCGATTCGGGCAGAACCTTGATGGCAACATCACGACCAAGCCGGCTATCTTTGGCGCGGTAGACTTCGCCCATGCAGCCCGCGCCAAGCGGGGATTGAATTTCATAAGGGCCAAGTTTTGTGCCAGAGGTGAGGGCCATGCGCGCGTGTGATTATAGTCCAGGCACCACGTCTTGCAGTGATTCTGGATGGTTTGCCGGCTAACCTTACCTTGGGATTACTTCACGTTTGCCCGTCATCCACCAATGGTCTTTGCCATTCAACGCTGTGTCAGCGTTGGCCTCCATCCGAGTCGGCTTGTGTTCGGCGATGCTTTCAGACGTTCCTAGGACGTTGTCGTTACTAGCCGACGTCCGCGCGTTTAGCCCAAGCGTTCGCAATGTGCGCGGCACATGATACGATTCCCCGGTGGGCGATTCCGCTTGCGTTCCGGTTTCGGCTTCGGCCGGCAATCCGGAAGTAGCCGAGGCTCGCGGGGTGCGCCGATTCTGGGCGTGTCGGCGGCTAACCACTTACGAACAAATGAAAGCCAGGGCCAGCAAAACTCCAAACGCCACTCCATGCTTCATCTCAGACCACCCGAGTTTTCTGACATCCAGGGATTCAGGTTTTCGAAAGAA
>JBKQMH010000173.1:0-27911 GCA_052146795.1 Verrucomicrobiia bacterium
GATTACTGGTACACCGAACTTACTTCTTCAGATGTGAACCTGGTTCAGCCGTATTCCCGTGACCAAATCGCCGTGAACGTGACCCTGTCATACTGAGTGGGTGGGTGAAACGCGCGCCTTTCGGCACGGGAAATGCGTCTCCTCCGATACGAATGAAAAAACGGCCGAAACATCATCCGATCAGCAAGATTGGCAAGGTGTTGTCGAGCGTGGAGTTGCCACCTGACTTTTCACTTGCCTGCGGGCTGAACTTGGTGTTTAGTGCACGGACTTCAAAAGTTTACTGATGGATACGACTCAACCAGCCGTTGAGACGCGCCTGCACTTTCTGGATTATTGGCGCGTCATTAGAACCCGCAAGGTGATTCTGTTCTTGGTCTTCTTGCTGGTGGTACTGACTGTTTTTACCATAACCCTCTTCCAACCAAAGATTTACATGGTGTCAGCCCGCATCAAGGTCGAACCAGAGAGGCCGACGGTGCGAATGGGTGGGGGAGAAGAAATGCCGGTCTACGATCCATTTTTCCTGCAAACCCAATACGAAATCCTCCAGTCGCAGAAAATTCTGTACCCGGTAATCGAGCGGCTTAATTTGCAGCAGCACTGGGGAGGCGACGTCAAACTGCCCGAGGATGTGGCTTTCAGACGGCTAAAGGGGTCGATGAGCGTTCGCCGTTTCCGCGACACGTCGCTCATCGAAATTTCGGTATCTGACCATGAAGGCGCGCTGGCGGCAGAGATTGCCAACACTGTCGCTGATTACTATAAAGATGAGCGGTTGGAGGTGAAGCGCGAGGATACTCAGAAGGGAATCGACAAGCTGCACGACGAAGTAGCGCAGCAGGAGGAGCGGGTTCGTCAGGCTCAGGAAAAGGTCGAGAAGTACCGCAAAGAGCTGGGCGTGCCCGTATTCGACAAGACCAAGCTGAACGACGCCACGCTCCAGCAGTTGGAATCCAAGTTGACCGAGGCCCGTAATGAAGCGGCTGGACTTCAAGAAGAACTGAATGAAGTCGAAAAACTCACCCCCCGACAACTGCGTGGTGCTGTCACCAAGTTGATCAGCGACTCCACGGCACAGTCGCTTCTGCAAAACCTGACCGATACCGAAACGCATCTGGAGACCGCCAAGGAGGATTACGGTCCGGAGCACCCGACGGTTCTGGCATTAATCGCCACACGCGACAAACTGCTGGATCAGCTCAATGAGCGTCTGGAGGGCATCAAGGCGGGTATCGCCATCGAGTATGCGGTGCAAAAGGCCCACGCCGATGACCTTGAGAAGCAACTCGACGATGCCAAGAACGCTGACCTTGTCTTGCAGAGTGAAAAATATCTCCCGTTCCGAAATGCCCAGCGCTCGGAGGAGTTGGAGATGAGACTGTGCGATAGTCTCAAGGCCCGGTTGCAAGAAGTTACGGTCGAAATGGAATTGCCACGCAGCCCGGTGGAAGTAATTGACCGTGCCGAAACGCCACCGCCGCAGAGGTACGTTAAACCCAACATCTGGCTGAACGTTGGCATGGGAGCCGCCGCCGGCTTGGTGCTGGGCATCGCCCTGGCGTTCTTTATCGAGTTCCTCGACACCAGCATCAAGAGAATCGAGGACATCGAGAAGTACCTGGGGTTGCCCGTCCTCGGCGTCGTCGGACAACAGGCCGGATTGCTGCACCGCGGGAATGTTTCCATGTCCCACCTCGAGGCCTACCGCATGTTGCGCACCAACATCGAATTCGCCAAACCGGAGGGCGCACCGACCTCATTTTGCGTGCTCAGCGCGGGCGCCGGAGAAGGCAAGTCGTTTACCATCGCCAATCTCGCCTTTGTCTACGCACAACACGGAGCCCGCGTCCTCGTGGTCGATAGCGACCTGCGTCGCCCGGGCGTTCATGAGCATCTGGGAGTCGCCAACAACATCGGCCTCGCGGATTATCTCAGCGGCGCCAAGAGCGTTCAGGACATTATCCAACCGACCGAAACCGCAAACCTCTGGCTGATCGCCGCCGGTGGCGGTTCCTCGGCGCGGGCGGCCCTGCATTTGCTTACCTCGCAACGAATGGCGGAACTCATCCGGCAGGTCGTGCAACAGTTCGATGTGGTCATTTACGATACGCCACCCATCCTCGGTGTCAGTGACGCCGCAGTCATGACCCGTGAAGTGGGCATGTCGGTCCTCGTGGTCCAGCATCGCCGTTACCCGCGCAACATGGCCCGCCGCGCCGTGCAGGTCATTCAGAACGCCGGCGGCAAGCTGCTCGGGTGCGTGGTGAATAACGTCCAGCTCGGCCACGATGAGACCTACTACTACTATCACGACCACTATCACGACCAGCTCGAGTTCGCCCAACACACCCGCGAACTCCGCGAGAAAAAACAGATTGCAGCCACCAAGCCATCGGGCGGTGATGAGATTGACCTGTCCGGAAAGTATTGAAAGAGCGATTCGCCACAAACCAATTTGGCGATCCAATTATGCACAGCATCGTGGAACGATTGACTTCATGAATTCAACCCGACCCATCAATCGATGCGTGTTGGTTGGCTGGGGCATAGCTCTGGCCGCCATCCTCGGCCTGTCCACCGGATGCAGTACCGTCAACGACCTGTTCGGTCGGTCGAACCCGCCGAAGTCGTCTGCCCAAACATCGTCCGCCACCACCACTGCGGCTACCGCCACAGGTGTGAGCGACGAAGAGGTTCTTGGCAGACTCCGCACGGGAGACGCACTCAACGTCCGTATCGACGCCGGCGCGGCGACCGCCGCAATGGGTGGCACGCCTACCGATGTGACCATTAACGATCAGGGGAATATCGAGTTGCCGCTGATCGGGCAGATCAAGGCGGCCGGTCTCACCACGAGTGAACTCGCCGAACATATTCAGTCCAACTACGTGCCCCGCTACTACGTGCGGTGTACCGCCTCCGTCCTTGTTGCCCAGCGATTTTTTTATGTCGGCGGCGAAGTGAAGAATCCCGGTCGCTTCCTCTGGAGCGAGGACACAACGTTGTTGAAGGCCATCAACACGGCCAGTGGATTTACGGATTACGCGAATCGACGCAAGGTGCAATTGGTCCGTGGCAAGACCGGCGAGACGTACGATTGTGAAGACCTGCAGCGCCATCCGGCCAAGGACATCCTGATCCGGCCCGGAGACACCGTGACAGTGCCACGCAGCATCTTCTGAGAAATCGACCGTCGGATTGCCAGTCAACAGGAGGAGTCGCGCTACGGGTACGGTGAACCACCGCTCGGGTAACCGCAATGTCCGCGCCGTCTGGACGGGCCCACAGTCCCCGTTGGGGCACGTCTGCCAAACCTCTATTGTTGTCCTCAGCCTGTTGATCCTCGCATTCGCCCCGCTGGCCTTCGGCGCGGTTCGGCTCTGGGCTCTTGGTCCAATCTTCATCGCCATCGAAGTGGCGGGTGTGCTGTGGATCATCCGCATTCTCAACGCCCGGGAAATCCCCGTGATCTTCTCCGCGGTCGGCCCACCGGTCGTTGCCCTGGCGGCGTATGGCGTGATTCGCTACGGCTTGAGCGAGATCGAGCCAATCGCCAGTGTCCCAATGATGCAATGGCTCGCCGCGGCCCTCCTCTTCTTTCTCGTCCTCAACAACGTTCGACACCGTTGGCATGTCACGCTGGTGGTATGGGTGCTGGTTGGCACGGGCACAGTAATCGCCCTCTGCGCGTTGTGGCAGGTAATCGCCGGATCATCGTCCGTGTGGGCGTTTCCCCAGTACGACCGGTACCTGGGCAGTCCCAGTGGCACGTTCATTCGCCCGAGCCACGGCGCGGCTTACCTGCAAATGGTGTTCCCGATTGCCGCCGCCACCTTCCTTTTTTCCCGCCGCCGTTTTGAAGAGAAAGTGGCCATCGCCATCGCCTGTTTGCTCATGGGTACGACCTTGTTGTTGATCGCCGCCCCCAACGGGTTGCTGGGATGGCTGGCCAGCATGATCATTCTGCTCGTGTACATCATCAAACGCGGGAGCAAGAAGTCGCGCTGGCTCATGGTCGGAGTGGGACTGCTGGGGCTCTTGCTGGTGGCGGCCCTCATCAGTCTCCTGGCGTCGGGAGCATCGGAGCGAGGGTTCCCGACGACGGAACGCGAGTACCGGGGAGCGTTGTGGCGTGCCGCCTGGCAAATGGCGCGCGGCAACCTGTTGCTGGGAGCCGGGCCGGGCATGTTTCGGTGGCTGTATCCGTCCTACCGCACCGTGCAGGGTGTGATGGACACGCCGGACAACGAGTATGGGAGTGTGTTCACGGAATGCGGAGTGATCGGTTGCGTGCTGGTCGTGTGGGTCCTCGTGGCCTTCGTGATCGCGGCCACTCAAATTCTCTCCGTCCGCGCGTCGCGTTATTCCGCTTCCACTCCGTCGAACCGCTACGCCTTTGCCGTCGGCGGACTGGCGGCGGTCATGGCCGTCGCCATCGGCGTCATCTTCGATTCGAGCCTCCACGCGCCGGCCAATTTGTTGACCTTGGTGGCCATCATGGCGACAACGCTCACCTGCGGCGTCCATCCCAGCGGCAAAATCGATGAGGACGAGGAGTTGCCGGGCCGGTATGCGCCCCTCGCGGTCAAGGGAGTCAACAAGGTCGCGCTAGCTGCGTCGCTGGCCATCGTGGTGCTGTTGCTCGCGTCCCGATTGCGCAAGAGCTATCCGTCCGATTTCTCTTTGCGACTGGCCCGGCGCGCCGGGGATTCGTTGGACTGGGACACGGCCCGGGAGCGATACCTGCAGGCGTGGAAATTTGACCGCCGCAACTTCGAAGTCACCACCGCCATCGGCGACTCCCTGAGCGCGCGCGCCACGTGGGACGTCGCGCAACGTGAGAAATTGTTGGACGAAGCACTGACCTGGTATGCGCGCGCTTTCACAGCCAATCCCTACGCCATGGATGTTCAGGTCAAAATCGCGCGCGTGTACGACACCTTGGGCAAACGAGAGCTCGCCGAGGAGTGGTACCGTCGCGCGCTTCAAGCCGACCCCGAAAACGCGTCCTACCATGCCCAGCTCGGGCTGCATGCCCTGCGTTGGGGTGACACCGAGGACGCCGTTGCCAGTTTTGCGCGGGCCTACGAACTGGGCGGGGACGACCCACTGCCGGAACTCGAGTTGCGGCGGCTGGGCAAGCTGGGGCCATGAGCCTCTCGCCTGGCACATTGCGCCGCTTGGCGGAAATCGTCGGCGGTCCGGTGAACCTGCGGCATTCACCCGAAGAACGCATTGCCTACAGCTACGACGCGACCGCCATGCTCACGCAGCCGCCCGAAGCGATCGTCTTTGTCGAATCGTCGCAACAGGTTTCTGATGTCCTGAAGCTCGCCAACGCGGAGGGGTTCAAGGTCGTCCCGCGCGGCAGCGGCACCAATCTCAGCGGCGGCACGATCCCCGTGGAAAATGGCATCGTGCTCGTCACCGTAAAGATGGACCGAATTCAGGAGATCGATCCACGCAATCTCACCGCGCTCGTCCAACCGGGTGTGTTGACGGCGAGGATTGACGAAGCCGCGGCGGCGCACGGGTTGTTTTACCCGCCAGATCCCGGCTCGTTAAAAGTGTCCACCATCGGCGGGAACGTCGCGGAGAATTCGGGTGGATTGCGCGGACTTAAGTACGGCGTCACGCGGGATTACGTTCTCGGACTGGAAGTCGTGCTGCCCACGGGCGACCTGCTGCGCTGCGGCACGAAGTGCGTGAAAGATGTCGCGGGTTATTCCATCAAAGACCTGTTCATCGGCAGCGAAGGCACGCTCGGTATCGTCACAGAAATTTTGCTCAAACTGCTCCCGCGGCCCGCGGCGCGTAAGACCATGCTCGCGATGTTCCCGTCGATGACCGATGCTGCCGAGACCGTCAGCGCGATCATCGCGGCGAAGATCATTCCCTGCACCCTCGAATTCCTCGACCGCACGACGATTCGCTGCGTCGAAGATTACGCAAACATCGGTTTGCCGCTCGACGCCGAGGCCATTCTGTTGATGGAGACGGATGGCCACCCCGTCGTCGTCGAGGAGGAAGCCGCGCGCATGATCGAACTGGCGAAACAACACCACGCTCGCGACGTGCGTATTGCGAGAGACGCTGCTGAAGCCGACAAACTCACTTCGGCGCGTCGCGCCGCCTTCAGCGCGCTGGCGCGTGTCTCACCGACGACGATTCTCGAGGACGCCACCGTCCCGCGCAGTGAACTGGCCACGATGATCGCGTTCATCCAGCGGACTGCGGAGAAATACAAACTCAAGATCGGCACGTTTGGCCATTTCGGAGACGGCAATCTGCATCCCACGTTCCTGTGCGACGAACGTAACCACGAGGAAATCGAGTGCGTCCACGCCGCGTTCCGCGAGATTTTTGAGAAAGCCATCGCCCTTGGCGGTACCATCACCGGCGAACACGGCGTCGGCCTTGCCAAAAAGGAATTCCTGGAAAAGTTTGCCGGCAAGACCAGCCTCGACGTGATGCGCGCCCTCAAGCGCACCCTTGATCCCAACCATGTCCTCAACCCGGGCAAGATCTTTGACTGAGCCGAATCTGCTGAGTCAACTCGACTACTCCGTCCTGCAGCAATGCATTCACTGCGGGATGTGTTTGCCGACGTGTCCCACGTACGACGCGACAAAGGACGAGGTCAGCAGTCCGCGCGGGCGCATCGCGCTGATGCGGGCGGTTGCCGATGGGAAGTTGGCGGCCAATTCGACTCAATTCGCCGACGAGATGTATTTTTGTCTCGATTGTCTCGCGTGTGAAACTGCCTGTCCCGCAGGGGTTAACTACGCCGAGATGATCGAGTTCGCCCGGGCAGAGGTGGAGTCTAACGGTGCGAAGGCGGGCGTGAAGCGAAACTTCATCCGTGCGGTTGCGCTTCGCTGGCTCTTCGCAAAGCCGGGACGATTACGCTTCGTTGCAAGGCTTTTGCGTCTTGATCAAACCATCGGCCTGTCGGGCGCAATCACTCGGTTGCTTCCAAAGCAGTTGCGTGAACTGCACGCGATTCAACCGAAGATTTGCGACAAGTTCTCCTTCGACCTGATCCGAGAAACCGAGTCGCCAACAACCTCGCGGCGGTATCGCGTGGCTCTGCTGACGGGTTGTGTGCAGGACGTGGCCTATTCGAACGTAAATCGCGACACGGCGGACGTATTGCTCGCCAACGGCTGCGAAGTGTTCACCCCGCGCACGCAAGTTTGCTGTGGCTCGTTAATGGGTCACAACGGCGAACTCGAATTGGCCAAAACGCTGGCACGGCAGAATCTCGATGCATTCCGATTGGAAGAGATCGACGCGATCATTGTCAACAGCGCCGGCTGCGGCTCGTTCATGAAGCGTTATGAAGATTCGTTACCGGACGATCCTCGGGCCAGGATTTGGGATGATAAGCTCTACGACATTCACGAATGGTTGATGAAGATTGGCCTCCGGCCGCCGCGCGGCAACCCGCAGGCGACGACGCGCGTGGCGTATCACGAGGCCTGTCATCTCGTGCACGGCCAGAAGATTTCGCAACAGCCGCGCGAGGTGTTGCGGGCCATTCCGGGTGTGGAACTGGTCGAATTGCCGGAAGCGATGTGGTGTTGCGGGTCCGCGGGGATCTACAATATCACCGAGCCAGATATGAGCCTGGCACTTCTCGACCGCAAAATGAAACATATCGCGGCGACCGGCGCGGAAATCGTGGCCACGGGAAATCCCGGTTGCATCGGGCAGATTCGCTACGGAGCGAAAAGATTCGGAGTGAACGTGGAAGTCGTGCACCCGATCACCTTGCTGGCACGCGCGTACAAGCCGTGAAAACTGGCGGAGGGGGAGGGATTCGAACCCTCGATGGACCGTAGGCCCATACTGGTTTTCGAGACCAGCCCGATCAACCGCTCTGGCACCCCTCCATCAACGACTTACGAATTTTCAGCTTGATACAAGTGGCAAAAAGTGTCAAAGTTCGGACATGAAAACGAAGGCCTCAATTGGAGTTCGCTTGGCGAAATCAAAGTCAAAACCATCATGGCCACGTATCCTACGCCGCGTATACCCGTCTGGTCAAGTGGCCTATCAAATTGCCGTGATGGTCAACGGCATTCGCACCCGCGAGACGTTCAAGACCCGCGACGAGGCCAACACACGTGCCGAGCAAATGCGGGTTGCTCGCCAAAACGAAGGCACCGCCGCTTTCTCCCTGGCTACAGATGTTCGCGTCGAAGCAGCCAAGTGCACTGAAATGTTGAGGCCATACAGTGCGACCATTACCGAAGCGTGCCAGCATTACGTTGATCATGTGCTGCGCTACCGCACGGCGCCATCCATCGACGAGATCGTCGAAAAGATGATTGCCGATGCTGGCAAAGCCAATCGCCGTCCCGACACTATCGCCGAGTTGCGTCAACGGTTAGGTCAATTCGCGGCCGTCTATGGTGTCCGGCAGGTTACCAGCATCACATTTGAGGAAGTCGAACAATGGATTGGTGAAGCGAACTCTCCACGCAGTCGCATCAATCGCCGTCGCAAGTTGGGTCAACTTTTCAATTTCGCCATTCGCCGCAAATGGGCAGAAGAGAATCTGGCGTTACTGGTCACGCCGCCTGACTACGACGATCAGGAGCCGGGCATCCTCAGCGTGGAGCAATGCGCCCACCTGTTGGAACATGCTACCAAGTTTAATCTGTTGCCCTACATTGCACTCGGTTTATTCGCAGGGCTACGCGCGTCCGAGTTAGAGCGCATGGAGTGGTCAAAGGTAAAATTGGCGGAACGCATCATCACCGTGGACGCAACCGCATCAAAGGTGCGTTCTCGCCGAAATGTCGAGATCAATGACACACTGGCTGCTTGCTTAAAACTTTGCACGAAGAAATCCGGGCCGGTGGTCAATCTCGTGAATTTTCCCGACCGTCGCAAGTCACTCGCCACGGCGGCAGGAATCACAGACTGGCCGCATAATGCGTTGCGTCATTCATTCGGCAGCTATCACTTAGCGATGCATAACGACGATTTGAAGACCGCCTTCCAGATGGGCAACAGCCCAACGATGGTCCATCGGCACTATAAGGCACTGGTGACGAAATCCGAGGCAGAACGGTTTTGGGCGTTGCGTCCCCTGACCGCTGCCGATGACAAGATCGTGGAAATGAAGGCAGCGACTGCGTAACGGCGACACTCAGAGACCTGACCAAACGAAATCGACCGCCCACGCATGATGGCTTCCGTAAGACTGAGGTTTCATAAAGTGGCTGGTATGCCACTGGCGTAACGGCCACAATGTTGCACGGCTCGAAGTTGCTCCGGCGTGAATTGTTAGAGGCCAAGCCGGAGGCGGAGCGAGCACTGTCACGGTGGAAGTTCAAGGCGGCAGGGGAACTCGACCTTGACAGCGCGCAGCGAGCCGTATAATGGAACGCCGATTCACGCAAAGCCGATTGATCATCGGAGCGGAATGCGTAAGGCATAACGGCATTGCGACGAGCGATGTGGCCGCGTAGTGATGTGCGAGCGGCGACATCGCCGGCGTATCGGATAGCCCCTCCAGGAAAAGGCTTGGAGCTTTGCGGGCGGCGGCGAGGGCAGTGGGGTCGCCAAAGCGGCAAAGTCCAAGTCTTTGAATGGTGCCGAATAGAAATCCACTGTCGGCTTGGCGTGGTGAGGCCGGGGTTGCGGATCCGGTTCGCATTGCTTGCCGATGTTTTCCGAATAGGGTCGTGGGAGGCACTGGTAATGGCTGTCACCAGGACTGACAGCGATTTCTTCAGTATTTTGATCTCGACTAGAAATCCGATTCTGCCCGAAAGGAGTCTACTCCTCGCGGCGAACTTGTTTCAAAATATCTGCGTCAATCACTTCAAAGGCGACGTCCTTATAACGGCCACGCAAGGCGCAGCGCTGCCAAGCCGCTGCGAGTCGCTTTTCAGTCTGCGCCTTCTCATCCGTCTTAAGTTGTTTCCACTTTACCTCGGAAACCACGGCTCGTTCCCGTGCATGCCCGCTGCCCTCGGTCCGGACAAAGTCGAATTCCAAATCCCCTTCCCAATACCGCGAGGCCGCCGGATGCTGCTGGCGACAGAAGTCTTCAAACACGGTCGAGGCGTGGTCATGCAGCAGCTTGGTTTTCTCGGCGTGACTGTAGCGGTGCCAGCGTGTCCGATGCGGCGAATAAACCCGAAACCAGAACCGCAATGCGGGGTCGTGAATGTGATAGCGAGTTTTCTTGGTCGAACGCGCGCTTTCTCCAAATGGAATCTCCCGTGTGAGCACGGAGGCATCCAGCAACTGTTGGAGCAACCGCGAGAGATTGGTTTGCACCGTACCGAGACGGGCGGCCATCTCCGAAGGTTTCTCCGCACCCCGTCCAATAACTTCGAGCACCGAGAGCGCATTCATGCCGGAGATTCCTTCGTCCCTGAGAATACGGGTTGGCTCCTGGTCAAGATAGGGAGTGAACCCAAAGAACAATTCGTCAGCCAAGTCAATAGCGGATGCCTTCGCTTCTACAAACTCCCAGTATTTCGGAATGCCGCCGACGAGCGCGAAACGAGTGAAGGACTCCATATCGGCGGAGTTCACATGGCATGCGGTGCAAAACGCGGTATAGCTCATCGGTTCAACGTGGAGCAGTTTGCGGGCGCGTCCGTACAGCGGGGCCGAGCGGTTTAAGAAGAGATTGTTCATCATCCGCGTGCTGGAGCCGGACAAGATCAGCAGGAAATGCTTGGGTCTGTCGTGATCGAGCCAGCGCTGAAGAACACTGGGCAGGGAAGAATCGGATGCAACAAGATAGGGAAATTCGTCGAGGCAGAGAATCGGTTGCTGCTTCTGCAAAGCGAGCAGTTCAAACAGTTCCGACCATGATTTGGGAACGATAGAAGTCGTCAGCCGGTCTTGGATGTCGCGAAACACTTGTTCCAACTGAATTTCTTTGGCTCCTTCGATGGCTTGGCTGTACAAGCCATGCCGTGGGTTCAGCCAGTGTGCCAGTAGTCGCGTCTTACCCACACGCCGGCGGCCAAACACCACCAGTAATCCGCCCGCAGACGCGGCGGACTCCAATTCTTTCAATTCAGCGGTGCGGTTGGTAAACGTCAATTCCATGAGCAAAATGTCCCAGAGAAGATGATGCTTGTCAAACATTATGCACGATAAACATAATGTTTGCTTTAACAATGTGACATGCCCCCGGAGCAGGGGGCGCGTCCGCGCGAACTCCCAAGATATACGATTGACGATGGCAGAGTGACCAAGCGATGTGGCCGCGCCAAACATTCAAGCGGCGACATCGCCAGCGTTTCGGCTGTCGCCGCCCGCTATGCCCACGGAATATCCCTGGCGCGCCGGCAATACCGCATCAGATTGGGGCCGTAAATTTCGAGTGGTGGGCTACCACGACCCCTCCTTGGTTTCTGGACTACGCAGTCGGATCCATCACGCGACCTAAGAACAGGATGCTGCCCGTGTGGTTGTCCTGAATGAGGAAGACAAACGGATGATCGGCACGGAATACAGGGATCGTTGGCGGGCGGAGGTGGATCCCCGACGTCACCATCCCCACCACCGTAGCAGCGGCGGCTTCGGTCCCTTCCTCGTTGACATCCACAAATGCCTTGTGAACCACTGCGCTGATACAGAGGTTTGTATGGCCGTCCATGCCTGAGAAATTCGCCTCTTCTTGGCTAAATGCGTCGGTCATGCCAATTTTCGCGAGGGTTTCCGCCAAGCTGAATTTTCTAGTCAGTTTAAACTTCGGCAAGTACACCTTCACCTCTTGCACCTCTTTCTGGCGAAGTCCTTCCATCCACTCCGCCAGCTTGCCCGCAGTGAGGTCGTTCTCCAGCGCACCGATCCCATCCATTTTTCGCGGCAGCAGGACAACCATGGAAAGGTCGTAGCCCGCGTAAGGTAATGCCAACATTTGCAAATCGGGAGTTTCGGCATATCCGAACTCCTCTTGCTTGTTCATCAACTGGCACTTCACATTCTTGCCTGTTGCAAGATGAAACGGTTGCTCAGTGGTCAGTCGCGACTTGAATGGGCTGTCCCACTGGCCCTTGAAGTAGATCGCGTTCGCCAGCACCAGACGGGTAAGCGGACCGAGCGTGCCCGGTCCGATTACGTCGGTAATCTTGCGGTTGGTCTTCGCTTCGACCCAATCGTTGATGGTTTTGCGCGCAGCCTCGCCGGCTTCCCTGTAATCGAGTGGGGTAACGGATGTGTCGTAATCCTGTTTCAGCAAACCAAGGAAGTCGGGACGGAACGGATAGCCCTTCTGCGGCCAAAGGGAGTTGGCCACGCTGAGTTGCACAAGCCCCTTTTTCTGGATGGCATCAAGTTCGGCTTTCAATGCGGCAAATGCCGGATGGAGCCGCGCCTGCGGTACTGTAAAACCCAACACCTTGGCCATCTGCTTCTCGGTCTCGCCACGTGCGCCGCCGTAGGTCATCGCCAGTGCCGTGGAAATGCTGTAGGGAGAGAAAAACAGATTACCATCGGACATCCGTAGCCTAGCGTACAGGTTTATGGCAAACGCGGTGTTGCCGGAGACAACTTCCCGTGTATCGGGTGCTGACACATCTGTGACCACGGGGGGAGAGGTTTCGGGCGGTGTAGCAGCTTGGGGGTTTCCGTTCGCCACCGTGGTGCTTAATGCAAGAACCACGCTGACCGAGATGGTACGGACAAAAAGCCGTCCAACTGAGGTTTCCAATGCCTGTCGCATGCTCGCTCTCCTTATCCTGCCTTTACTGTACGGCGTTTCGTTTTGGCACCAACTCGTGTCGCTCGCTGCTGTTGCCGCAGACTTTTGACAAGTTTCCCAAACCAAGCTGCCTTTCATGCACAGCCTCACTCTCCTATACGGTTCGGGTTGTGAGATCTTTCACAGCAATCAAATCAATTGTGGGAATTCGCCGTCAGCCACGGTGATCCGCTCCACCGAGGACTGCCGGCAACGGCGGAGCAATGGCCGCAGGTGGAGGTAGCGGCGGCGCAGTCGGCGCTTCGTTCAGGGCTGTCTTGCCAGACTTCGCCAGTTGCGCAATCTCATTAGGGGAAAGCGCGCGGTTGTAAATGCGAAGTTCGCTCACTGCTCCGATAAAACGTGTAGAAACTCCGTAAGGGCACCCAGCCGTGTTCCACCTGGTGATACCCAGCCCGGCATCAGTCCCTGTCTGACCCGCGGTGAGTCCGGCCTTTGTGGCGACTAGCCGTCCATTGACGAAGGCCTTGAGCTCGCCACTGTCGTAGACAAGCGTGTAATGCGCCCAGTTTCCCCAGCAACCACTCGGAATAGGCCTGACAAGGACATAAGCGTTAGGTCCGCCTGATTCGAAGGTAAGTTCCGTCGGAGTCCCGGCGGAGTAATCGATGGCGATCCTACCTGCATTGGGTGGACCACAAGTTCCCGTGCCAAAGCCAATTATAGTCTCGTGCGAACCGGGAATTGTGACGCCGTCGATCTTCGCCCAAAGTGCAACTGTGAACGATGGGGAGTCCGCCAACCGGATGAAGGGTAGCTGAACATACTGTCCGTCCGTGCCAAACTCACCGCTTCCCTTCAAGTACACGGCTGATCCCCTGACCCCATTTACGAACGAAGGCGAGTTCATCAGCGTTGCGTCATGCCCGTTTCCGCTCGCGTCATTCGCATTTCCATCAAAGGGGTAGTAGGCAATTAGACTTTTGTTCAAATCGGAGGGTGCACTGGATCGTGCGATTGGCCGTTGGGGTGACACAGAGATCTCGATGCGTTGAATCCAGTAGTGAGTGCAACCCGTCCGCTCGCTCCATTGCAAGGTATTCTGACCGGCATGGGCGACAATCGGCCATCTATCCGTCACCATGCCATGTGTCCCGCCATGGTTTGCGGCTGGATCGTAGTCTGTCGTCACCGGTGCCGAGTTCACTTGAATCGTCACTGGCGAATAGCCATTTCCTGGGCAAGAAGGTTCATACGACGTGAGGTGAGTGACGACCAAATCATACTGTCCGTCTGAGGGCACAGTGAATGTTCCAGTGAACGAACCGCCCAACGTGGTAATGAGCCAACTCTTGCCGAAACGAGTATTATATGCGAAACCGGCACCAGGCAAGATGCTCATATTGCTGGTTTGAATTGTCGGGGCGGAAAAGTCCGAATACGGCGACGCAACCGAGAGTGGCGACGACGGTTGAGCGACATCCCCGCTTTCAAAACTAGGTACCGGGATCTGCGGATTGCTAGATGTGGCTGGGGACGGCTGGTCGGAAAAAATGAAGACGCCAAGAAGATCGGCCATGTTATTGGGGTCCTGAGTCGCCGCAGCCTCAGCTTGTGCGCCAGCCGTTGACGTTGATTCGCTGATCTCATAATCGCCGGCGCCAAGATAGGCGTGCGCAATGAAAAGAGGCTTATCGCCGTGTTGCGGTACTGCCGCATCCTGCTGCAGTTCTGGCGGCCCATGTAGATCGAGATACTGATGAGCGCCTCCAAGTGCCAAAACCGCTACGAGCGCAGGAGCACCCAAGGTGAACCTTACAGACGCCGACGGTGCTCCGGGAGAATTATTCTCTGCATAGAGTGCCTTGACGTACCTGAAAGACGACGCTCCGAACCCCCCAATCGAGTGCCAAGCGGTTCCCGTAGCGAGAAAGTTTTCATTGTTAGTCGTCACTGCTAGGCCGGCGGCGACCCTACCGTAAGCGTTTCTCACCTGTTCTTGGATTCCGGATGTAAAGCCAGCAGTGTCAATGGCACCTCCAGTTACGAAGCCGTATACGTACAACTGACATCCGTGCGGAAGATTGAGACTGGTTGCGTCTTGGGAATTGCCTGAAGACTGCGTCGCTTTCGCCCCCACGAGAGTCGGAGATTCGGTGGGCTGCTCAGATGGAGCAAAAAAATTAACCAAGCGTGACGCGACGCTAAACAGGTGGCGACGGTAGGAAATCCCGAACGCCAGAGCCAGTGCCACTGCAACAACCGCCGCAATACGGACAGTGACAGAAACGGAGATATTCAATCCACGTAACCAAGTGAGCCAACTCCTGGATTTTACAGGTTTGCCTTCTTCCAGTCGTCGCAAATCAGCCCGCATTTCGCCCGCGCTTTGATAGCGCTTCGCGGGGTCGTTGGAACAAGCTTTGAGAATAACTCGGTTGAGTTGAAGCCGCTGTTCAAGGTTGGCGTCTTCCTCAACGTCTGTTGGCAAATCGGGAAAATCGAGCCGGTCTTTGCCGGTGCTGATTTCGTAGAGAACCTTCCCGAGGCTATAGATGTCCGCAGCCTTCCGGCCGGGGCCTTCCGGAGGGATATAGCCTTCGGTGCCGACGTAGCTGCGTTGGCCGGCGTCGGTGACCAGCCCGATGTCAGCCAATTTTGGTTGGCTGTGGACGAAAATGATGTTCGAGAGCTTGATGTCGCGATGCACCAAGTCCTGACGGTGGAGGTGGTCCAGGGCATCGGTCAGCGCCAGACCAATCTGCACACACTGTTCGACGGGCAGTCTCTGGTGATGGGCCAACTCGCTGGTTAGTGTTTTGGGGCGGTAGGTCGTGGGGTTAAGGTCCTCACAGGTGAGCTCGTTATCGGCAAGTTCCATGACGCAGTAGAAAAATCCGTCGGCGTCGTTACGACCCACGTGAAGGATGTCCACGAAGCCTTCATGGTCCCTGGAAATCGGTTCAAATTTCTGGATGCCATGGAACTCGCGGTCAAAGGTTTTCTGGTGTTGAAAATTATGGCGATATACCACCTTGATGGCCCGGTATTGGCGGGTGACGTTGCAGGCCAGCCAGACTTCGCCAGACGCCCCCTGGCCAATGCGGCGCACTAATTCATGGTCAGGGATTGCTGGCGGCGACGTGGATCGCCCTGTGGAAGCAGCGGAAGGTGACTGATCCGGCGCGGTTGGATTGTCATCGGCATTCATTGCTACCTGACTCCCGGCCTCGGGTACGCCCCACGCCGTGGGTTGTAAACTTGGCAGCCAATCGCCGCAAGATGTTTCTTTTCACCTCGAATCCGTCAGGCGGGGGGACAACACGGTACTTGGCAATTCTGAAAGTGTCGCTGCCGACGCGCAATACCCGGCACCGCCGCTGCAGTTTTGAAAACAAACTCATAGAAATTTGTCTTCGAGGTTCTTGATTTCCTTCTTGAGAAGATTGCTGATTCGATGTTTGGCCAGATACACCTGGCTGGCACTAACGCCGAGTGTCTTCGCAATCTTCCTCACTGACCAGTTCTTGAAAACGTAAAGGTCAAAGAGTTGGTACTGCTGAGGGCTGACTTGCCGTTTTACCCGATGGAGCGCGGCGTCCATGAGATTCTTCTGCCATTCTTCCTCCCAGACGGCATCCAGATCAATCCCAGCGTCACCGGGGATGCGCTCGATGGCATCGGTGCTGGTGGTCGCCGGGGCTCGACGCTCGTTGGGCTGGGCCGCTTGCTGCCGAAGGCGAAGCTGGTCCGCAATGCGCCAGCGCGTCGTGTTGAGCAACCAGCCTTTGAATGACCCCAGCGACGGATCGTACTTGAACGCCTTCATCTTCTTGGCCACCGTGATGATTGTTTCCTGTACGACCTCTTGCGCTTCGGCATCAGTCAGCCCGGCTTTGATGGCAGCGCTGTAGATCAGTTTCCAATACGTGTTGAAGAAATCCCGCCAACTTTCCTGGTCATCCCAGTCTTTGAGGCGGCTCAGGAGGCTTCGTCGTGTCGGAAGGAAATCGTCTTGTTCTGGGGTCATAGCGATTCAGTCCTTTTCTCTACCAGCAATACGAGAACATTCGAAGGGTTCTTGCAACAAATTTCCCCTCGTACTCCACAATAGTTTGAAGATTGACAATCCAACATCTTCTCGAAGTCGTTGATTTGACGATCTTTGCTCGGGCCAGTGAGAAACGATTCCCATCAGGATAGAATATTTGAAAGATTTCTCCCGCAGCTTCGTATTCACGATGTGGGACAAGACCGATCAAGAGCGAAGAGTCAGGAGGCCGGTGATGAAACCATCTCATCAGAGCAATCATATGGTTGGGTAGCAACCCGCAGATTACCAGAGTCGAATTCTCTGGAAGTCCCGAAATTACACCCTTACTCTGCAAGATGTCTTGGGCTGAACCGTACTGCCCAATGAACCCGCATATGGGAGGCGAAAGAGGAGACTTTATGAATGCAAGACAGATTTCCGCTTTGCGATTTTTGGTTGGGAGGATTTCCATTGCCGCCGCGTGTCTCGTCCTGTCTGGAGCAGCGCCCGCCAGTTTGAGCGCGGCGACCATCACTGTCACCAGCACCAACGACAACGGTCCCGGCACGCTGCGCGACGTGCTGGCCAGTGCCGCTAATGGGGACGTGATTAACTTCTCGTTGACGACGCCGGCCACCATCCGTCTGACCAGTGGCGAACTGCTGGTCACCAACAGTGTGACCATTGCCGGCCCTAGCCCCGCCAATCTGGCCGTCAACGGCAATTCTATCTACCGTGTGTTCTACATCGGCTCCAATGCCACCGTCACCATCGGCGGAATGATGATCACGCAAAGTGGCTACCTAAATGGCGGCGGCATCTGGAACGACCACGCTACGCTGACCGTAACCAACTGCACCCTAAGCAGCAACTCGGGCGGCAGCGCCGGGGGCGGTATTTACAATACCGGAAGCCTGACGGTGACCGCCAGCACCCTCAGCGGCAACTCAGCCGGAGCGTCCAGCGGCGGCAATGGCGGCGGCATCTACAGCTCTGGAAACCTTACGGTAAGCGCAAGCGTTATCAGCGGCAACTTGGCCTACGCCCTCTCGGGTAGCCAAGCCTATGGCTGGGGTGGCGGCATTTTCAACCTGGCGACGATAACTGTCACCAACAGTTCCTTCAGCGACAATGCCGCCGGCTACGTTGGCGGCGGCATTGTCAACTTCGGTGGGACTGGGACAGTAAGTGTCAGCACGTTGAGCAGCAACTTGTCCCAATGGGCGGGCGGCATCGACAACTACATATCGGGTTTGCTGACCGTGATCAACTGCACGGTGAGCAGCAATTCGGCCTCTTACGGTGGTGGCGGCGGCGGCGGCATCGACAACGAAGAAGCGACGATGACAGTGATAAACTGCACACTCAACTACAACTCGACAAGCGACGACGGCGGCGGAATCATCAATTTCGGGACGTTGACGGTGAGTGCCAGCACGCTGAGCGGCAACGCGGCTGCAAACGGCGGCGGCATCTACAGCTCGAACTCCTTGGCCGTGCTGACGGTCAGCAATAGCACCATCAGCGGCAATTCGGCCAGCGGACAAGGCGGGGGCATTTTGACCACCAATGGGACGCTGACAGTCATGGCTTGCACCTTGAGCGGCAACTCGGCATTGAATGGCGGAGGCGGCATCATGAACGCCGGATCAAGCGCACATATGCAGATCGGAAACACGATCCTGAATGCCGGAGATTCCGGGGAGAACATCACGAATGCTTTGGGCACGCTCGTCTCACGCGGCTACAACCTCAGCAGCGACGCGGCGGGGGGAGACGACCATGGCACCGGACCCGGCGGCCTGCTCAATGGCACGAACGACATCCGCAATACTGACCCAATGCTTGCCCCGCAGGCTAGCAACGGCGGCCCGACCTTTACCCAGGCGCTGTTGCCGGGCAGCCCGGCGACTTGTCAAGGCTACAGCTTCGGACTAACCACTGACCAGCGCGGCCTTCCCCGGACGGTTGTCGATCCGTGTATCACCAATCCACCAGGCGGTGACGGCAGCGACATCGGCGCGTTTCAGGTCCAACAGACGTGTCGGTCGGTCGTATTCGACATCACCGCCATTGAACGCATTGGGACTGGCAACGATCTGCGGTTGAGCTATGCGACCGTGCTCGGCAGTAATTACGTGGTGCAAACCAGATCGAACATGGTTACCGGCAGCTGGACGAGTCTGCCCGGCACCAACACAGGCATCGGCGTCGTCATGCAGTACATCGTAACCAACGCCCTTGTCGCGCCGCAGGGATTTTACAGGATTCAGCAATTGCCGTGAATCGACACTTGGGAGCGCAGCCGTGAGGTTGGTTATTGAACACAAACAAACAAAACCAAAGTTCACGACTCGGTGAATAGACCCGCGGCTGCGCTCTTGGTTCCACCGGATGGAGGAAACTATGCGAAAGCGAAACAAATTAAAGGCCTCGGTTGGAACGCTCGCAATCCGTATCTTTTTGAGCAATCTGGCGCTTGTGACGAGCACTGGGGTGGCGATAGGAAACCCAATAGCTGTCGTGCGCACGTTTGAGCTGAACGCGGAGGATGTGACGGTTACTGTTTACCGATCAGAGTCCAGAATTGAAGGCGACTACACCTTTCGCAACCTCCAACAACCAAAACATGCTACCGAAGGAGCCCGTCAGGGACTAAAACCCGACGATCGTCTTCCGAATGGATTCCGATCCTTTGAATCTCGGGAGGCTACCGATGACACGGTACGCATCATGTTTCCTGTTGTCGTGCCCACGAATGGTATCGCATTCAGAAATTGGTTTCACGACCGCGAGAGCCGATATTCACAGGAACAGGTGGATAAACTATCAATACGAGAGCGATTAGATTTGGGAATGCCAGTGGGAACAATTGATGGGGTGTACTTCACGCTCAGACCCACATCATTCGCGGCAAGCTGGCGTGACGCTCGCTGGGACATAGAGGCGTTTCCCTATTGGTTGGGTGCTCGCCGACTCGGTGAAACGGTGTCCGAAGAGCCCGAATTGCCGGACGGATGGGATTTGGCATTTTTCATGGGTTATTGGAAAGGTGACAGCAGCAGGAGAGAAGTAAAGATGCACATTTCATATACGCAACCGCATTTCCCTGGGAATATTTCTGCCTACCTTGCGATCTTGCCGGACAACGTTGTGAAAACCAACTATCTCATCACGTTTCAAGCTGAGGAAGGCACACGTTTTTCACCGGCTGGTAGCTATGAGATAGTCGGACGGGCTTCGGACACCAACCTTTCCGTCAGACCTGCCCATCTTCAGTTGTTGGAGGTGCAGGTGAAGTGACCGGTGGGATCATCACAAAAATCTCTTGCATCCCGACACCCTCAGGCGTATAAGCCAACTACCACCCCGTTTCTGGGGCCGCTTGTCGACCCCAACGCGTCCCGTCTGCACGAAGGCGAGGACATTCTGAATCCGGTTGCGAGTGACCTCTGGAGGTTATTGGGACACTTGGCTGCAATAAATGGGGAAAGAAGAATAAATCATGAAGATACTTCGCATTTGGGTTGTAGTGGTCGTTGTTGTTCTGGCGGGTCAAACCTTCCACGCCAACGCAGAGACAGAGACGGTTCTTCATTCGTTTGGCCTCTCCCCCACTGATGGGGAGAATCCATATGCCGGGCTCGTGCAGGGTAACGACGGCAATTTCTATGGGACGACCCAGTACGGCGGGACGAACGGCTCCGGCTGGGGCACCGTGTTTCGGGTCAGTCCCAGTGGCAGTTACACGAATCTGTACTCCTTTGGCACCTTCTACAACGATGGGTACACCCCAGAAGCCGGGCTGGTGCAGGGCAGCGACGGCAATTTCTTCGGAACTACCTTGGGAGGCGGGCTGAACGTCTACGGCACCGTGTTTCAGATCAGTCCCAGCGGCAGCTACACGAATCTGTACTCCTTTGCCGGGCCCCCCAACGATGGATTCAACCCATATGCTGGGATTGTGGAGGGCAGCGACAGCAATTTCTATGGAACGACCGCTTTCGGTGGCCCGAACGCAGGCGGCACCGTGTTTCGGATCAGTCCCGGCGGCACCTACACGAGTCTGTACTCGTTTGTCGAGTCCCCCAACGAAGGGCACTTTCCATTCGCCGGACTGGCGCAGGGCAGCGACAGCAATTTCTATGGGACGACCGAGCTCGGCGGGACGACCAATTGCGATTGCGGCACGATTTTCAAGATCACATCCGCCGGCACGTTGACCACATTGTACAGCTTCAGTAGTGGTACCGATGGCGCTCTCCCCGAGGCGGGACTGGTGCAGGGCAGTGACGACAATTTCTACGGGACGACTAGCGCCGGCGGGACGTACGGCACTGGCACGGTGTTTCGGATCAGTCCCAGTGGCAGCTACACGAATCTGTACTCGTTTGGTAGCTCCCCCAACGATGGGGCCAATCCATATGCAGGGCTTGTGCAGGGCAGCGACGGCAACTTCTACGGGACGACCCAGTACGGCGGGACGGGCACCAATTGCGACGGCGGATGCGGCACCGTGTTCAAACTCGATGCGGGGCTTGGCCCTATCAGTACCAACTGTATGTATTCGATCAATCCGACCAATGCCGCGTTCGACGCGACGGGCGGCTCCGACAGTGTAAGCGTCACCGCGTCCAATGGGTGCGCGTGGACGGCGGTGAGCAACAGCGGCTTCATTACAATCACCTCCGCCACCAACGGCACCGGCAATGGGATGGTCAGCTATTCGGTGGCGGCCAACAGCAGTTCCAGCACGCTCACCGGCACGGTCATCGTCGCGGGCCAGACCTTCACCGTGATCGAGGGCGGCGCTTCGGTCACCTACACGATCTCCACAAGTTCTTCGCCCACCACCGGCGGCTCGACCAGCGGCAGCGGCAGTTATACCAATGGGTCTGCGGTTACGGTGACGGCGACGCCCGCTTCGTGTTACACGTTTGCGAACTGGACGGTAGGCGGCACGGCGGTCAGCACCTCGACCAACTACAGCTTCACGGCGTCCGCCACCGAGACGGTGGTGGCCAACTTCAGCCCGATCAGCGATACGATTACGACGAGTTCCTCACCGACAGCCGGCGGCTCGACCAGCGGTGGTGGCACGGTCAATTGCGGATCGAACGTGACGGAGAGCGCCACGGCGAATGCCTGCTATCAGTTCGTGAATTGGACGGTGGGCGGGACGGTGGTCAGCACCTCGCCCAGCTATGGCTTCACGGCGTCCGCTTCCGAGACGGTGGTGGCTAACTTCACCCCAATTAACTATTCGATCACCACCAGCGCCTCGAACGGCGGCACCGTCAGCGGGGGCGGCAGCTATGCCTGCGGCACCAACGTGACGGTGACCGCCACGCCTAGCGCGGGCTATAGCTTCGTGAACTGGACGCTAACCACCACCAACGGCACGGTGGAGAGTACCTCCGCCAGCTATATGTTCACCGCCAGCGCCAGCGAAGCGCTGGTGGCCAATTTTACCGCCACCTCATGCACCTACACACTGAGCTCGACGAACGCGATCTTTACCGCCGCGGGCGGGTCAGCCACTGTGACGGTGACCGCGAACGGGACCAACTGCCCCTGGATGGCGCTCAACAACGATACGTCGCTTATCACGATTAACTCGGGCACCATCGGCACCGGCGACGGCACGGTCAGCTACACCGTGACGGCCAACACGAGCAGTAACGAGCTCACCGGCACGATGACGATTGCCGGCCAGACGTTCACCGTCGTCCAAGCGGGCGTTGGCTGCAGCTTCTCGCTCGATGATTCGACCAGCGCCAGCTACGGCGCGGCGGGAGGCTCCAGCAACGTGACCGTCACCTCGTCCAATGGGTGCCCCTGGGTGGCCGTGAGCAACGATTCGTTTATTATCATCACGGGCGGCGCGAACGGCACCGGCAACGGGACGGTCAGCTACACCGTGACCGCGTATTCGGGCGTGCCCCGCGGCGGCACGATGACGATTGCGGGTCAGACGTACACCGTCTATCAGACCGGATCGAGCCTGGCCTCCGCGCTGACCGATGCGAACCAGACCTGCAAGACCACGACGAAGATCGATAAGAAGACGGAGACAACCAACACGACTACCACCTGCACCGTCGCCCTGGATCTGGTTGTCGAGAATACCGGGGGGACAAATCTCGCCAAGACCGCGACGCCGGAATCCCCCAAGTTCTCGGTTCTGGTGTGGTTCGGGCAACCCAGTACCTTTAATCCCAGTGTCGGCGAAGCCCCTCTGAAGAAGACGGTGAGCGCCCTTAAGGAAGGTAAATCCGACACGATCAAGATCAAGAGCAAGAAGCTCAATGGAAACCAGGCCAGCACCTATATCTTTGTCACCGACATCGACACCAACGTCCTCGCTTCCGTCGAGGTCCCGCCTCCCGAGTAGGTCAGCGAAAGCGAAGGATAGGTGGAGGAAGCGTTTCCATTGCCCCAAGGGCGTCGTGATTAGCTACGGCGTTTCAGATCCGGTTCTGCTGATCCTCCAGCCGGACGGTGCAGAAACCTTCAATGCCGAACTGCTACTGAGTTACAATAATAAGTCTGGCGTGTCGGGCACTGGTACATATTTGCCGTGAAGCACCGTCATTTCAGGCGCGACCGTCTTTCTAGGAGAAGCTTCTGGGGGATGTTCTTCGCTGCATCAACGCTGTCAGAGCCTCATGAATCCTCCGCTCCGCATCAATCTTGGGAAAAAGCTCAGCCAAACTGACGTTGAAGACCTTGGTGAAGTAAAGCAACTCATAATCGTCCATGTGCACGAGCCGGGATTCGATCTTGCTTACGGCCACACGGTCGATGTCCCAGCCCAGTAGCTGCAGTTTCTCCGCGAGCTTCTCCTG
Organism: Verrucomicrobiia bacterium; assembly: GCA_052146795.1. Taxonomy (GTDB): domain Bacteria; phylum Verrucomicrobiota; class Verrucomicrobiia; order Palsa-1439; family Palsa-1439; genus Palsa-1439. The sequence continues at coordinate 23,570 of JBKQMH010000173.1, forward strand.
CGACCACCCCTCACATAACGACGATGCCATCCACAAGCCGCGTAGGGATTTGTTTGGCAGAGTGGTCGTGCAGGTACTTGCTCATGCTCGGGATCTTGTCGGGTGACATGTCAGGCCAGTCGAGCCTGTCCCCGTGCGTTCGCGGACCGGCGGTGACTGCCGAGCGCCCTTGGTACCTTATCCTCGAATAAGGAGTTGGTGTCTCAGGTATTCTTCGATTCCGCGACCATAGCGGCTGTCAACACCAATGAGGCCCGTTTTTGGTGAACCTGTTGAATTGTGTTGACGTGGCGTTGACGAATTCAACACACAGATGGCGAGAAATCCGACCAGTGTCCCAGCAAGATCTATGATTGTGCCGCTGGTGTCCGGGTGATTTCCCTGAATTTTGTCGTTAGAGTTTACGAACGCAGCATTGCGCGGTTTCAGTGCGTTAGTCGAGCGGCTGTGAATCGGATAACGTTCGGACAGCCGGTTGGAAGCTCGCTGGACACAGAACGGATGCCCATTGGAAGATTCTTGGAAGGTTCTGGGAAAGTTCTTGGAAGCTCCTTGGATCGTCTGTCAGACTCCCTGTGTGAAACACGGCGACCACACACCGATGATTCGGCTCGTTCACTTCTCCGGGCAGACGGGCACAAACATCCCGACCGACTGTTCCATGGGCTGAACAGATCGAACTGAAGGATGTGCTTCAATACCCGCGCATGTTGACAACCAAATCACAGAAGAATCGCCCAGCGGCAGAGCAGTATTTCGACGAGCATTTGACGCACAACGATTACTACTCGCGAGGCGATGTCCGGCCCGGTCGCTGGATCGGCCAGGGGTTGGAACGGCTCGATTTGAAAGAGGGTGAAGTGATCGGCCGGGAAGAGTTCCTGGCGTTCTGTGACAACCGGCATCCGGTCACCGGCGAATCCCTGACCCCGCGCCGCAACCGGGACGGGAATCGCCGATTGTACTACGATTTCACCTGCTCAGCTCCGAAGTCGGTGTCGATCCTCGCTGTGACCATGAATGACGAACGCATCGTGGACGCGCACCTTGCGGCAGCTCGCATCGCCATCAAGGAACTGGAACAATTCGCGGCCAGTCGGGTGCGCCAGGATGGGAAGAATGAACACCGCGCCACGGGCAATCTGGTCGGCGCGGAATTCCTGCACAACAGTTCGCGCACGCTGGACCCGCAACTGCACACCCATTTCGTCCTGTTCAACTGCACCTATGACCCAGCCGAGCAACGGTGGAAGGCATTGGAAACTTTTGTGATGCACGAGGCGATCCATTACGGAACGGAAGTATATCGCAACGAACTGGCGAGCCGTCTCCACGCTCTCGGATACGACACCGAACGAACCACCAAGGGTTTTAAGATCAAGGGCGTGTCGCCGGAAATCCGCGAGCGGTTCTCCAAGCGCAGCACACAAATCAAGGCGGTGGTCGCTGAACTGGAGCAGAAGCTTGGCCGCAAGCTGTCCAACAACCAGATTGCCGTAGCGGTTCACCGGGCGCGTCCCAAGAAGGTCAACGGCATCAGCCAGGCGGAAGTCCGCCAGCACCAGCTTGACCAGATTTCATCGGCTGAGCATCGTCAACTGAGTGCGGTCGTTCGCACGGCCAACGGTTCTCCGGCGCGTGTCGAACATCCAATCGATGAACAGCAAACCCTCGACCATGCCCAAGAGCACGTTTTCGAGCGCGCCTCGACGGTTCCTGAATACAGGTTGCTGCACGCGGCGCTGCTTCAGGGGCGCGGGCAGGTCGAACTGGCCAGCCTCAAGGAACGGATTCGATCCTCACCGGAGTTCGTGCGCGTGGCCGGTGAGCTTTCCACACGAGAGATTCTTTACAGCGAATTATCACTGATCAACACTGTCGATCAGGGCAAGGATCGGTTCGGTCCGATTCATCCGCATTACATCCCCCGGGACGAGACCCTCGGCGCGGACCAACGAAAGGCGGTTTCGTTCATCCTACGCAGCCCCGACCAGATTACGGGCATCCGTGGCCTCGCCGGCACAGGCAAGAGCCGCACGTTGAAGGAACTGTGGCGCGCCTTCGAGGACACGGGTCGTCAGACGGTGTGTTGCGCTCCGACCGGTTCGGCTGCGGAGAACCTACGTCGCGACGGACTGCCAGCTATCACCTTGCAACGGGTGCTCGTGGATGAGGCGCTCCAATCGGGCCTCGCACGCCGAAGCATCATCATGGTGGACGAAGCCGGGATGGTCAGCACAGACGATATGCAAAAACTCTTTTCCCTGGCGATCCAGAAACAGGCGCGAGTCATCCTTTGCGGTGACACGGGTCAGCACACCGCCGTCAGGCGCGGGGATGCCTTGCGCATTCTGGAGAAGTATTCGCGGTATTCGTTTGTCGAGTTGACCGAAAACTGGCGGCAGAAGTCAGCGCCCCAGTATCAACGGGCTGTGCGGAAGGCCGCACGTCAACAGTCGCAGCGGGCGTTCGAACTGTTGGAGAAAATGGGCGCTGTTGTCGAGAGCGCCAGCGTCCACCAGCAAGCCGCCGATGCCTACATTGAATCCGTGAAGATGGGCAAGTCGGCACTGCTTGTGTCACCAACTTGGAACGAGATCCATTCGCTGACGGACTGCGTCCGCACAGAACTGAAACGGCAGAAGCTGCTGGGAAACCAAGAGCGGACCGTTACTGTGTTCGATTCGTTATCTTGGACAGTTGCCGAGAAAACGAACCTGGGGAATTACGTCGCCGGTCAGGTCATTGTGTTTCATCGCCAATCGGGCGCGTATGCGGCGCACGAGTCTCTCACGGTCGTGGGTGTTGAGAAGAAAGCGTTGCGCGTGCGGCAAGAGAATGGACGAGAACTGGCGTTTCGTCCTGAGAGTGGGAAAACATTTGACGTGTGCGAATCCAAGGAACTGACGATCGCTTCCGGGGACAAGCTCCTGTTGCAGGCCCGCTGCAAGGCTGGTGGACAGGAATTCGTGAACGGCGAGATCGTTCAGGTCAAGGCCATTGACCAGGGAGAGATTCGGCTCTCCGATGGCCGGCGGTTGCCTCGCAATTTCCGAACGTTTGCGCATGGGTATGCGGTCACGTCGCACGCCGCCCAAAGCCAAACCGTGGAAGACGTGTTTGTGGTGGCGAGTTCGCTTTCGCTGCCAGCCATTCACCGGCGGCAATTCTACGTGGATATTTCGCGTGGCAAGGAACGCTGCCGAATTTTCACCGACGACAAAGAACTGCTGCGACAAAGAATTGGGGATGCCAAGGAACGTAAAGCCGCCATCGAATTGAGTGGAGTGGAACAGGCGCTCGTTGGGGCTGGGTTGATCCAGTCGCCGCGGCAAGGTCACTTGGAATCGAGCAAAACCGGCGCCTCGCGACGGCACCGGTGGCGTGGGATATCGACTGGCTCGGCGCGCCCGGACCGGAAACTGGCGCTCGTAGTCCGTTACCTGAATGCTGGTGTGAAACGTTTCCGGGCGAGGATTCGCAGGCCAATAGCGCTGGGTGAGAGCCAATCGATGGTGCACAGCCAGATTCAATCGAGAGGGGTTCGGATATGATCAAGCGCACCGGGCAGCCCGAGCGAAACACTGACCGAGCGTCGGCCTGTATCGAGGACAAGTCCCGGGAGTGTCAGTTGGTGGATTTTGTCGGATCGGACGGACGCTGCCATAGTTTCCCGCTGGCACAGCTTGTCCAGTGCGTTCTGGAGAAGAACCCAGCCTCTCAGGAACAGACCGATTCTCCTTCCGACCGACTGACGATTTCATTCCCGACTCAGGATGTGGTGATCCTGGGTTGGAATCTGAAGGCGCTACGAGATGCACTTGATATCGGCAAACTCGTGACGGTCCGCGCCCGTGATGCCAGATACGGCGGGGTTGAGGATAAGCAGGCGTTTGTGACGGGCATATCCGTTACAGCGCAGTCCTAATCACACACCAGCCGAGCGCGACGAATCCTGTAAATGCGAACGCCGGTTGTGACGCAGGCGTTTCGCGGTGTCTCAAAACATCGGCACCTCTCAACAAGTGTCGATGTTTTGCTACAGGCTTTTCAAGGGTCAGACCGCTGCAAACCACACGAATCTGTTCGCGCTTGCGAACAGCCTGAGCACGATGACCTGCCATGATACCGGGCGAGGTAATGAATGAAGAAATGGCACAGGTTTGGCAGGGGCAGCCGAGACAGTCCAATTCTCACATTAACAAAACGCAAATGAATTACGGACAGTTGGAGGAGCTCCAAATCTTGTTCCCAAATGGGGAATGGCGCTTAATTAAGACCTCGCTTGAGTCTGCGTCGCCATTTGTAGGACGGAATGAAGTCTTTGAACCGGTGCCGCGGA
>JBKQMH010000174.1:0-8384 GCA_052146795.1 Verrucomicrobiia bacterium
TTTGGGAAACGAGCGCGCAAAACGGATTCTGTCCGCCACCAAAGGCGGCGTGCCGCTGCCCGTCAGGCGGCACCATCGTCAGCGATACGCCGGTTGCCTAGCGGAAAGCCGCCTCATAGTCACGAGCCACCGGCAGCCGCACCAAGTCGTCGAAAGCGACCGTTTTCACGTCACCGCACCCTACCAGACCCCGCACCGTGCGACAAGTTAATCTAGGAACCAATCTCAAAACGTACCCCGTCATCTCTGAAAGCGCGCTTTGTCAACACCTCTTGCTGGTTGTTCTTCGGGTCGTTCCCAGTCATCTCTTCGCCCTCATTGGGGCATGAATTTGTTCGAGAGGTGTGTCGCATTCATCCTGCGAGCCGCCGCACGGGCCGACTCATGACAGCCCCGCGCTTACACCCCCCTGGATCGTCCCGCTTACTGTTGGCTCTCGATACGGTTCGTTGCGACTCAACACGTGATAGGTGGCTTCCGCCAGATGCCGGGCCACCGCTCCAATGGCCTTGGCGTGGCCCTTGCGCAGCTTCAACCGCCGATACAACTCACTGACGTGGCGCTGGGGACAACGGGCGTGATTGACGGCCACCGAATTGGCCGCTTCGACAAAGCCCCAGCGCAGATAGCGATTCACATCGGGCCGCAGCCGACCGTAGCGGACCATCCCGCCGCTGGCATGCACACGCGGCGTCGTCCCGGCGTAGCTGGCCAAGCGGTCGGCGCTGGCAAAGCGCTCCAGACTACCGATCTCCAGCCACAGCACTGCGGCCAGGATCACCCCCACACCGGGCAGGCTCATCAACAGACGCATCTCAGGAGTCACTTCGATCAGTTGCTTCAGCCGCTGCTCCTGCTCGCGAATCTGGCCCTCGATGAAATCCAGTTGGGCCAGCAATGTGCGCGCGGCCCACTGGGTCTGGGGTGGCAATTGCCCCAGCAAGCCCAGCAACTGCCGTCGGCCCTTCTGGCAGTACGGGTCACTGGCGTCGGTGACCGCCAAACCGTATTTGGCCAGGGTGGAGCTGATGCGGTTCTTCAGCCGCGTGCGTTGCGCCGCCAACACCATGCGCACCCGGGTCAGCTCGCGCAGGTCGCGCAGCTCCGCGGGCGGAATCCACACCGTCGGCAAGGTGCCGTTGCGTTGCAGGCGATTGAGCCCGTGCACGTCCAACTGGTCGGTCTTGTTGATCAAGCCCATCATCAGCTTGGCCTTGCGCGGGTGCACCAGTAACGGGCGCAGTCCCGCCTGCTCGATCTCGCTGATGATCCAATACCAGTTGCCCGTAGCTTCGATCGCGACGGGCGTGCCGGGCTCGCACTCACGTAACGCTCCGCAAATGGCGCCTGGAGCATGCTCGATGCGCCGTTGTCGCGCGATGCTGGTTTGTTGATTCTCCCGCTCCATAATCGTGTAGCGTTTGTGACTGTCAAATGCGATATACTCTCTCACGCGTGCCTCCGTTCTGGTTCTCGAACCAGTGCGATTATAAGCGCGAGGCGGACACTGTTCCGCCCGGAGGCGCGCTTTCATATATTCATCCTGAGCTTGTCGAAGGATCTCTCACACGTCTTTGTCCAGCCGACCCGCAGGACACGCTCGTCTAAACCAACCACCTTCCCCCGCGCCGAGAGGAACCGGTCACCCATCCCTCTCCCTCCCGGTTCTTCAATTGTCAAAGAACTACAAATCGACCCCGACTCTACCACACCTCCCATCCCGCGTCCAGCCCAAAAATCCTTTCCCGATAGCAGACCGCATACAGGATGTAGGAGGAGATAACGAGGTGGGTGCCCCTGTCGCGCCGTAGCCTCTTGTCACGCCGAAGCGTCGCGTAGGCGGACGGCGAAGGCGGATGCCCCGCTTGTCCCGATCCGAGAGCGGCTTGCCCCTCTATTGTTGGATATTGGCTTGTTCTAAAGTCCGTGACGTTTAGTATGACGTTGATGGCCGATGTATTCACAAGACGCAAGCGATCGGCGGTGATGGCAGCAATTCCATCGCGTGGCAACAAAGAAACTGAGTGCAGCCTGCTGGCGATTTTTCGAAAGTACCGGATCGTCGGATGGAGAAGGCATCTCCCCCTTCCGGGTCAGCCTGACTTCGCTTTCCCGAAGTCAAAAGTCATTGTATTTGTGGATGGTTGTTTCTGGCATGGCTGCCCGCGCCATTTTAGGTTGCCGCGCAGCAACATCTCCTATTGGAGGTCAAAGATTTCCCGAAATAAGAGGCGAGACAGCAGGACAACGCGCGCGCTACGGCGCAACGGCTGGAAGGTTTTGCGCGTGTGGCAACACCAGTTGGCCGACGAAGAAAAGTTGGTTCAACGCATTCTCACGGCGCTTTTAGGGCAACGTCAGCATTGAGTTTGCATCATAGAATCTGGTAGAAACAGAAGTGATGAGTCGAAATTCTCGGGAACCAGCAGGACATAGACCGACAAAAACAGCCGGTAAGGCACGCCGCATTTCCCGCATTCGCGAGACAAATCCCGAGTATCCCGTGGCAGGAAACAATGGAGATTTTCACCCGACGGTCGCCTCGCTATTCACTGGCATCGGCGGTTTGGACTCCGGCTTTGAAGACGCCGGATTTCAAACGGTGTTTCAATGCGAGATAAACAAGTTCTGTCTCGCGATTCTCCAGAAGCACTGGCCTGAGGTTCCCCGATGGGAAAACATCAAGGAGTTGACGAATGCAAGAATACCTCTTTCCGACGTTTGGACAGCCGGATTCCCGTGCCAAGATGTCTCATTGGCGCGCATGGGCGAAAGACCAGGGCTTACAGGGACGCGATCTGGACTCTTTCATGACTTTGCTCGCCTCGTTGGAGAAGGACGCCCCAGAGTTGTTCTCCTCGAAAACGTTCACGGCCTCTTGCATTCGCACAAAGGACGGGACTTCGAAACCGTTATACGAACTCTGGCCGAACTCGGGTATTCTGTCGGATGGCGTGTGCTTAACAGCAAGAACTTCGGAGTCCCCCAGTCACGTCAAAGAGTCTACATTATTGGGTGTTATCGAGACCAGCGAGGTCCCGGACAAATACTTTTTGAGCCCGAGCGCGGCGAAAGGGATGCTGAGGCGCACGAAACAAATGGGCAGAAACCTCTTTCCCCCTTTAAGAGAATCATTGGAGATACTAGCGGCAAAGGCCCGATAGTCCAGAGTATCGCCTACTGTCTTTATGCTTGCTCGGCGCGTCATACCGGCACTGATTGGAGCCGGACCTACGTATCTTATCCTAAAGACGGCAAAGTTAGGCGACTGACCCCGAAAGAGTGCGAGGGAATCATGGGATTCCCGGAGGGCTGGACGATTCCACCCGACGGACAATTCAAACGCGACGACTTGGATTCGCTAAGAACTCACGCGCTCGGCAATGCAGTCACACCGCCGGTGGCGGAGTGGCTGGCCTCTCGCATCCGCCTTTATCTCGCTGCAAACCGAACGAACACTGAGCGGCAGGCAATCGAAGCGGCCTAGGTCGCTTCGCCCTCAATAAAGCGATTCAACTCTGCGAGGTAGAGGCGCGAAGGCCAGAGAGCTTCATTCGCCGGCAAGCGATTTCGCGGGATGGGTCCGGTACTTGCATGGAATGACGCGAGATCAAAGCGGGTGGCCTCCGCGGCCAGCCGTACAGGGTCAGGGATGGAAACGACGTAGACGTTTGCGTTGTCGTCGAAATTGAGGCGGAACAATCCAGTGTCGAACGCCCAGTGGCACTGTTTGCTTAGGCAAAGACCATTTGCTACAGCGTCAATATCGAAGCGACTCCACGGCAAGATATGCGCTGCATCGACGCCGGGGGTAAGCGTTGCTTCGGTCAATGGAAGTCGTTGACCCGAGAATAAGCACCTCCAGTCGTACGCTTCCCGCACGCTACGCCGAAACGAGGCGGCGGTGCCGCCGCGCACGGCGCAGAGTCGCCACTGTCGGACGCGTTCAACCCGGGCTTCGAGCGGGTCAATGTGGACAATTTCGGTAAATTCCTCGTCGACAGTTTCATCAACGACCGCTTCCAACGGAATGGATTCGCTCGCGGTTAATCCAAATCGGGTTTCGAGAATCGGCAACATGTCGCCTTTTGGCTTGGCGAGAGCCGCGTGAAGTTGGAAGAATGCCGCAACCAACTGCGCCTGCGTGCTCAACGGTGATGTGAACGCGGCGGCGTGCGCTCGCACCGCCTCCGAGATAGGCTCATCACCCGTTGCGGCGGCAGCCCAAACACGAACGACACGGGTCATGCGGTCGGCGAAGTTGATATCGAGGCGCCTGTCATCCCCATTTTCAAGTCGGACGATAACTGGGCGAATGAGCACGCTATCGGCGCGAGGCACAACATCGATTCGCACAGTTTGAACTACGAACTGCTCCCATCGCAATAATCGCGTACCGCTCGTGAGGTGTCTTTCACGTCGAGGCTTCGGCAGCATCATGGCTGCTGCGATGAGCGAGGCTGGATGCGCGTTCTTGACGCTCTGGAGTTGCCGTATGCGTGGCTTGCCGTCTTTCAGAACGCAATGGCTTTGCGCGTTAATCGCCACGCCCGGAAGGATTTCCAAGAACATTCGCAACCCGAAAAGGTCGTGGACATGCAACTCGCCTTGTTGTCCCGCGAGTTCGTATTCGCCGCGTCCTCCGCTGGGCCGGAGTGCAATGTTCATACCGTGTCTTGTGTAACCGCAAATGGCTTCCCATGCCAGCCGAATCGCGTCCGGCTGCGGCCACGCAGAATGCTGGCCCACAGCGGCGGGGGCAAGTTCGCCGCTTGGCTAACAGGCTTCCATATTCATTCTCTTCGGTCTGGCGCTCGGCCCACTCCCCGACAACGACTCCGCTTACAGCTCGGGAACCCTGACGAACAACTCCCCCGTTTCATTCGTGAACGACGGCAGCGTTGGCGGGTCGCGTTTCGCCGGCCTTTCGGTCACCACGCCTTTGCCCGATAAAACCGTTGCGGGACCAGGTTGGTATCGGGGACTGAGACGGTGGAGTTGGAGCCGGTGAAATACGGGACGAGGACGTTCCACTGCGTTGGCAGCGGGGTCAGACTGTTGGCGTAGTCCACCTCGTACACATGATTGGAAATGATCGGAAACGAAAGCATCGCCCAGCGCGTGACCGGTGCGAGGGACAGTTGCAGGTTGAACGGCGGCACCGCGTTGGTGCCGACCACCACCACGGTCACAGTGGCCGTCGAACAATACCCGCCGCTGTCGCACACCTGGTAGGTGAAGGTATCGGTGCCGGTGAAGCCGGGATTGGGCGTGTAGGTGACGTTGGTGCGACCGTAGAACTCGGCATACCGGCGCAGGGCTTCGATGAAATAATAATCCCCATGGATCAGGGAAACATTCACTTCGGAGTCGTTTTGCGGGTCGTTATCTTCGGGCGAGCCGCCGGTGCCGTGGAGCAGGATTCCGCTGCTGGTGGTTCCCTGGGCGAGGTAGTTCGTAGACTCCAGCGACTCAAAAATGTTGTGCGCGCCGGTCCAGAACGTGGCGCTGTCCTGCATGTCGGTGGCCAATTCGCTGAGCTGGACCAGGGCGGAGAGCGTGATCGCCGCCGCCGAGGAATCGCGGGGCGCGTTGGGAATGGCCGGATCATTAAAATCCCAGTACGGCACGTAATCCGACGGGACATTCTCAAGATAGTAACTGGCCGTCTGCTCGGCGGCGTTGAGGAATGGTGCGTAACCCGTTTCCCGATACGCCATGGTGAATCCGTAGATGGCCCAGGCCTGGCCCCGCGCCCACGTGGACGTGTTCGTGTACCCGATGCGGGTGCCCTGATACAGCAGCATGCCGTTGACGGTGCTGTAGAGAACAAGCTGGAAGGTGCTGCCGTTGGTGCGGATTTGATTGGTCATCGCGCGTTCCGCATGGCTGACGGCCTTGTTGGACAGGTTCGTGTCCCCGTCGATATCGGTGCCATGATAGAGCAGTTCGGTATTCATCATCGTGTCGATGATGACCTGGAACTGTGGTGGGGCAAGCAACAGGTCGTCGGCCAGACAGCCTACGATGGAATTGAACCGGTTCGAGAGCGAGGCGGCCGCCTGCAGCACGACCGACCGGTAGCTGGAACTGCCGGTGAGCCGATAGCCATTCCCGAAACTGGTGTTGATCATGAACCCAACGTCATCCGTGTTGGTATTGAATTGCTGGGGGGCGATGCCAGCCGTCCATCGCTGCGCCCACGTTTCGAAATGGGGATCGCCGGTCTGTTCGTACATATACCAGAGGCAGCCGGGGAAGAACCCGCTGGTCCAGTCCGACTCGTCGACGGTTTCCCAGGTGCCGTTGGTCGCCGTGCTGCGCGGGTAAAGATTTGTGTTCCCGAGTTGCACGACGGTGTTGCTGAGCTGGGTGGCGGAAAACTGGAACAGCCGTGACAGCTCGGCGGTGGTCACCGGTCCGTTTATATTGATGACCACGGTTCCGTGGGAGGGCGCGCTGACCTGCAGAATCCCCAGTTGATTGGTCTCCGTGTCGAAATCGTTCGTCAGCACCGAAATGGTGACTGCCTGATTCTGAAAGGTGGCGGCCAGGTCGTCGACGGCCGTTGGCGGATCAGCCCAAACCGTGCAGGCAAGCCACTGGCTGGCGAGAATGACAAGCCATTGGCCGGGCGTGAGGCCCCAACCCTGTCGTCGCAAAGCATTCATTCTTGGAGGCGTTGAAAACTTCTCGTTCTCCGAACAACGATGTGAGCCGCAACCCCAACGGTTCATGAGCATAGCCTGTCGCGTTGAGAACGCAATCAACAACGGGGATCAGCGCTTGAACCTTGACGGTGATGACGACTACAGCTCGGGAACCCCGACGAACAACTCTCCCGCGTCATTCGTGAACGACGGCAGCGTCGGCAAATCGCGTTTCGCCGGGCCTTCGGTTACCTTTCCGTTGGGATCGAATGTCGAGCCGTGACAGGGACAATTGAACGACCGATTCGACTCCGCCTCGAGCTTGCATTTCCGGTGCGTGCAGTAGGACGACAGGGCCACCAGTTTGTCGCCCTTGCGGACCAGAAAGAATCCCTGGTCGCGGAAACCGTCGTAAAGCCCGTCGGCGGCATACTTGCTAACTGGTCCCGCGTTTACCACCCGCTCGTGGCGGTTGGTGGCGGTGCCGCTGGCGCCATCGGTGTGTTGCTCGGCCATTGCCTGGCAGCCGGTAACCAAGGCGGCGGCGGTCAAAAACAAAAACCGTCTCCGGCTGATGCACGTTGTCGTATCCGCTTTGGGTATCATGGCTTCAATACTCAAATACGAGGCTGGTGATGACGCCCCAATGCATGTCTTCGCGAGCGCCGTTGTCGATCGGGAACACATACCCGGCCCCCAGCCGCGGCTGCACGCTGCCGATGGTCTTGAGGTTGACGCGGAACCCGGCGTTTCCCGTCAGGCTGTTGTGTCCCGGATCCGCGTGGTTCAACTCAGTGTCGCCAATCAATTCGAAGACGGGAATGAACTGCAACACGTCCGGCAATTCCAGTTCCTTGCGCGGGATCGTGTAGCCGAACACCAAACCGTATTCGAATGTCTTCAACCCGTTGTCGTCGTCGCTCCCGTACAACATGGATAGTCCTACGATGGATTGGAGCGTGAAATGCGTCCCGAGCCGCAGATCGTCAAAAACCTTCGGGACGACTTCCGTGTCCTTGCTGAACGACGAGCGCGTCGGAACGCCCACTTCGATCGCCGCGCCAAACGTGGAATCGACAAATTTATTTTCCGAGACGAATTGATAAATCGGGTAGCGCGCGCCCAGATCGATGTTGTCGAAGCCGTCCGTGGTTTTGCCCGAGGCGATGTCGTTGTCGACTTCATTGGGGACTTCGATCTCCAACGTCAGCAGGCCGAACCCCTTCTCGACCTCCACAGTGACCATGTCATCCCGCTCGTGAATTGCCTGCGTGTGCAGCCAATCCAACCGCGCTTCATTGACTTCCAAGTCCGAGTCATCGACGAGAAAGGGCTCGGGATAGACACCCTCACCGTAAGCGCTGCGATGGTCGAGCCAGTCAAACAGCCCGTACCGCGTGTCCGCCGATGGCGCTGCGACAGCGGATGCTTGCTGGGGCGGTTCGTCCGCCAGAAGCCGGGGCGGGTACGCGGCGAACGCGGCCACGATGAGGAAGCTGAAGGTCAGAACGCTGTTTTTCATGAGGTTGTGTGTCGGACTCTTGGCGGTTTTCATTTGTGATTTGTCTATAATACGAGTGTCATATATGTCAAACACAAAACGGATACGGAAGTATGTACTTTACGCAAGGGGACATTTTGAGGTCTAAACTGGCAGTTTTGGCAATAATTGGCGCGCAAGGGTCATTTTTTGGCCTCGGAGTAGAGGGAAATGACAAATTCTTTGGACTTTTC
>JBKQMH010000175.1:0-69211 GCA_052146795.1 Verrucomicrobiia bacterium
TGCAGATCCTCAGCCGATCGGTCATCTTCGGCACTCTGCCCAATCCCCCTCGACGCAAACGCTTGGGCAAAAAAGTTTTGGGCCTTATCTAACCGCCATTCCCCATTTGGGAACAATTAGAAAGAGAACCTGTGATATTCCTGTCGCCCATGATGAACGAAGGACCCAAACCGATTTCGCGGGTGACAACAATGATTCCCAAGAAATTGTTCGCGCTTGCGAACAGCCCCCAAAGGAAGCCATGGCATCATCGCCGCCAGTCATGAATGAAGAACGGCAACAGAATCAGCCATCTACCGGCAACACGATGGCATCCACATCAGTCCAATTGACCGTCAACGAGGCTGCCTACGCAATTGGTGTGGACTCTTTCACAATCCTGGGCCTCATCCAGCGCGGCAAATTGAATCCCGCGCGGTCGCCCTCGGGTGAGATCATGGTGCCGAAAGGCGAGTTGATCAGGCTGATAGAGAAAGGCCGGTAATCCATGCTTAAACGCAATGGTCAAGTCGTTGGGTCAATGTCCATCGTGCCCGGCTCGACCACGCGGTTGACCCCCGGGCAACTGAACGCGTACACCACAGCGTTTGCGGCCATCTCGCCCGAGTTCGACGAGTTGCGGCAGATGCAGCGACAGGTGGACAAACTCCCGCACACCATCCTGGACCAACCGTCCAGCTCACCTGACACAGCTACCACCATCACTGCCGAGGGGATTGAATGGCAGTGGCAGGCCCAATTGCTGACGTTGCCAAAGAGCGCCATCTTTTTGTGTCGCCACCCAACGGAGAACGAGTTCGCCATCATTCAGCGGTTCCCAGCGGAGTCCGCGTATGCCAAGACGAACGGCCAGGGTGAGATTCTGCTCAAAAGCGCCGACGCAGGGCACTTGATGAGCGAATACGCTGGCTGGGCGCAACACACCCTGCGCTTCATGGCCAGCAACCTCGTGGCCCATGCGCAACGCGTGGCATTTGACCAATTCCCCCAACACAATCCGGGCAGGGTTGTACGGGCGATCTCCGAGCGTTGCCTGTTGGCAATGGGCGAGTCGCTGACGGTAATGGAGCCGGTACGTCACACGACCCGTCATGCGCGGGGCATTGGGGTTTGAGACCATGAACCCGCAACGGGAACAATTTCTGAACCTGAAAGCGACTCCGGCGCGGCTGACTGCCGAGGAGGCCGCTTGGTATCTTGGATTTGGTGCCCATGAGATGCCGATTCTGGTCGCCAAAGGATTGCTCAACCCGCTCGGTCACCCACCCGCCAATGGGCTCAAATACTTCTCCACTGCGGCACTGACGGAGCTACATCAGGACGTGAACTGGTTGACCCGCGCGTCCGATGCCATTGTCGAGCACTGGCGATACAAGAACGCCCGGAAAACAAATGCCGACGCTGCCTTACCGGTCATGACTTCGACAACGACAGAATCTGTTGACACGTGTGGACATCGTCAACGCCTGTCAACGCGGCGTGATTCGCTGGCCACTCGCAGCAACTCCGCCACCGCCGGGCGTAACTCGCCCACTGCCCGCTAATGCATGGAGCACGATCTGCCGTAGTCTCGTTGCCGATGCATTCGGAAGCCACACCCAGCCCGAACCAGGGGAAACGGGCAAGAACCGGCGGCGGCCCGGCGTTTCACAGCCGGCTCGATCCCCACGTTGAATTCATCCGCCAGCAACGACGGCAACGCAAGACCTGGAGGCAAATCGCCGAGCAGCTTCGCAGCGAGAAAACCTGCCCCATTACGTTCCAGGGTGTCCACGGGTTCTATCGCCGATACTTGAGACGTTGCGCCCGGCCCCATTGGGAAAGAGACACGCCTGCTCCAAAGACGCAGGTTTCTCCGCGACCGGGAACCACAACGCAACGGAAACCCCTGCTCGCAGCCACTCCGGTGGCGCGTCCGTTTCGGAAACCGAACCCCGACAACATCAATCTCAACGATCCCTCGACTCTATGAACATCACACAACGCATTCACTTGAATCCTCAATCCAAAGGCAACCTTGGCAAGAGCTTTGAGGCCGAATTCCGTACCGCCTGGCTTGATCGCCTCGGCATCGCGTGGAACGGCTCCGATCTCGATGATCGTCATCATACCTTTGCCAGCCGCCACCCCGAGGCTGTCCGGTCGTATCCACTGGGCAACCAGCAAGAGAGCAAGACGGAGTTGCTCAGCTTGTTCCGCCGCGTGCTCAAGGACACCGCCCCCGTCCACATTATCGACACCCGCGCGCAAGCCGATGCCCTCATCCTCAGCGCACTGGAGGAACTGCAGGTCCTGGAAGTTTGTGCCGAACAAGGCGTACGGCTGACGTTCTTTCTGTTTCCAACCGACGATACCGAGAGCATGACCAACGTCGGGCAGTTGTTCCTCCGGGCTGGTGACCGCGCGGATTACATCGTCGTACACAACCCGGCGAAAGCGCGGGGTGATTTGTTCCGTGGGTCGCAATTGGAAAAGGAGATGATCGCCTTCGGCACGCATTCCATCAGATTGCCGACCCTCACGCCCACCACGCTGCTGGCGGCGGAAAAGTCGGAGGCCATCGCCAAGCGCGGCCTGAGCTTTGCCGAACTATCGCGCGTGGACGCCGGTCATCTGGAACGGTTGCTGGCCGGCGAGATGCAGTGGGCCATGATGAGGATGTTCCAGCAATACGACGCGATTGCCAATCTGTTATTGCCCACGGCGTTGATTCCCAAACACAAATCAGTGCCAACGGTGGCGTTGCCTGTGGCGGGACCGACTCCGGAACTCAACTTTGGAGACTAATCATGGACGAGACGAATTTCGACGCGCTCTGTGAAGGAGCTTCCCCCGAGGAAGCCAAACGACTGCGAAAGATCCTCTCCGAATGGTGCCACGGAGACGAGGATTCGTTTCCCGTTCAACTCGCCTTGCTGACCTGCGCGCAGTGGCGCGCGGCAGCGCGAATGCCGCAGCAATTGGCAGCGGCCCGTCAGCAACTGGATCAAGTTTTCGCCGAACATCAACGCCAAACGACCGCAGCCTTTGACGACTTCATCGACGACATGGCCATCCGTGCTGGGACGCTGGAACAGATCGTTGCCAGGCACACGGAGACCACGAAGAAGATCGTGGCCGAAATGCGCGTCGAATTGACCCATACAGAAGCGGCCGCCAAGCGCATCCAGAATCACTTGGAAGTCGGAGTTGCCGAGTGGCAGAAAGCGCGGACTGACTTCATGACTGAACGCGACCGACTGATGGAAAGAGTTATCGAGATCAGGAACGGGTACACGCAACAGGAATGGTTCTGCGTTATCCTGATACTGGCGGCGGTATTTACATTCGGGATTGTGCTCGGTATGCGCACCGCCCATTGACCGTCCCGGTCGCCGCGCTGGCCCGTGCCGGTGGCCGGCTCCACTCATCTCGTTACGCCGCCCCTGGCACGCGCCGCGACGTTGCTGGTTCACCAGCGGTCCGTGCCGTCTTCCGTCGCGTCCAGCGGGAACGACTATGCGTCCGTTCCGCCTGCCGCTCCGTCCACCGGCACCGACCGCTCTTTTACACGCCGGTTGGCGCTCACACCCGCTTGATCATCGGCGAAGTCGCGCTACCCGCTCTGAACGGAATGGGCGGCGTGCTTTTGCGCCTCAATTATATGGCTCCGCTCGCGCCGTCAAGGTAAGAGCGTCCCTGTTGCCCTTACGCTTCCACCTGTGACCGCGCTCGTTTCGCCACCGGTTGGCGCTTAACAGTTCACGCTCGCCCTCTCATCGCCTGCTTTGGACTGCACACTATTTGCGCGTACCACGGTCGTTGCCGCCCGCTACTCGCTAACGCAGTCTGCCCCGGCCACCGTAATCTCCCTGGCATGCTTACGGCCAAAGCACAATACAGTTTGCAGGACGCCGAGCGGTATTTCCAAGAGCACCTCTCCGTTGGCGATTACTACTCGGAGAACCAAGCCGTCGCGGGCCACTGGATCGGCAAAGGTGCGCAGGCGCTCGAATTGTCTGGAGACACCTACAAAGACGAGTTCGTGCGCCTGTGCGAGAATCTCCATCCGCAGACCGGCCAGCGACTCACGTTGCGGCATAAAACCACCCGTCGCGAGGTTGGAGCGGATGGCGCCGAACGTCAAAGCGCTAATCGCCGCGTGTTCTACGACTTCACATTCTCTCCGCCCAAGTCCGTGTCCATCGCCGCTCTGGTGGGCCAGGATCGCCGTATTGTCCAGGCGCACGAGCAGGCGGTGGCGACCGCGCTTTGTGAATTGGAATCGTTCGCTGCAACGCGCGTGCGTAAGGACGGGCAGTGCACCGCCCGCACCACGGGAAACATCGTGGCCGCCGTGTTTCGGCACGAGACCTCGCGTGCCCTGGACCCGCATTTGCACAGTCACTGCATCCTGTTCAATGCCACTCATGACCCGGTTGAGAACCGGTGGAAAGCCCTGGAGAATTACGAGATGTTGGTGGCCATCAAGTTCATCGAGGGTCTTTACTACCACGAGTTGGCCCGCGCGCTGCGCCGGTTTGGCTACGAGATCGACAACAAGCCCCGGGGGGATTTTGAAATCAAGGGGCTTGCCCCCTCATTGATCGAGAAGTTTTCCAAACGGCACCAGGAAATCGACCAGAAGACGCGTGAACTGTTGGAACGGGAACCGCAGAAGGCCAACGGCAATATCGCGGCGATCCGCGAGCACATCGCCCACAAAGAGCGCGCCCGCAAGATTCGGAACATCAGTCTGCCGGAACTCCAAGCTTCTTGGGACGCGCAATTGACCCAAGAGGAGAAAACATCCCTGCGTTATCTGACTACCGGGCAAACCGCACCGACCATATCCAGCGAGATTCTTGCCAAGCGGGCTGTCTCCTGGGCTGAGGAACACTTGTTGGAACGCCGGTCAGTGGTGCGTGAGCACGAACTGTGGCGGCACGCGCTGGAGCACGTGCGCGGTCAGAGCATCGGACTGTCCGATGTTCAGGCCGTGACCAGTCAACGCGGCTATGTGCGCGATGAAAAGCATCCCGGGAAGGTCACAACGAAGGAACTGCTGCGCAGGGAATGGGAGATTGTGTGTATGGCCAAAGACGGCATTGGCCGGTTCGGCCCGTACTGCTCCGGCCTGTCGATCCAGAATTTCAAACTGGACGCCGAGCAGCGTCAAGCCGTCGAGCGTATCCTGCGGTCGCGCGATTTTGTCACATTGTTTCGCGGCGGGGCCGGCACGGGCAAGAGTTACACGTTGCGGGAAGTGTATGGCGCTCTTCAACAAGCCGGGCACACGGTCACGGTCATCGCCCCGCAACGGCAACAGGTCATGGACCTGGAAAAGGACGGCTTTCGTGGCGCACAGACTGTCAGCGGCTTTTTGACGCGTGGAATCCTCTCCCAAGGCGGCGTGATATTGGTCGATGAAGCCGGACAGATTGGTGGTCGGCAAATGCACCAGCTCTTGAGCTTGGCGCAAGCCAACCAGGGCCGGGTGATCCTCTCCGGTGACACCCGCCAGCACGGCGCGGTGGAAGCGTCGGACGCGTTGCGTGCCATCGAGAAGTATTCAACATTGCGGGCCATCGAACTCACCGAGATTCGGCGTCAAGACCCGGCCCGGGCGAAGACCCGCGCCGAACGTGAGCAGATTGCGCAGTACAAGGAAGCCGTCAAAGAAGCGTCGGCAGGCAACCTCGACGCATCATTCAATCGGTTGGACCGTCAGGGAGCCATCGTGGTGTGTTCGCCGTCCGACCAGGAACAGCGCCTTGCTCAAAGCTACCTTGCGTTGGCCGAACGGCGTTCGTCCGTGGTCGTGGTTTCACAGACCTGGTCGGAGATCCACCGGGTCAATGAGCAAGTGCGCGCCGCGCTGAAATCGCGCGGCCTTCTCGGTGCCGAAGACCGGGCGATGACCACGCTGGAGACGGTCGATTTGACCCACGCCCAAAAACGGGATCGGCGGTTCTACAACGAGGATACTGTGATCGTGTTGAACCGTAGCGCAGCCGGATTCGACAGGGGTCAGGTTTGTCAACTCGTGGACATCACCGACAAGGGCTTTCTTCTGAAGAATGCGGACAAGACTCGCACCGTCCCATTCCGGTTTGTGGAGCGGCTCACGGTGTGCCAGCCCAAGGAACTCATGTTGGCGGCCGGCGACCGTCTGCAACTGAAGGCCAACGCGAAGACACGAGCCGGCCAGCGCCTTGCCAATGGCGAACTGGTCACGGTGAAGGAAGTCGGCGCCGACGGACGAATCAGACTGACGGACCGGCGGGTTCTGCAGAAAGATTACCGGCAATTCGTACGCGGCTTTGCCATCACGTCCTATGCCTCGCAGGGCAAGACGGTCGATCACGTCTTGTTCTCCGATTCGGCCATCAAGGCCGCCACGAACCAGCAACAGTGGTATGTGACCATTTCCCGGGGGCGCACGGGAATTCAGATTTTCACCGGCGACAAGGTGCAACTGCGGGAGAACATCCTGCGTTCCGGGAACCGCGAATTGGCGATTGATTTGGCAGAGCAACGCCATCTCCACAGGCTCTACTACGACGTGCTGCATGGGCCGGGCGTGGAACAACAAACCAGAGGGGTCAAGGTATGATTACGAAACGCGGCCACGACCAGAATCGTCCGAGTCGTCCTTGCTGGAATAAAGACTATCAGGCGCAGGCTCTGCGAGTGGAGTTGGCTGACGGAAATCTCTATGTGTTTCCTTACCGTCGTCTCGCCTTTGCACGATTCGAGTCCGGAAACGATTACGACACGCTTCTCGTCGTCCTGGACACACACCAGATTCGCATAACCGGGAAACATCTACGTGAAGTGGCGTTGGCTCTTCAGAAGTCTGCCGTGGATTGGGTGAGGGAATTGCCCGGCCGCTATGGCTCACAGGCGGAGGATGATCACGCTTGGATCGCGAGCATCAGCGTGCAGGAGGCACAAGGTGAACATGACGGTGCCACGGTGGCGCACAGTTTCAAACAATTCCAAGCCCACGAAGTGCGGCGGCGTCCGTGATGGCATGAATGGTCCTGCAACAATCGTTGACAAGGGTACAGGAGCACCGCTGGCGCGCCTCTATCTTCGGCCCGATGAGGCTGCGCGGGCGATTGGCGTTTCGCGGCGCACGCTGGCGTCTTGGCAGGCCACCCGCGTCATCGGTTTCCGCCGCGTCGGCCGCACAATCCTTTTTTCTGTAGCGGACATCCAGGCGGCGCTCGACCGCTACCGCATCGCGCCCATCAGCGAGGCACCAAAGCGTAAACATCGGATGCAGCGCATCACGCCGGAGCCAGTCACGAAGTAGCTAACTCCACCGTCGGCCTCGCGTTGACAGCAACACCGGCCAGTTGCAGCACGTCCACCAGGGCCGCTACACCGCATCGTATTGCTTCCCAGTAGCCCGCCAGTGCCATGATCACCGTCGAAGAAGTGCATCATGCGTGACTGGAAATCACGCACAAATCGAGTCTGACCGAAAAAGCTGCTGCTGGCGTGCGTGACTTTGCGTGACTTTTCCTCTCAATTACGCGCATCTGCTTGCATCTTGTTGCATAGTTGCAAATGTCTATCGAGACCAATAAACACAAGGGCTACATCGTTATCGCCAATGAAATCAGGAGGTAGCGCAAAGTGATGAAAAACAGCTTGGAAGGCTGGCGCATTACCACTATGCTACGCCCGCGCTCGCGCCCGTCGGCGTTCCGACAAATGCGCCGTCAACGTACACCAGCGGTTGCCACAGCGTCAAGCGTAAGCCCCGCGGTCCGGGGCCGTCAGTTACCGCGCGTTACTGCACGCGGCAGGGCGCCATGACGGCATCGGGCATCCCGTGGAGGATCTTCTTGTTGGCCGGGCAAATGGTCGCGAGGATGCCGCCCAGTTTGGCGTCGTCGCCCACCACGAAGTAGTATGGGCACAACCGCACACGCGCGCTGAACGTACGCGTCTCATGGCTCTCAAAATCGAGGTACTGCGCTTCAAACAGTTTCGATTTCTCGAATCGCTGGAGAATGAACGGGTGATCGGCGAAACCTTTCAGCGCCTGCTCAATCGCCTCCGCCCACTCGGTGGCGGGCAGATC
This sequence comes from Verrucomicrobiia bacterium, assembly GCA_052146795.1. Classification (GTDB taxonomy): domain Bacteria; phylum Verrucomicrobiota; class Verrucomicrobiia; order Palsa-1439; family Palsa-1439; genus Palsa-1439. The sequence goes on from JBKQMH010000175.1 coordinate 8,078, forward strand.
GTGGCCGACATACACGCCGCGACTACCCCACGCATGTTCGCTGAAGCCGGAGATTTTCAACACCAGTTCGCGCTGTTTTTGGGAGAACTTCGCCATGTCGCGCCAGTCGTGGATGCCGAGTTCGGGAATCACCGCGTGCGGCGGCAGCAGCGCAGGATCAAGAATCCATGTGTACGGTAACACTTCACGCAACGCCGCAAGCGTCTTGTCGCCGAGTTGCTCCCGCCAGAACGCGTGCAACTGTTCCATCCACAGTAAGGCGAAGAGCATCTTCTCTTCGAGCTGCGGTTTGAATGGCGGCGTCACATGCACCTCGCCGCGCGCTGCGGCGTCCATCAATGCCCTGGCGTTGGGCACGTTGGGCAGATCGAATTGTTCGAAGAAGCGGTAGACGACCGCGGTCTTGTCGAAGCTCGTCACTTCTTCCGGGCGCACTACGCGGAAACCGACCTGCTGACCGAGCCATTCCATTTCGGGGCGATACGTCGCGGCTTCGTCGGACACGACGACGACGGCCAATGGCTCGTCGCTTTTCGCCTCGGCGCGCAAGACGGCGTCGAATCCCTCCATCATTCCGTGCGCGCCGCCGACGATCGGATCGCCCAGCTCGGCGTAGGTTTTCCCGAGCCAGCCAGTCAGGCCGATGCCGCCCGGCACGGAATCGAGTTCGGCGACGAAGAAATGATCGTTGGTGAGAATCACGTCGGGACGAATCACGCGAGGGACATGGCTTTTGAAGCGGCCGAGGCGGGAGAACTCGATCAGCTCCTTCGGTTTGCCCGCGTCGAGATAGCTGGCGATCCACGGCGGCAACTTGCCCTCGACGCTGTGGCGGTACATCACGTTGCAGGCGCGGTAAAACGCCAGCAAATGCGGGCCGAGCGCTTCGAGGCGGGTGACGAGGTCCTGGGAGAGCGGGAAGGCTTCCGGGGAAATCCGCCAGGTCGCGCCGGCGAACAAGCCGCCCGCCGGCAGTTGATCGCGGACGTATTGCGCCCGCTGCGACGGTGTGGCCGTTGTCATCATTCCCGCAATTGGCCGTCGCCAACGACAACGAACTTGTAGCTGGTCAATTCCTCCAGGCCCATCGGGCCGCGGGCGTGGATTTTGTCCGTAGAAATGCCGATTTCGGCGCCGAACCCGTATTGGCCGCCGTCGGCGAGGCGCGTGCTGGCGTTCCAGAACACGCTGGAGCTGTCCACTTCGCGCAGGAATTTTTCAGCGGTGGCCTTGTTGCCCGTGACGATGGCATCGCTGTGGGCGGACCCATATTTCGTGATGTGATCGATGGCTTCGTCCACGCTCTTGACGACGCGCACGGCGAGGATGAGATCGAGGTACTCCGCGTACCAATCGTCTTCGGTCGCGGCGCTCGCACTCGATACGAGCTGGCGCGTCCGCTCGTCACCGCGCAGCTCGACTCTGTATTCGCCAAGCGCCTTGGCCACGCGCGGCAGAAACTTGTCGGCGATTGTTTCGTCAATGAGCAGCGTTTCGATGGCGTTGCAGACGCCGGGGCGCTGGCATTTGGCGTTGACGACGATCTTCTCCGCCATGTCGAAATCGGCGTCGCGGTCGACGTACACGTGACACACGCCCTTGTAGTGTTTGATGACGGGAATGCGCGATTTTTCCGCCACGGCGCGAATCAGCCCTTCCCCGCCCCGTGGGATGCAGAGATTGATCAGGTCATCGAGTTTCAGCAACTCGTCGATGGCGGCGCGGTCCGTCGTGGGCACGACCGTGATGCTGTTGGGAGGAATCCATTTCAAGTTCATCGCTTCGGCAATGGCGAGGTTCGAGTGAATGGCTTCCGATCCGCCGCGCAGGATCACGGCGTTGCCGGTCTTGTAACACAAACACGCCGCGTCGGCCGTCACGTTCGGACGCGATTCGTAAATGATCAGGATCACGCCGATGGGAACGCGGACTTTCTGGATGCGAATCCCGTTCGGGCGCGTCCATTCGCTGATGACCTTGCCGACGGGATCTTCGAGGGCCGCGACGTCGCGGACGCCCACGGCCATCTCCATGATCCGTCTGTCCGTGAGAATCAGACGATCCAGCATCGCGGACGACAACCCGGCCTTGCGCCCTGCTTCGATGTCTTTCGCATTGGCCTTTTTGATGGACGCGACGTTGCGTTCGATGGCGTCCTCCATTTCCAACAGGTCGTCGTTCTTCTTTTTCGTGGCGCGCCTGGCCAGCACACGCGCGGCATCCCGCGAACGCTCGGCCAGTATTCGAATCTGTTGTTTCAAATCCATTTTAGAGAATCACCATGTCGTCCCGATGAATCACCACACCCGTGGCGGACTTAATTTGGATGCTGCTAACCTTCGTCAGGCCGCGCGCAAATTCAACCTGATTTTTGTCGCGGATACTGACGAGGTCGCCTTCCTCGAATTTCCCCTCTGAGGAGACTATCCCTTTGGCCAGCAAGCTCTTACCCTTGGCGCAGAGGGCCTCTTTCGCGCCGTCGTCGACGACCACCACACCGGCGGGCCGCTGGAAAAACGCAATCCAGCGCTTCCGACCCGCCAGCTTGTCCGTTCGCGGCAGGAAGATCGTCCCGACCTCGTCGCCAGCCAGGATGTCGCGGAGGACGTTCGGGCGCTCGCCATTGGCGATGACGAGCGGGATGCCGGCGCGCGTCACGATCTTGGCGGAATCGATCTTGGACTTCATCCCGCCGACGCTGGTCGTGCGGTCCGTGCCACCCGCGAGGGATTCGATCTCGCGCGTGATTTCGGGCACGGCGGGAATGACGCGCCCTTCCCCGTCCAATAGCCCCTCGACATGCGAGAGGATGACCAGCAAATCCGCGTCGATAAGCGTGGCCGCCAACGCGCCGAGTCGGTCGTTATCGCCGAACTTGATTTCCTCGACCGCGACCGTGTCGTTTTCGTTGACGATGGGAACCGCGCCGTGTGCGAGGATCGTGGCCAGCGTGTTATGCGCGTTGAGGTGACGCGTGCGGTCCTTCAAATCGTCGTGGGTCAGCAGAATTTGCGCGACGGTGATGCCGAACTTTCCGAACAACTCGTCGTACACGGCCATCAACTTGCTCTGGCCGATGGCTGCGGCGGCCTGGAGTTCGTCGAGCCGTTTCGGGCGTTGTTTCAGGCCGAGTTCGGCCATGCCCGCGCCGATTGCGCCCGAAGACACGATGATGATCTGCTTTTTCTGTTCGTGGAGCGCGGCGATTTGCGCGACCAGCCCTTCGATCTGCCGCAACGAAAGATGGTTCTGCGCATCGGTCAACAAGCCCGTCCCGAGCTTGATGACGATGCGATTCACCTTCGCGAGTATTTCGTGGCGGAGTTTCATGAAAGCCATAATTGATTACCAAACCCGGGCGGGTGTGTCGAGAAGCGAACAGGCCGCCGCGACGCTAGTCAGTCCCCTTCCCATTTTGCCTTTCATCCTGCGCGGGAAGAGGTTGCAATCTTGATATCGCAAATTGCGATATCAAAGAAAGGACGCGGCAGTCGGCGGAGATTGCCGCGGGCCCCCCGTCCGACAAAAGGCTTGGTCGAGCTCCCTATGCTGTCAGTTGCTGGTCTTGCTCCAGTTGCTTCAGATAACACTCAAGGTTGCCTGCGATCTTCTCAAACACCCTGGGCAAGTACCCAGCCAGTTCGCGCATGTCTGGTTTGTCATTGCTAGGACCGCCATGGTAACGGCGCATGTGCGCCAGAACATGTTGCTTCTCGTCGTTACCAAGTCTCTCAAACGGGTTCTGCGTAAAGTGATTGTGGAAATCGGACAGGTGAACAAACGCACACCCAAAGCGATAGACGGACTGTGTCCAACCTTGAAGCTGCTGAGCAAGATCCACCATCTCGCGGTCAGTCACAAGCCGGTGCTTCCCTTTGGTCGCGCGAACCTTCCATTTCTTCCCTCGTAAGGTTGCGTTGATCAATCTTCTTCGTTCGGCGATGTCGTTGATCTTTAGCAAGAATATGACCCGAACCATCGAGTCCAGTTCCTGCCGGAGAATCGAGAATGCAGGGCTCATTGCCTCGTGAGGCCGCGTGAAGCAACCCATCGCTCGACGGTTCTCAGCCGACCGATTACGGATCATGGCGCAGAAGGTGTTTGTGTCAGTATCCATGCTTAGCCTCTCGGTCACTTCGATTCGCTACGCCGCTTCCAGTAATCCGGACGTCTCTTGGCATGGGCGATGGCGGCAATCCAAATGGCGTTGGGCCGTTCCATGTAGAAGATCGAGTACGGGAAGCGTTCCACCAGATACTTCCGAAATCGCGGGTCGGCATGGGGTGGCCACGCTAGCGGACTCTGTTGAATCTTCTGGAACGCCTGCTCGATGCTGACGAGGAAATCCAATCCCAGTCCCGGCACTTGGGATTCGTACCAAGCAATTGCGCCATCCAACTCGGCTTTCGCCTGTGGATGGACAACGAGGGGTTTCACGAGTATTTGGCGCGCATTTCCCGCAGGAGTTTTTCCGCCGGCTCGCCGGTGACACGACCGCTTTGGATTTCTTCGGCTCGCCGCTTCAACTCCTCGTCCCAGGCCACGGCAACGCCCTGTTCTTCATCGCCATCGAGCGATTCGATGAGAAACCGAACGAGTTCCGCGCGGTCTTGAGGCGTGAGGCCTGCCAATTCCGATTTCATGCGCTCCGCTTTTGCCGTCATGCCAGTAGTTTGGCCTGTTTCGCGGTTTCCGTCAACTGTACGCTGCAGGCCGAGGCTTCCCTTCCCCTTTTCCGCCGGGCGTTGCTGCAGTTGTCGGATAAATTACTCTATCTGGCATGGATAAACGGGCTGGATTTGGTGGGGCATTTGTGGTAGGGTCGGCGCGTTATGGAAGATGGGGATCGGAGATGGATGATGGTCAATGGAAAATGGCTGATGGGGTCGGCGATGGTTAATGGGGAATGGCTGGGGATGCGGCCACTGTGGGCCACGAATGTCACGAATCGGACACGAATACCGCGAAGCACGGCGACGGAGCGCCGTCGCTACAGTACGACGGCATGCGGTGCGGTGGACAGGGCTACGGCTGCACGGCAGGGTCAGGGCAAACAGGGGGGGGAAGAGCCCCGAAGGGGTAAAATTACCAAACGAACCCAATTTTAATCAAGCCGGCGTGGAAAACTGTGAAGCGGAAAGCCAAAAACGAAGCCAAGTTCCAGGGGTGGCAAAGCCTGTTTTGGAGCTCTGGAAGGGTCAAAATGAGCCGGGTTCGTCGCTGCCATGGCTGGCTACGGACGCCGGGCGAATGGACATTGACAGGGGGGGCATGTTTGATAGAGTGCGTCAGGCGTTTCCCCCGTGATTTAAGAAGTTGATTCCTGCCTCTGATCAGGCAGTACAAACTCAGATAGAGGACGTTCAAAAACATGGCTACGAAATCAAAAAGCACTAGTAAGAAGTCGGCGAAGTACGTCTATTCCTTTGGTGGCGGCAAGGCGGACGGCAATGGCGGACAGAAGCCGTTGCTGGGCGGCAAAGGCGCGAACCTGCATGAGATGACGCGGATCGGGTTGCCGGTGCCCCCGGGATTCACGATCACGACGGAAGTCTGCACCTACTACTACGCGAACAAGAAGACGTACCCGAAGGTATTGACCGAGCAGGTGAACGTGGCGCTCGCGAAGCTCGAAGCGGTTACGGGAAAGAAGTTCGGCGACCGGCAGAACCCGCTGCTGGTGTCCGTGCGTTCGGGCGCGCGGGAATCGATGCCCGGGATGATGGACACGATTTTGAACCTCGGGTTGAACGACGAGACGGTGGAAGTGCTCGCCAAGAAATCGGGTAACGCGCGCTGGGCGTGGGATTGTTATCGCCGGTTCGTGCAGATGTACGGCGATGTCGTTATGGGCGTGCAGAAGGTCGGCAAGGACGACCACGAGCCGTTTGACGAGGTGATGGACCATCTCAAGGAAGAAGCCGGTGTCAAGGAAGACACCGAACTCAGCGCGAAAGAATTGCACGTACTCGTCGACCGCTTCAAGGAACTGATCCAGAAGCGCACGGGCAAGGAATTCCCACAGGAGCCGGTCAAACAACTCTGGGGCGCTGTCGGCGCGGTGTTTGGTTCGTGGATGAACGATCGGGCGATCGTGTATCGCCGCAAATACCACATCCCGCACGAGTGGGGCACGGCGGTCAGCGTCCAGACGATGGTGTTCGGCAATCTTGGCGACACCAGCGCGACGGGCGTGGCATTCACGCGCGACCCGGCCACGGGCGAGAAGGTGTTCTATGGCGAATACCTGATCAACGCGCAGGGCGAAGACGTCGTCGCCGGGACGCGGACGCCGCAGCCGATTGCCAAGTTGAAACAGGAGATGCCCAAGGCGCACGCCGAACTCGTCACCGTCTGCAAGACGCTCGAGAGCCGGTTCAAGGACATGCAGGATTTCGAGTTCACCGTCGAGGACAACAAGCTGTACATGCTCCAGACCCGCAACGGCAAACGCACGGGTCTCGCGGCGGTGCGTATCGCGGTCGAGATGGTCGAGGAAAAACTGATCGACTGGAAGGAAGCGGTCGGCCGCGTGCCCGCTGATTCATTGACACAGGTGCTCGCGCCGATTTTTGACCGCAAAGATCGCGATGCCGCCGTGAAGGGCGGACGGTTCCTTTGTAAAGGTCTCGCGGCCGGTCCCGGCGCGGCTTCGGGCCGGGTGGTGTTCAATGCCGAAGACGCCGTGGCACGCGCGCAGAAGGGCGAACACGTGTTGCTCTGCCGCGTGGAAACGAGCCCCGAAGATTTGCGCGGGATGATTGCCGCGGACGGCATACTTACGGCGCGCGGCGGCGTATCGTCGCACGCGGCGCTGGTCGCCCGTCAAATGGGCAAGATCTGCGTGTGCGGCGCGGCGGAGATTGTGATCGACTACGGCACGAGGGTCATGAAGGTCGCCGGTCACACGATCAAGGAAGGCGATTTCATCTCCATCGACGGCACGCTCGGCGAGGTGTATGAGGGCGAACTAAAGACCGCGCCCAGCGAGGTCGTGCAGGTGTTGATCGCCAAGACGCTCGATCCGAAGCAGGCCCCGACATTTCAGCGGTTCGAGAAGCTGATGAAGTGGGCGGACAAGATTCGCCGGCTCGGCATCCGCACCAACGCCGACCAGCCCGACCAGGCGGCCAATGCCATAGCGTTCGGCGCGACGGGTATTGGGTTGTGCCGGACGGAGCACATGTTCTTCGAGGGCGACCGCATCTACGCGATGCGCGAGATGATTATTGCCGAGACGAAGGAAGCGCGGGAAGCGGCGTTGAAGAAGTTGTTGCCGCTGCAACGCGATGATTTTGCCGGCATCTTCCGCGCGATGAAGGGCTATCCGGTGACCATCCGCACGCTCGATCCGCCGTTGCATGAGTTCCTGCCGCACGATGAAGAGACGCAGCGCGAGACGGCGCACAAACTGGGGATCAGCCCCGAGAAGGTTGCTGAGCGCGTGGCGGCGTTGCACGAAGCGAACCCGATGCTCGGCCATCGCGGTTGCCGCTTGGGCATCACCTACCCCGAGATCACCGAGATGCAGACCCGCGCCATTATTGAGGCGGCCATCGAGGTGCGCAAGGAGGGCATTCCCGTGAAACCCGAGATCATGATTGTGCTCGTCGGGTTCCCGAAGGAACTGCAGAACCAGTTGGAGATCGTCAATGCCACAGCCAAGAAGGTCATGGAAGAGAAGAAGACCCGGATCGATTATCTGGTCGGCACCATGATCGAGATCCCGCGCGGCGCGCTGTGCGCCGATGAGATCGCGAAGGACGCGCAGTTCTTCAGCTTCGGCACTAACGATCTCACCCAGACGACGCTCGGCATGAGCCGCGACGACAGCGGTTCGTTCCTGCCGCAGTATCAGGAACTGGAAATCATCAAGCGCAACCCGTTTGAGGCAATTGACCAGGCGGGCGTCGGCCAGCTGATGCAGATCGCGATTGAAAAAGGCCGCAAGACGCGTCCCGATATCAAGCTGGGCATCTGCGGCGAGCATGGCGGCGAGCCGTCGTCGGTGGAGTTCTGCCACCGTATCGGGCTGACGTATGTGAGCTGCAGTCCATTCCGCGTACCCGTGGCAAGACTTGCCGCGGCGCAGGCAGCGCTGAAGGAAGAAAAGGCCGGTAAGTCGCGAGAGATCAGCTAAACGACTCGAAATCCGCCGAATTACTGCAGGGCCGGGGCCATCCCCGGCCTTGTTGTTTTTTGGCGCAGGTGTTGCTCTGAACCAAATGGCGGCGCGGTGCATCTAATTAACAGAATGGGTGAACGCGGTGGCAATCCGGTTTGAAAGTGCTTGCGTAACATGAAGTGAGGGCATAGCCTGCGCTAAAGGCCGACGAGTTCGGTCCTCGGGCTCAGCGTGAGAACAACATGGTGATTGATCACAACCGAGAGGGCGAGAACGGGATCAAGATCTATCTGCGCGAGATCGGGCAGATCGCTCTGTTGACTCCGAAGGACGAAATCCGTCTCGCGGCGCGCATCAAGAAGGGTGACAAGGCGGCCCGCGCCCAGATGATCAAGGCGAACCTGCGCCTCGTGGTCAAGATCGCCCACGATTATTCCAATTTCGGGCTGCCGTTGCTCGACCTCATCAGTGAGGGCAACATTGGCTTGATGAAGGCCGTGGAGCGCTTCGATCCCAAGAAGGGCGGAAAGCTTTCGACCTACGCCGCGTGGTGGATCAAACAATCCATCAAACGCGCGCTGGCCAATCAGGCCAAGACGATTCGTCTTCCCGTCCATCTCGTTGACAAGATCAGCAAGATGAAGCGGGCCGGCCACAAGCTCAGCGAACAACTGGGGCGCGAACCGACCGATCAGGAATTGGCCGACGTGCTTGGCGTCACCCGGGCCAAGGTCGCGCAGCTCCGCACGATCAGCGTTCGGCCGGCCAGCCTTGACGCGCCCATTGGCGACGACGACGCGACCGAATTCAGCGAAATCGTCGGCGACGAAGCCGCACTGACTCCGTTTGAATTGCTGCGCGACAAGACGCTACGGCAGGAAGTGCGCGACATCCTGGAAGAACTCGACCCGCGTGAGGCGGAGATTCTGACCTTGCGTTTCGGTCTGGACGGCAGCAAGCCGAAGACACTCGAGGAAGTCGGCCGGAAATTCAAGGTGACGAGAGAACGCGTCCGCCAGATCCAGAATATTGCGTTGACCAAGCTCCGTCATGTCATGGAGAAGCAGGATCGTCCGCAGGCGGTTTCCCGGAACTAGCCCGCGCATCATATTCGGGCTTCCCTTCCGTTGTTGAATTCGCTACAAACACGCTCGCCGTCCATTGGGCCATCTATCATGTACGACGAATTGAAAGCGGCTGTCCGTGATGTGCCGGATTTTCCGATCAAGGGAATCCTGTTCAAGGACATCACCCCGATTCTGCAGGACGGACGGCTCTTTCGAATCGCCATCGACGCCTTCGCTGACCGGCACCGGGGCAAGAAGATCGACGCGGTGGTTGGCGTCGACGCGCGCGGATTTATTTTCGCGGGCGCCGTGGCATACAAGCTCGGCGTCGGATTCGTTCCCGTGCGCAAGAAGGGCAAGCTTCCCTACAAGACGGTTGTGACAAGCTATACACTCGAATACGGCAACGAGACCAGCGAGATGCATGTCGACGCCATCAAGAAAGGCGGCAACGTCGTCATTGTGGACGACCTGCTCGCCACTGGCGGGACGGCGATGGCCGCGGCCACGCTGGTCAGGCAACTCGGGGGTAATATCACCGAGATTGATTTCTTGATCGAACTCAGTTTTCTCAAAGGCCGGGAGCGCCTCAAGGACCTTCCCGTTTTCGCTGCCATCGCGTATTGACGTTGCTTCGTCGGCGAAGATCGTGCCGGCCAGCAGACGTCGCTTATAACGAAGATACCGACTTCAGCCAGCGAATGTCTTCGGTGTGGAGTTGACAAACCAGCGACAGCGCCGCGCGGTAAGGCTTCAACTCCGTCTCATCAATCACGGTATCCACCGCAGCCACAATGTGTTCTTGGGCAGATTCGGCCATGTTCAGGCTGTCGGCCAGCGATTCGTCGGAAAGCTTCAGCGAGAAGCGTGGACTCGGGATGTCCGTCGGGCCGCCGCCCAGGCCGCGCACGACGTTGGCGAGGCTGACACAATTGATACTGCAATCCTTGCGCACCCGCTTGATGACTTCGACCTTGCCGGGATCGTCACACAGCGACTGGGCGCGGCGCAGGGTGCGAACGCAGGCCCATTCGTCGGCCAAAATCTCATTCAGTTTGGCAACAATCTCAGCCATGTTTCTGGCGATACAGGCTCAACCAATACAACCCGCCGATCACAATCCCGTGGGTGATTTCGCCCTTCTCGATCAAGCGCGGCACTTCCACCAGCGGAACCAGTTTCACTTGGATGTCTTCGGCGTGGTCGAGGTTTGGCTCGGCGACTTTACGGCAGTTCTTCGCGAGGAGATAGTGCTGGACATTGGTTTGAATTGCCGGGTTGGGATGCACCGTCCCCAACCGGACGACCTCACTCGTATCGTAGCCGGTTTCCTCCAACAGTTCGCGTCGAGCACTCTGTTCCGGCGTCTCGCCTTTCTCCATCAAGCCGCCCGGCGTTTCGAGGTGGATCGAGCGCGTGCCGTGACGCCATTGCTCGACCATAATGACCTGTTCGTCCACCGTCAGCGGAATGACGTTAACCCAATTGGGCTGTTCGAGAACGAACAACTCATGGGGCTGGCCGGTCCGCGGGTTCACACTTACGTCCCTCCGCACCCTGAAAATGCGGCAGTCAATCAGCTTCTCGGAAGATTGAACGCGCCAAGGTTGTGGACGGCTACGGGTCACTTCTTTGCCGCTATTTTGGTGACATTCCGCAATTCGTCGCGGAATTGGTCCGCGGGGACAAACCCAACCATCTCCGACAGCTTCTTCCCGTTGGAATCGAAGAAGATAATATGCGGAATCGCTTCTGTATTGAGCTGGATCGCCAGGTCGCGGTTTTCCTTGCTCCCTTCGATGTTCACTTTTACGGCGACAAAATCCTTGGACAGTGCGGCTTGGACATCGGCGTTGCTAAACGTGAGCCGGTCCAGCATCTTGCAGGGACCGCACCAGTCAGCGTACAAATCCATCATCACGAGCTTTTTTTCCTTCCCCGCCCGCTCGAGCGCAGACTTGTAATCTTGGGCCCAATCAACCGCCGCATACGCGCATACTCCCAAGGCCAGGAAGCCCACTGAAATGATTGAGACGAATCGTTTCATAAACTTCTCTCTACCGCGCGCTCAGTGCCACTTCCTTCGGCTCGGCCTTGGCGGGCGGGTCAATCCATTTCCCATGCTCTTTAATCAACGTGATCAATTCGTCCACCGCCTGTTCTTCGGGAATGTGCTGTTTCACCTGCGTTTTGCCCACCCAAAGCGAAATCTTGCCCGGTGCCGTACCGACATAACCGAAGTCCGCATCGGCCATTTCTCCGGGGCCGTTGACGATGCAACCCATAACGGCAATTTTCACGCCTTTCAGATGGGAGGTGCGCGATTTGATGCGCGCAGTCACGGTTTGCAGATCGAACAGCGTGCGTCCACAACTCGGACAGGCCACGTAATCGGTCTTGAACGTGCGCGCGCCCGCCGCCTGCAAAATGTTGTAGGCCAGTTTGACTGATTTGAGCAAATTGTCTTCTCCCGTGACTTCCACGGCGTCCCCGATACCGTCACAAATCAACCCGCCGATGTGCGTGCTCGCCGCAATCAACGCGTTTTGTTGTGCATGGTGCGCACGTTGCGAATTGACCCGGTCACGGATTAGAATCGGCAAATTCAACCCGCGTTGATCAAGGGTTGCCGCCAGAATGCGGTACGCCGCGATCACGTCGAGTCCCTCCGCATGACCGACCGCGAGAACGACCTGGTTTTTCGGGAAGAGATTCAGTACGCCCGCCAGTGTGGCGCAATGGTTGGCAAATTGCTCAGGCGAGTCACCCATCACATCGAATTGTACTGTCAACTCGACGGCGTCCGTCAGCAACGCGGTCACATCTTCTTTGCCGTTGTATGGAACGTTGATTTTCTCCGCAACATCCGCCACGGGCAGCGTCACCTCCGCACTGTCCAGTTTCACCGCTATGGGTGTGTGGATGTGCCGCTTCCGCAACTCGGGCTTCAGGGCCGCAATCTTACCGATATCGGCCATCGTCTTGACGTGAAATTGCAGAATTTCGGCGAATGTGTCCGTCTCGGCGGTCGTGATCCGTTGGATGTCCCCGATGCGCACGGTCAGCGGCACGGGCAATTCGACACGTTGCGGATGGTCCTTGCCCATCCGCAAACGCAATTCGCCGATAAAATATTCAGACGTGGGGCGGCGCGTATACACAAACGGATCGCGCTTCTCGACGACATGGATGGCCGGCCGCGTGGGCAACTCGCCCTTCCGTTGCAGCTCCCAAAGTTCATTGTACTTCTTGACGAGCTCCTGACAGACGGGAATTTCGTGGACGCTATCTTCCGTGAGCGATACACGCACGGTGTCCCCGATGCCATCTTCGAGAAGCGCGCCGATGCCGATGGCCGATTTAATGCGACCGTCTTCCCCTTCCCCGGCTTCGGTGACGCCCAGATGAAGCGGGTAATTCCAATCCGGGCCTTCCCGACCCATCCGCGCCACCAGCAGACGGTACGCTTCGATCATCACCTTGGGGTTACTGGCTTTCATCGAGAGGATGATCTCGTGGTAATTGTGTTTACGACAAACGCGGACGAATTCCAACGCGCTCTCGACCATGCCCAATGGCGTATCGCCGTACCGGTTCATGATCCGGTCGGACAACGAGCCGTGGTTGGTGCCGATGCGCATCGCGCGGCCCAGTTCCTTGCATTTGAGGACGAGCGGCGTGAACGCCTTCTCCAGTCGTTCCAGTTCTTCCGCGTATTGGCCGTCCGAGTACTCGCGCGTGGCGAATTTCTTGCGGTCGGCATAGTTGCCCGGGTTGATGCGAACTTTTTCGCACCAGAGCGCCGCTTCCATGGCCGCGGCGGGAACGAAATGAATGTCCGCGACAATGGGAGTGTCCAAACCGCGCTTCCGTAATTCGCCGACGATGTTCTTGAGGTTCTTTGAGTCGTTGATACTTGGTGCCGTAATGCGCAGGATCTCGCACCCGGCCTCGATAATCGGAATGGCCTCGTTCACGCAGGCCTCCGTCTTCATCGTGTCGGAAATCAGCATCGTCTGGACGCGGATTGGGTTGTCCCCGCCGACTCCGACGCTGCCGACCTTTACTTCACGCGTGATGCGCCGTTGCCAAAAGAATGTGTTGCCACAGTAGTTCATGGGTGTGAGGCCGGCTCCGTAGGCGGTGCGGTTTCCTCCGTTCCCGGTTTCGGCGTCATCTTGGATCGGCTGAACGCCAGCTTCTGAATGTCGAAATACGTAACGCATAACATGAAAGCGATTAACAGAACGGCAAATGTCATGGAGGCTGCGTGCACGAGCCGCGCGCTCAGCGGTTTGCGGCGCACGGCCTCGATCGCGGCAAAGAGGATGTGTCCGCCGTCCAGCACAGGCAGAGGCAGCAAGTTGATGACGGCGAGGTTGATGTTCAGTAAAACCGCGATATGCAGTCCCTGGCGCAACCCGCCGCTCACGATGGCGTACCACCACCACGCCAAGATCCCCACCGGCCCGCTCATGCTGCGGGCCGTCATACCGGTTTCTTTGGAATGAGCCAGCCCTTTGACCATGCGCCCCATCGATACCAAGACCTCCTGGAATTGGGCCAGGGGCGTCAAGCCCGGCCGGACAATCTCCATATGATCGCCCAGTTCCACACCGATGCGCACGATCTCATATTTGGGGTCCATTTGCGGAACCACCACCAAGGATTGCATTACACCGGTGCGACGCACCTTGAGTTCGGTCGGCCGATCCAGACGCTTGCCAAACAATTCATGCAACTGGTCCGAGCTATAAATTGGCACACCTTCGACGGAGACGAATTCATCTCCAGGCACCAGCCCGGCTCGCTCCGCCGGCGAACCGGTGTCCACGCCCCGGGCGAACGGATGTTCACGAGGCCAGATGTGATCCAGTGTCTTGATGCTGAACTGTTCATTCAGCTTCGTCTCCAGAAGAAAGTCCTTTTGCTCGCCGTTTCGGTCGACCACCACGCGCACCGTCGGCTCGCGGCTGAAGGCCACAACTTCCATGAAATCGCTCCACGTCTTCACCTTCTGGTCGTTCACTTCCACGATGCGGTCGCCGGGGCGCACACCAGCCAGTTCCTCCGGGCTGCCCGAATCGACCCAGCCGACGACGGCCAGGTTGGTCGGCATCCCGACGTACCACAAAACCACCGCCAGCACCACGGCCAGACCGATGTTCATGAGCGGGCCGGCGATCGCCACCTTGAACTTGGAGGCAGGTGGGACGGGAGGAAGATCTTCCGGTTTTGACTCCGTTTCCCCTTCGATCGTTTCCATCGGCGACATTTGCGGCAGCGCCACGTAACCCCCGAACGGAAACCACGAAACTCGATAGTCGATCCCGTCCTTCGTGTATCCCCAAATTTTCGGGCCAAACCCCACCGAAAACCGCTCGATTTTCATTCCGCAGCGCTTCGCAACCAGAAAATGCCCCAACTCGTGGATGAAAATCGTAAGACCAAAAAAGAAAAGGACGAGAAGCGCGGGATACACCGCGTTCGTGATAAACACCACGACTGTATCAGGAGACATTGTCTGCTTCCTTCCTGGCCCAAAGGTCCGCCTTCAGTATAACATCCAATGTCACCGTTGCAACCCAGGAAGCCCCTGCTGGCCCGCCTTTGTGATGCGCCCGCATGACCCTTTCCACGGTCTCAAAAATCTGCAGAAAGCCGATTTTCCCGTCCACAAACCTCGCCACCGCCACCTCATTGGCCGCGTTGAACACCGCCGGCATCGTTCCACCGGCGCGACCGGCTTCCTGCGCCAGCCGCAATGATGGAAACTTCTCCCGGTCCGGGTTTTCGAAAGTCAGTGACCCAATGTTGGCAAGGTCCGTTGGGGGCATGGAATTCGGCAACCGATGCGGCCACGTCAACGCGTACTGAATTGGGTAGCGCATATCCGGTACGCTCAACTGTGCCAGAATCGACCCGTCCCTGAATTCGACCATGGAGTGCACCACGCTCTGGGGATGAACCATCACGTCCACGCGGTCGACTTCGACGTCAAACAACCACCGCGCCTCGATCATCTCGAGTCCCTTGTTGAACAACGTGGCGGAGTCAATGGTGATCTTCTGGCCCATGTTCCAACTCGGATGCTTGAGCGCCTGTGCCACCGTGATCCCGGCAAACTTCTCGCGCGGCGTCTGCCGAAAGGGTCCGCCGGATGCCGTGAGAATCAGCCGTTTTACGTCGTGCGGGTCGCGGCCTTCGAGACACTGGAAAATGGCGCTGTGCTCGCTATCCACGGTAAGCACTTTCACGCCGTGCTTGCGGGCCTCGCCCATGACGAGTTCGCCAGCCATCACCAGGATTTCCTTCGAGGCAACCGCCAAATCCTTCCCTGCCCGAATCGCCGCCAACGCCGGCTCCAACCCTGCTGTGCCAACAATTGCCACCAGCACAATATCCGCCTCCGGCATCGTCGCCAATTCAACCAGCCCGCGTTCGCCTGCGTGCACGGGGATCTTCCCACCTAGGCGCCGCTTCAATTCTTCCGCCTTCTCGCGGTTCGTCATCCCGACAGCCAATGGCTTAAACTGGCGTATTGCCTGTTCCATGCCGTCGACGTTTTCACGCGACGCCATGCCAACAATGCGGATTTGATCCGGCAAATCCGCCGCCACCTTCTGCGTGCTCACGCCGATCGATCCAGTGCATCCGAGCAAGACAATGTTCTTTGGTTTCATCACCGGAGCACCAGTCTCATGTACACATACAACAGTGGCGCAGTGAAGAGGAGGCTGTCGATCATGTCGAGGCAGCCGCCGTGCCCTGGAAGGATCGTGCTGGAATCTTTGACCCCCGCCTCGCGCTTGACGAGCGATTCCGCCAGATCACCGATTACGGCAGCGCTACCGAGCAACAGCCCCAGCGAAACCATGTGAAGAAGATTCAATCCGTCCCGGGAGAGCTCGGGCAGGACCCGGAAGCACAACCATGAGCCGCCGATGGCAAACAGTATTCCACCGATGGTTCCTTCCCACGTTTTCTTCGGGCTGATACGCGGGATCATCTTGTGGCGACCGAGGCTTGAACCGATGAGGTACGCCCCGATGTCGGTGAATTTCGTGACCACGACCAGATACATGACCCAATACCGACCGTTGGCCGTCACGAAATTGACGCGCGTGACGAAGTTCGCCAGCCACGCCACGTACATCAGTCCGAACAGCGTCACCGCCATCGTCTCAATGCCGTGCACATTCAGCTTTTGCGGGAACTGGCGGATGAACACGCCCAGGGCAAAGATCAGCAGAATGCCGATATCGAAATCATACGACAATGCCGCGAAATCGGCGGTTGGTCGGGATTTTCTTATGCCAAAGACAAACCAGCTTCCCGAAACCAGCGCGACCGTGCCGATCACACCCCAGACCTTGTACGAGGGCAACCCTTTGGCTTCGCAAATCTTGTAGAACTCCCACACCGCGCGGGCGATGACCACATTCATAAAAATGTACATTGCGGTCGGCGGGAGCCAGAAGACCACCGCCAGCATGATGGCCCAGAGCGCCAGGGAACTGATCAGCCGCCATCGGAACCCACTGCGTGAGGGCGGCAATGTCGTAGCGACAGCATTGCTCGCGACATGGGGGGAAGGTTCACCCGAGGCGGGCTCGACGACACCGGAATTGCCGGAGGCGACGCTCACGCGGCCTCGTTCGGGCTGACCCGGCCGAACCGGCGGTCCCTGCCCCCGTAGTCCGCGAGCGCCTTCAGGTACTCGGACCGGCGGAAATCGGGCCAGAGCGTTTCGGTGACGTAAATCTCTGCGTACGAAATCTGCCACAGCAGGAAATTGCTCACGCGCATCTCGCCGCTGGTCCGAATCAGCAAATCCGGGTCAGGAATCGTGCGGGTGTACAGGTGCTGCGAGATGACCTTTTCATCCACTCCGGACACGTCGAGCCTCCCGCCCTTCACTTCCCGACAGATCGACCGCACCGCATCGACGATCTCCGCGCGTGCCCCGTAGCTCAGCGCGAGCACGAGCGTCAGGCCAGTGTTTTTCTTCAACGCATCGATGGATCTTTCCAGTTGGCGTTGTGCGCGCAGCGGCAACTCGTGCAAACGACCGATGGCGGTGAGCCGCACATTGTTCTTGTTCAGCTCGGCAATTTCCTGTTTCAGGTAGAACTCGAGCAACCGCATCAATGCCGAAACCTCGGCTTTCGGGCGGTTCCAGTTTTCGACGGAAAACGCATAGACCGTCAAATAATCGATACCCAACTCGCCGGAGACGCGAACGATCTCACGGACGCTTTCCGCGCCACGACGATGCCCCTCGATTCTGGGCAGCCCGCGCTCACGCGCCCAACGTCCGTTGCCGTCCATGATCACGGCCACATGGCGGGGGATGTTTTTGAGGTGTGAAGTCACTTGCTCTTGCGGTTATGTCAAGCGTTTCGGTGTTGATGTTACAAACAGGCAAACAAATTGAGCCGCCATCATCATATACATCACAAGAATATCGTCTCCTCCCGTCGGGCCCCGACGGACACGAGACTGAGTTTCGCGCCGCTGAGCTGGGCCAGCTTCTGGAGGTAAACGCGGGCGCGCTTCGGCAATTGGTCGAAGTCCTGTGCCTGTTTCGTGGACATCTGCCAGCCGTCGAATTCCTGATACACGGGCGAGCACCGCTCCAGCACGTTGATGTCGTTCGGGATGGTATCGTAAATCCGGCTGCCCACCTTGTAAGCAACGCACACCTTGATCTGTGGCAGAGCGTCGAGCACATCGAGCTTCGTCACCGCCAGTTCGTCGATGCCGTTAACCATGACCGAGTATCGCGTGGCTACGGTGTCGAACCAGCCACAGCGGCGCGGTCGGCCAGTGGTTGCGCCGAATTCGCGGCCCGTCTCGCGCAGAAGCAAGCCCGGACCATCGAGCAACTCCGTCGGGAACGGCCCCTCGCCCACTCGTGTGGTGTAAGCTTTCATGACGCCCACTACTCGATCCACCCGATGCGGCGGAACGCCCGTACCGATGCAGGCTCCGCCCGCCGTGGCATTGGAGCTGGTCACGAATGGATACGTCCCAAAATCAATATCGAGCAGCGTGCCCTGCGCACCCTCGAACAGGATGTTCCGGCCATCGCGCACCGCGCGATTCAGCAGCATTACGGTGTCGGTGATAAACGGCCGCAGTTTGCGTCCACATTCCTGGTATTCGTCGTTGATCTTCGCGAAACTTAGCGGCTTCGCCCCAAATGCCTTGAAGATCTCGTTGTTTTCCCGAATCTTTCGACGCAGTTTCTCGGAGAACCGTTCAGGCGAAAGCAAATCGACCAGTCGCAGGCCCGTGCGCGCGACCTTGTCGGCGTAGGCGGGGCCGATGCCGCGCTTGGTGGTCCCGATCTTGCGCTTGCCCTTTTGTTCCTCGCGAATCTCGTCCAGCAGCTTGTGGTACGGAAACACGAGGTGCGCCGTCTCGCTCACGTAGAGATTGCCGCCGATGGTCACGCCGCGCCCGCGCAGGTGCTCGATTTCTTCGAGCAACGCCGCAGGATCGACCACGACGCCGTTGCCGATCACGCTGATTTTGCCGGGATGGAGAATGCCCGATGGAATCAGGTGCAACACGTACTTCTGCTCGCCGACCTCGACCGTGTGGCCCGCGTTGTTGCCGCCCTGATAGCGGACCACCACGTCCGCCTGCTCGGTGAGCACGTCGATGACCTTGCCCTTGCCCTCATCGCCCCACTGGGCGCCCACTAAAACCGTCGTTGCCATAACCACGTCAACATAGCCGAACCGCAAACCCGCTGGCAAGCCGAACCGAAGGTGGAGCCGAGTCGGACGAGACGCCGCTGTTGTGTGCGGCAAACGCGGTACAGACTTGCCGGTACCGCAAACGCAAGCGCACCGACGACGGGCGAACCGTAGACGTTTGTTACTGCAGCGTCAAATTCACTCGATTCGCACCCTGAAACGATGCATCGACGGCCTTGGAAGCGGCGACCGTGAGCCGCGCGGGTTCAACCTTGCCGCTCTGTAACAAGTAGCTCTGCACGGCCACCGCGCGGTCGTCCATGAGCTTCTTGAAATCGTCGGAGGTGACCTCCGTCACTTCGATCAACTTCTTCTCCATATCCGCCAGACTCACCACGCCACCGGGGCCCCCTCCCTTGGCCTGTTCCGCACTCTTGACCGGATGCAATGCCTCGAAATTGGTTTTCGTCTGCAGGTGCGCGAGCACCGTGTCAGCGCGCGCCGCGGACGCCTTGCTCGAAACCAGGCCCATCGCTTCCGCATACGCGAGTTTCACCAACCGCTGTCGGTCCTCCGGGGCCAACCGCACGGAATCCACCGATGTCACCTTCTGTCCCGCTGCCTGCAACTCCTTCACGCGCATTTCGCCAAGCTTGTGCTCCAGCTTGAGCTTGGCCAATGCCTCGCGGTCCTTGACAGGGTCAACCGAGCCCGCGATGCCGAGCTTCAACGCCGGTCGCTCATAGAGGGCGGTCGTCAGCGTGTCGAGTTTGCTCAACTCGCCTTCCGCGAAATCCGCCCGGCCCGTCTCAAACGTAATGTGGTCGAGGTCCTCGCCCCCGCCGAACATTGACCCGAGCATGGCAAATGGCTTCGTAATGGCCTTGGTGATGATATTCATGAACACCTGCATGATGACCGGGCCGAGCTTGAATTTTGGATCGTCGAGACGGCCATTCACGGGCACGTTGAGCGCGATCACGCCGTGACGATCCTGCAACAATGCGATGCCGAGTTTCACCGGCAGTTTGATCGCATCGGGACTGTTGCTGGCCTCACCCAACCGCAACTGATCGACCCGCACCTTGTTCTCGGCCTTCAACTCACGCTGGGTGACGTAGTAGCGCAGATCGAGCGACAATGAGCCGTTTTCGAGCGGGAACCCGACGTACTTCGAGGCGTACGAAGACGCGGGCATGAGCGCGTCGTTCTGCAAGAGAATGGCCACATCGACAAACAAGTCCGATGCCAGCGGGTTGATCTTGCCTTTGATCGAGAACGGCGCGTACTTGTTCACCTTGCCCGCAAAATCCACCGCGGCAACCGTATTCATGTCGGAAGTCAGGCCTTTCACGCTCCCGTTGAATTCTTCGACCGTGGATTCCACGTGGGGCACGACTGATTCATCCGTGAAATGAAATGAGGCATTCTCGAGCGCAACCTCATCAATCTTGATCTGGAACGCGTTGGTCTGCGTCGCCGCCGGTTTCGACTCCGTCGGGGGCGCGGATGCCGCCGAGGCAACAGTTTGAGTCGCGCGAGCCCCGGGCAACAACGTCACCCCCGTCGTGAGGTCCGTCAACCGAATCTCCGCGACATCCAGTCGTTTGGCTGAGGTATCCAGCGATACGCCACCGATCAAGAGATGCAATTTGTCCAAGCGGGCCTGGGCAGGTATTGGCTGCGCCGTTGTCACCTGGACGTCGGCCAGGTCCACGGTCAAGTTGGAAATGGTGGCGCTGGCTTCTTCGCCCGTCACGGCCACCTGGTAATCCGTTTGCAAATCCACGCGGCCCCCGTCAACCCGGATGGGCACAACGTCCTCGGCATACGCGGCATATTTGTCGATGTGCAGCCCCGTCAACTTGAATGTCCCCCCCGAATACAAGGGCGCGATTGACACATCTCCCGACCAGGCAAACGTCTCGCCGTCCTTCGTGCTGACCACGACGGAGTACGGGCTGCCGGTCTTCGGACGGGTGGTAAAATCGGTCAGGGTAACGTTGATCGGCCCAAAGCGCCGCTGAAATGGCTTCTTGCGGTCAAGGTCGGTGAACGAGAATTGCCCATCCTCGATCTTGAGGGCCTCAACAATCACCAGCGGTAATTGTTGTTGGCCGTTTGACGGGACGGCCGGCCTGGCCTCTGACGGCGCTGCGTTCGTGCCCGTGAGCAGGTTCGAAAAGTTGAAGGTGCCATCGGCCAATCGAATGATGTTGGCGGAAGGTTTCTTGAGATGTATCTCGCCGAAGACAAATCCGCGTTTGAGGACCGAGATGAGCTTGAAATTGATATACAGCTCGTCCAGCGAGACAAAGTCGTCACCATTGGATTCTGTCAATGAGAACCCACGAAGGGTGAACGAGAGCGCATACGGATTCAGCCTCACTTGCTGCACGGCGACATGGCGATGCGTCAACGCGGGCAATCGCTTGAGCATCTGTGATTTGATGATCGCCGGGAGAACGAAAAATGCGAGAATGTTGCACAGCACGAAGGCGATGCCAATGCCCATCGCCCATTTCCTCATCTTGTGATGCCGTCGCTCTGTCATGAACCTCAATCCACCATAGCGAATCCGGGCGGTCAAGTCAGCCCCAAAAAGTGGCAAAGGAATTGCTGAAATCCATGCGACTTATGAACTGGAAACAGCACCGATGATTTCAGCTCGTTCGCTTGGTCAGGCAGTCTTGGCCGCACTGGCCTTGCTCCTCTGCTCCTGCTCGCGGTTTGTCGTCGACCAGGGGAATATCAACCGTGACGCCGTGTCGCGTTGCGTCCGGAATATCGACGCGTGGAAGAAGGACCTGGCCAAGCTTGAGATGCTTGAGGGAAAGTTTGATCTCATTTCCGATCAGATCCGCCGCGATTACTCGAAAGCCGCTCCGGACGAGAAGAAAAAACTGCGCGCGCGGTTCGCCGATGTTCTCTCACAGACGGATCAGACCGAGACCGACGCCGACGCGTTATTCCGCGAAATCATCCGGGAGCTGGAATACGTCTCCCGCGACAAGCGAGCGCGTGCCCGGATCGCCGTGGTGACCACCCCGTTGCGAGACGCCGAAGGTATCCGCACCCCCGAGATCCAATACGCGATGGATGCCGTGTCCTCCCAGTTGCAGATCCTGCTGCGGGTCGATTAGGCGGGCTGCCGATGATGCGCGCGGCGTCGAGGTGTTTCGTCGTGCCGCAGTTCTGGCACATCCAACTGTCCCGCTCCATTACTGCTCTTGTCCAACGTTGATCTTTGTTCATCGGCTCTACTCCTTTATTTTGATCGTGGGGAGTAGAGCGGATGAACGGTCGTTTGTAGCGACGCTGGGGGGTTCTGTCGTTTCCTGTTGCCTGCGTGCGAAGGAGTCGAAGCGATGGGGAACCCGCTACTGAGGGAGCTGTGTGATGTTTTTTGGGATTGCTTCTGCTGTTGGAGAATGCGTAGACTCAGGTTTGTTTCGCCCCGCTTAAAGTTGCCGGAAGGAGAAGCGCAATGAACCACAAAGCTGCGACCAGTTGGATGTCAATCGTCTGCATCTCGGTTTCTCTGCTCTGTTTCACGCTCCACTGTTTCGCCGGCGATGAAGATGCCCGACAGAAAAAACTCGTTCAGAAGCTAAATACCATCACGATTCCTGGGCTTAAATATCGTGAGGCAATGCCCTCTGACCTTCTTGCGTTCTTATCGGACGAAAGCAGAAGGCTCGACCCCGAAAAAGTTGGCGTGAATATCATTTTAGAGGGTGTGATTGACGAAACCAAAGTGACCATATCTGCGAACAACCTGTCGCTGTTTGATGCAGTGAAATACATCTGCCAATTGGCTGGTCTGACCTATCGCATTGACCCTAACGCAGTGATTATCACCAAAGGGGGCAAAACCGAATCGCTCGCGCAAGTTTCGGAGCTTCCGACCAATATAACTGTCAATGGCGACACGTACGAAGATGTGCGCTGGCGACAGGTTACGCCAACAACGGTGACAATTTTCCACAAGACTGGCGTTGCGACCATTCCCTTAGCAAGTTTGCCGCCTACTTTGCAGCAAAGATTTGGATACGACCCGCAGAAAGCAGCGGAATTCCAAGCTGCGGAAGATGCGAATGCAGCTAAAGCCTTAGCATCTAGGGACAGATTTGGACGCGTTTGGCATGTCGCTGAGTATGAGGCCCACAGTTGGTCAGGAGTTTGGGTTCGGCGCGGGAATAGTTTGGTTTTTGATGCAGAATTAAGAAGCGGTGATGCCCAAATTAACTATGTCGTTATGCTAACTGTGCAAGGCAATACAATTTACGCAGACAGGGTGCAGGACGGTCATGTTCGTCGCGGCGAAGGCCCGCATTCATACACCTATGTTGGAACAATCAGTGGTAATTCCGTAAGTGGGCGCACGACATTTGGTGACAATCCAAACGGTGGTTGGGACTGGTACGCCACAATCGAACAGTGACGTGGCGAAGCACAGCCATCGGCAAATATCGAAAATTCCAAAGGCGATACTAATAAACGTCCCTTGCGGTCTACGAACAAAAACGATACTCTCGAATGTTTCATCAATTTGGGGTTCGACTCAGGGGGGTCGTGGGTGCCCTGTCAGACGCTTTAGCGGCGACATGTCCAATTGTACCGCTCCATTACTGCCCTTGCCCATTTTTGATCGTTCATTCTCGCCGGCTCCTTTCTTTGATCGTGTCGGGAGCCAGTTAGAGAATGAATCACATCGGGGCGACCGTGGGTTTTGGATTGTGCCTTTGGTTGCCGTGCACGCGCGAGCGGCGAAGGCGTGCGGGTTTGGGTGTCGCTGTGCGGCGCGTGCGTGAGTCTGCGAAGGCAGCGATTGACAACTTCTGTAGAGCGGAGTTAAGGTAGGCGGAGGTTAAGGAGTTGTGTATGGCATCGGACACCGACCGCGAGAATCCTGAAAACATCCGGGCTCTTCATTCTGGGCTCGTCGCGAAACGGACGACATTGAACCAGATGATGTGGCAAGCTCCGGTTATATCTCTTACACGCCAAGCTTTTCTGTTGACCATTGCTTTTGGTGACGGCAAGAACATTTTCTACAGAATCATGAGCGGATTGGTCGCTATGTTAATCGGACTTATGTCTTGCCAATTATTCCTGCGACATAAGAAGCTAGAGACTCATGCGACCTGTGAACTGTGCAAATTGGAGAAAGATTACTTCGGGCGGACTTTTCACGAGCGGCCCGAAAGTGGCCAGTGGCCCCCGTCTGCTTGGATGTCCCACCCCATTTGGAAGTGGGGTCTGATTCTAATCAGCCTAACAGGACTATTTCCATTGTTCGAATATATCTGGCGAATTTGGCCGTGCTTGCGGCAGTGCCTTTAAACTGGGGTCATGTTGGGTCGTCCTACAGCGGAGCGAGCGTTGAGCAGGTGTCGTTTCCTGCGACAGTAGCCAGAGTATGTTAGGCCTGTTTGTTTCTCTTCTCAATGGGCACGTAATGCTGCTCGCGCGGGCCGACGTAGACCTGCCGCGGACGGTAGATGCGACTGCTGGGCTCGTCCATGATTTCCTTGTAGTTCGCAATCCAGCCCGGCATCCGTCCGATGGCGAAAATTACCGTGAACATCTCAACCGGTATGCCGATGGCCCGCATGATGATGCCGCTGTAAAAATCCACGTTGGGATAGAGCTTGCGCTCGATGAAATACTCGTCGTGCATGGCCGCCTCTTCCAGCCTCTTCGCGATCGCCAGCAACGGATCGTCAATGTGCAGCAACTGCAGGATCCTGTCACACTGCTCTTTGATGATCTTGGCGCGCGGGTCATAGTTCTTATAGACACGGTGCCCGAAACCCATAAGTTTTTTACCGCTCTTCTTGTCCTTGGCGGCGGCAATGAACTTCGATCCATCGTCGCCATCGCGGTGGATCAGTTCCAGCATTTCGATGACCGCCTGGTTGGCGCCGCCATGGAGCGGCCCCCACAACGCGCACACGCCGCCGGCGGCACAGGCGAACAGATTGGCGCGGCTCGAAGCGATCATGCGGACGGTCGAGGTCGAACAATTCTGCTCGTGGTCGGCATGCAGCAGAAAGATGAGATCCAGAGCGCGCACGACTTCCGGCTTTAAATCATAGTCCTGATACGGCTCGGAGAACATCATGTGCAGAAAGTTGGCCGTGTATTTGTACACCGGCTTCGGGTAGATGATCGGCAACCCGCGTGACTTGCGATAGGAAAACGCGGCAATGGTGCGCACCTTGGAAATCAGTCGGGCCGACTGCAGTTCGAACCTGTCGGGCTTGTACCCCTCCATGAGCCGCGGGTGAAAACAGCCTGCCGCGTTGATCATCGAGGACAAGATCGCCATCGGATGCGCGTTGGGCGGAAAGCCTTCGAAGTGAAACTTCATGTCCTCGTGCAACATTTCGTTTTGCGTCAGCAATTCCGAGAACCGGTGCAATTCCTGGCTGGTCGGCAGATGGCCGTAGATGAGCAAATAGGCCGCTTCGATGAACGTGGATTTCTCGGCCAACTCCTCAATCGGGATGCCGCGATACCGCAAAATCCCCTTCTCGCCGTCGATGAACGTGATCGCGCTGCTGCACGAGCCGGTGTTGGAATAGCCGTCATCGAGCGTGATCAGCCCGGACTCGTCCCGTAATTTCGTGATGTCAACCGCGTGCTCGTTCTCGGTTCCAACGACGACGGGCAGTTGATAAACCTTGCCGCCGACTTCCAGTTTCGCCTGCTCGCTCATAGCGCCTTCCTCCATCGAATCATTGTGGTCTTTACACCTATCTTTACCGTGATTCAGCCCGCACCGCCACTGTTTTTCGCGCCGAGTAGATCATGAAGACAATGTTGGTGCTGCGCCAGAATTCATTTACGACGCCGCGGACGGTTCGCCTCTTCAACAAGGGTTCGGCCAGAGCTAGCCGGAAGACTCCCCGTTTTTCTGAAATACGTCCAATCGGGCGGGTGGCACGTTGGCCCAGACGACCGTGGTGCGGATTCGTTTGAAACCAGACAGGCTCGGATGCGAGGTCTTGCCCAGATTGTAGGTGTACTGCACCAGCTTCCCTTCCTTGGGCAGTACGGCGTACACCTCGCGGATGATGTTCGTCACCACATTCTCGGGCAACGACCGCAACGGCAGACTGGAAACGACGTGGCTGATCTCGATGTTGTCCTTCGCCAGGAACGTTCGGAGCAGCGCGCGCAGTTCGCTGGCGTCGCCGAGCGCGATCTTGAGGGACGGAAACCGTCGTTTCAACAATCGCACCATGGTTTCCGAGCGTTCGACCGACACGATCTGTTCGGGTGGGATTCCGCGCTTCAGCAGGGCGGCCGTAATCGCGCCTGTCCCCGCCCCCAACTCGATCACATATCCCCGAGGCGCCCGTGGCAGGTAGCTCGCCATGCGCCGCGCCAAAAAGGGAGAACTCGGCACAGCCGACCCAATCGGCCGCGGGTTGTTCAGCAACTCGCTTCCGAACGCCACCAGCGATGTGACAGCTTCTAATGGCATAACGAATCAGCTAGCTCGTTCCAAATCACAAGGCCATCTGCGACCCCGCAGCGTAACAGGAGCAGGCCGCAGGCCATGCGCTTATCGCGCTGCCTTCGGTCAACACGTGCCTCCTTGTCATCAAACAGTGGTAACTATTTCACATCTTGACGGAAAAAGCGACATATCTTTTTCGTCACTCGCCGACGGGTTGCAAACCACCTCAAAATGCCCTATTCATTGGCTCATGTCGTTCGTGCTTGGCCAACTGTCGCTCGATTCCAATCTGTTCCTGTCTCCGCTCGCGGGCTATACCAACCTGCCCTTCCGTCTCATCATCCGCGAAATCGGCGGGGTCGGCCTCTGCACCACCGATCTCGTCAACGCCCGCTCCTTGCTGGAGAAGAATCGCAAAGCCCTCCAGCTCATTCAGACCCGACCACCAGACCGTCCGCTCGCCGTCCAGCTCTACGGTACCATCCCCGAAGAGATGCGCGATGCCGCTGTGTTGCTCGAATCGCTCGGCGTGAGTTCTGTGGACATCAACATGGGTTGTCCCGTCCGCAAAATTTGCAAGAACGGTGGCGGCTCCTCGATGATGGCCGATCACGCCAAAGCCGCGCGACTGGTCACCACGATGGTCAATGCCGTGAAAATGCCCGTCACCGCCAAGATGCGGCTCGGCTGGGACGATGAAAACCTCACCGCGCCCGACCTCGCTCGCGCCCTCGAAGATGCCGGCGTCGCCGCCATCGCCGTCCACGGACGCACCCGACAACAGGGCTTCAGCGGTTCGGTGAACCTCGCCGGCATCCGCGCTGTCGTGCAAGTGCTGAAACACGCGCCCGTGAT
The DNA here is from genome assembly GCA_052146795.1 of Verrucomicrobiia bacterium. Classification (GTDB taxonomy): domain Bacteria; phylum Verrucomicrobiota; class Verrucomicrobiia; order Palsa-1439; family Palsa-1439; genus Palsa-1439. The sequence goes on from JBKQMH010000175.1 coordinate 35,303, forward strand.
TGGCAACGGCGACATCACGACGCCACAGACGGCGAAGATGATGTTCGATCGCACCGGCTGCGCCGCGATCAGTATCGGCCGCGGGGCGTTCTATAACCCGTGGATTTTCCGGCACGTCGCCCACTTTCTCACCACGGGTGAACTACCTCCCGAACCCGGCTTTGAAGAACACCTCGCTGTGATGAAACGTCATCTCGATTTGATGGTGGAAGTCTTCGGCGAACGACAGGGCTGCCGTATGTTTCGCAAAGTCGCCATCCAATACTCGCGAAGCCTTGGCCCAACCAAGGAATTCCACAAGCTCGTCGTCCGTCTCAGCACCCGTGCCGAATTCGACGACATCCTCGCCGTCTATCGCACTTGGCGCGCCCAGTTCCTGGACGCCGACGGCGATCTGCTCCCCCATTACAAACCCCACCCGCTCGGCTTGGCCATCGAACCCGCCACCGCCGTCAAGGTGCCCGCTGGACCGAATGAGTTGTGGTAGCGCTTTCGGTGCCCACATGAGACGACGTACGCCGTCGGTGGATCCGCGTTCAGATCTTCTTGACCGATGACAGAACTTTGTAGCCGTGATCCTCGCATTCGACGCGGAAACCGCCAAAACAATCCCGGATCGTGTTCTCGTACGGCAAGCGGACGTTCGCCACAAGGTAGAACCGTCCACCGGGCTTCAACACCTCCCAGGCATCGCGAATGAACTGGCTGGCGATGTCGAACTCCGCGCGTCGTCCCACGTGAAACGGGGGGTTGGTGACCACGACATCGAAGGACGACGCCTTCACCGCGCTTCCCGCGTCGCTTGGTAGGACCGTGTAATTGGTCAGCGCATTGGCCTCGACAGATCGCGTTGCCGACCGAATGGCTTCGGCATCGCTGTCGAGCAGGACCACGTTTCCTCGTATCGTCATCTTCGCGGCCATCAGTCCGACAATTCCATTGCCGCACCCGAGATCCAGCACGGAGTCGCCCGGATTGATTCGCATTCGTTCCACCAACAGCCGCGTGCCGTCGTCGAGTCGATCCCAGGCAAAGACTCCGGGACGGGAATAAACGGCCGCGGAATTCCCCCCGATCTCCGCGGAAAATTCCAGAAAGGCCTTGTGGTCAAGCCACTGGACGTTAAGAGCGCTGGAATCAACGGGTGACGAAGTCTTCTTTTCCGAGCGGGCAATCCGATGTCCGCCGCCGTACCCCATGACCGTTGCATTGCCGAAAAGCTGCCCCATCAGGTCAATCCCCGTCTTGATCCCTTCCCGATTGGCGCCCGCCACATAGCACGCCCCGCCAACCTGAAGCGCGCGGAAACCGTCCCACAGCAACTGCAACAAGGGAAGACGTCCCTTGGGCAACCGAATCACAACGCAATCGACCGGCTCAGGCGACGAGAGACCGCACAAGCCATTGGAGAAATGCACCTCAACATTCGTCAACTGATTGGCCTCAACCGTCCGGCGGGCGGCCAGTACATTGACCAGGTTCCGGTCCGTCATGATGACCGTCGCATTGCTGGCGGTCATCGCCAGCGCCGCGCCCGCCAATCCGGCCCCGGCGTTCAAGTGCAACACGGTCGAGTCCTCCGCGATATCGACGCGCTCCGCCAGCAACATCAAGGCGGGATCGGGAGTATCCGAACAAGACACCCCCGGTTTCGAGACGAGCTTCACCACCCGCTGACGCACCGGTACGTCAACCTGTCTCCACGAATAATATTGTGAATCTTCCTTCAATCTCCCGCCTCGTCGCATTATCGCAGCCCCTCAAAGCGGTTGACGCCGATGGCGGTCGCGGTCTTCAACGCTTCCCGACGAGTCATGGGTTGGTCGATCATGCTGGAGTCCTCGTCATTTGGAGGGCCACGCTCCGTCGTGGCCGCATTCACGGACACTACCGAGTGTGCCGCAGAATCGCAAGCACCCTGAGCTTGCGGAAGGGTCTCTGACCGGCTAAAGTTCGTGCGTCATGCAAAGCGTGCGAGCTAAGATTCGTGGTGTTGCCCCGATGCTGCAGAAGCCGCGACGAAACTTCACAATTATGAAAGGGGCACTTAAGCAGTCAATCGGGGCAGCTCTAGAGAACGGCAGAAGGTTGCTACAAGAAGCAGATTACCTGCAGTTCGAAGCGCCACCGGTGACCGCTTACTTTCTGACCGTGATAGCGCAGGAGGAATTCGCCAAGGCGTTTTTTCTTGATCTGGTTCGACGCGGGGTTGTGCCTTGGAATCGCCACATGCTGCGTACGACGTGTGATCACACATGCAAACAGTTGCTGAGCGTAGTGATGGACTATCTCAATCCCGATATAGATGAATTTATCCAGCGGTGCAATGCCGTAGTTCTAAGGGGTGAATTGCGCCCGATACCCACGAGAATTGCCGATGCCATCAACATCCTCCGATACGAGAAGATTGGACGATGGGAATCAAAGAATTGGGTTTGGGCGGAGGAACCAGATTATGACTCGCAAGCCCTTTCAGTTGCGGAGGGAAGGTATGATCGGCTTAAACAGGACGCGATTTATGTACGACTGGGCCCGAACGGTCAACTGGTTAGTTCACCTCTACGCGCAAACGTCGGTAAAGCGTTAGAGGCTGAAACGGATCGAGCTAGACGACTAGGTCAGTTGGTCGAAACGATGTTCGAAGATTCGGCACACCTAGGACTGGACTATGACAAGGTGGAAGGTGCGCTTCGGTTGTTGTTTACAAACGTCCAGCAGCCCGCAGAATCTGATGACTAGAACTGTGTCCATCAACACTCCAGTCGTAGGTCGCGTCAGACGACGGTCTCATGCTCGTACATCTGCTGGCACTATGCCAACACGAGCGGTTGCTGGTAAGCGTGTCCAGTGGTGGAAGAGCTCGACCGCCGGACCCTCGCCGCCAAACCCCCACCGCAGAATACCCGAGGAACAACCCTGCCATTCTACCGACGGCGCGAAGCTTGTTCCTTCGACTTCTGCACAGATTCCCTCCATTTTCGCCTGAAACCCAACGTGCCCAAGTCATTTTGAATCTCCAACAGAAGTAGTGGCGCGTTGATATTAGCTGGAGGCCGCATATGTTCCGATACTCGAACTCGAATATTCAGCCGCCGTCTCTCCAAAATCACCGAAATTGCGGAATGCAGTGAATCGTTCACCCAGGTTGAGTTGAACGGACTGAGGATGATTTCCCTAACTAACTTTTGCGCCGAGACACCGATAGAGCTTCCTAGCTCACTTCTCGCCCAAGCGCTTTCGGGGAGTTCGTGGCAGATTCGCACTTCTTTCTCATGTCTAAAAGCGCTTCGTTTAAGCATCCAAGGGTGGTCTTTGTAAAATTGTGGAAGACGTGAAAGCTTAGAGTTGCCGACGTACCGCACCGGCGCTACCAAATACTCCTGCGGATCGTACGAGGTAATCAAATTCGAATACTGACCCTTCAAAGAGGATGCCAGTCGCCCAACTGTACTAACGAGAGCGACACCGAGCCGATCTGCATACACTTTCCACATCGCGTCCGACTCTTCGTCGCCCAGGTACCAGCAGCTGCAAACAATGCGCTGCCTGAATTTACGCATCTCCATGTCCAGAATACAGTTTTGAAGTGCAACGCCCTTCAGCTTGTCAATCACCTCGAAGAAGTCTTCGCGCAAATCGCCATCGTTGCATCTGAAGTTGGAGTACGGTAAATACTTGCTAAGGTCGATAGCTAAACCTCGGAGCTTCTTCGTGTTTCTCTCCTTGCATCTGCTTCGGATCACGAATCCCGATTCAAAGGGATCAGTCTGTGCAAGCGTTTCAACCTTTGGGAAAAAAGTGCGGTCCCGGAGTAGCAAGTCAAAAAGCTTTGGGAGGTCAACAAATCGCCGTACCAAGGCGCTTTTGGGGAGGCCGACAATTTTCACTTTCATTGCGCTAGCACAACCTATTTTTGAGACCCAACGGGATCTCGTAGATTGCAACCTCTTGAGCTTGTTCCCCGTGCGGCTCAATATTGCGGCACGTTCGGATCGATCCGCTCGGCCCACGCGTTGATGCCCCCGGCGACGTTCTTGAGTTTGCCGTAGCCCTGCGAGCGAAGAAACTTCAGCGCCCGGCCGCTGCGGCCGCCGGACTTGCAGTGCAGGACGAGGAGCTTGTCCTTGGGCAGTTCTTGGAACCGCTGCGGCAATTCGGGCAGCGGGAGCTTCACCGAGCCGTCGATGGTGCAGATGGCGAACTCGTCGGGATTGCGCACGTCCACAAGCACGAAATCCTGTTTCGCATCGCGCATTTTCTTGAGTGTCTCGACACTGATATCGTCGGGACCGAGGCCTTCGTCTTTGGTTTCCACGATGGAATCTCCTGATGAACCACCTTCCTCGCCGCGGCCAATGCCGCAGAATTCGAGGTAATCGATCAATTTGGTAATGGTCGGATTCTTGCCGCACACGGGGCAATTCGGGTCACGCGGGATTTTGTACTCGCGGAAACTCATGTCCATCGCGTCGAACCGCAGCAACCGCCCCATCAGCGGTTTGCCCTTGCCGATGATGAGTTTGACCGCTTCGTTCGCCTGAATGTTGCCGATAATGCCGCAAATGACGCCCAGCACGCCGCCTTCCGCGCAGCTCGGCACGAGGCCGGGCGGAGGAGGTTCGGGATACCAGCAGCGGTAGCATGGTCCGCCGAGATGCGGCGCGAACACGCTGGCCATGCCTTCCCAGCGGAAAATCGAGCCGTACACGTTCGGCTTCTTCAGCATCACACACGCGTCATTGACCAGATACCGCGTCGGAAAATTGTCCGTGCCGTCGATAACCAGATCGTAGTCCTTGATGATGTCGAGCGCGTTGTCGCTGGTGATCTTCACGGGGTGGGGGATGAAATTCAGGTTCGGGTTGATCGCCTTGAGTTTTTCCTCGGCGCTCTTGAGCTTGTGTTTGCCCACGTCGCCCGTGAAATGAATGATCTGACGCTGCAGATTGCTGAAATCGACCGTGTCGAACTCGACCATGCCAATCGTGCCCACGCCCGCCGCCGTGAGATATAGCGCAATCGGCGAACCGAGTCCGCCCGAGCCGATGAGCAGCACCTTCGCCGCCTTGAGCCGCTCCTGACCTTCCATGCCGACTTCCGGCAGGATCAAATGGCGCGAATAGCGTTTGATCTCTTCGTTGGTCAGCTTCGCGCGGTCTTTGATGATCGGATCGAGTTTCGCGAGGTTTCCGCCCGCGATTGACGGCACAATGGAGATTTCATCGCCTTCCTTGACTTGCGCGTCATCACCTTTGGCGCGGATGTCCTCGTCGTTGACGTAGACCCGTACGAAATTGCGGAGCTTGCCGTCATCGCCGTACAGATGGGGACGCAGTTGCGCATGCTCAGCGGTCAGGTTGCCCAGCACTTCGCTGATCGTCCCGCCGGGCACTTCGACCGTCGCTTGCCCATTGGCAAAACGCCGGAGCGCTGTTGGTATCGTGACTTTAATGGCCATGCGTGTTCTCCTGAATCAAATCCGCGGCCCGCGCTGGATAGTCTATCGCATTACTCGGAAAATTCAACTGCCTCTTGGTCGAACGCCGAGCGGTCGTCCCGTAGCCGCCACGAGTTGGATTCGACGGCCTTACCCTTCACCACGGAGACGATCAGGTACGAAAAATTCGGCCAGGCGTGATCGAGGTCGAATTGCGACGGGCGCGCGGCGACATCCGGGTGCGAATGATAAATCCCCAGCACGTCCATCCCGCGTTTGTCAGCTTCACGCTCGATCTTCCTATACGCGAGTGGATCGATGAGGTAACGGTTCCGAGCGCTCTCCCCGCCTGAGGCGGGCAAGTCGGTCCGCTCGTTGTCGGCGGACACGATCTCCGTAATCACGCCGCGTTTGCCGAGCATCACCCCGCACGCCTCGTTCGGATAACCTGATTCCAAATGCTCGTGAATTTGATGCAAAAGTTGCTGTGAGAGTTTCATGCGGCCTCCCAGAACTTCTCGCTTTGGTAGCGCGCGCCGGCATCGGGACAGATGGCCGCGATCACGCCCTCCTTGATGCTGGCCGCGACCTTGAGCGCGGCGCAAATGGCAGCGCCCGCGCTGACACCGACGTACAGACCCTCCTCCCGCGTCATGCGCCGGGCCATTTGCTGCGCGGCTTCGGTTGAGATTCCGACGACCTGATCAGGAACCTTCGGGTCGTACAACGCCGGCACGTGCGATGCCGTTTCCATGTGCTTAAGCCCTTCCAAGCCGTGAAACGGCCCCTCGGGTTGGACGGCGATGAGCTTGATGTCGGGATTGAATTCGCGGAGCCGCTGGCCCGTACCCATCAACGTGCCGCTCGTGCCAAGCCCGGCGAGGAAATGCGTGATCTTGCCCTCAGCCTGCTTGAGAATCTCCGGCCCCGTGGTTTCATAATGCGCGCGCGGGTTTTCGGGATTGCCGTATTGATCGGGGTAAAAATACAGGTCGGGCTGCTCCTTGTACAACCGCTGCGCCGCGTAGAACGCTCCGTCACTGCCTTCCGCCGGGTCGGTGAGCACCACTTCCGCGCCGTAGGCCTTGAGGAGTTTCTTGCGCTCGGGACTGGCATTCGCCGGCATCAGCAGCTTGCAGCGGTAGCCGCGCCGCGCGGCGATCATGGCATAGGCAATGCCCGTGTTGCCGCTGGTGGCGTCGAGGATCATCTTGCCGGGCGTAAGCTGGCCGGACACTTCCGCGGCGCGAATCATGCGGTACGCAGGCCGGTCCTTCACGGAACCGCCGGGGTTGTACCACTCCGCCTTGCCAAGAATCCGGACCCGGGGGAATTCGCGCCCGATGCGCAGCAGGGGAATCAGCGGCGTGTTGCCAATCGTCCGCAACAACGCGTCCGAATCCGACGACGGCAGGAGCGAGGCTTCACCCATCGTCAGGCGGGCTTGTCACCCTTGATGATCGGTGCGTTGACCAGATTGCCCCACTCGGTCCACGACCCATCGTAATTTTTCACGCTCGGATAGCCGAGCAGATACTTCAGCACAAACCACGTGTGTGCCGACCGTTCGCCGATGCGGCAGTAGGCAATGGTATCGTCGTACGGGGTGACCCCACGGCCGCGGTACAATTCCAACAACGCGTCATGGTCTTTGAATGTGCCGTCCTCGTTGACCGCCTGCGCCCACGGGACGTTCAACGCCGTGGGTATGTGGCCGCCGCGTTGAGCGGTTTCGGTCATTCCCGGCGGGGCAATCACCTTGCCGGTGTATTCGTCCGGCGAACGCACATCCACGAGATTGAACTTGCTCTCCTTGATCGCCTGCGTCACATCGTCGCGAAATGCGCGCACCGATGTGTCCGCCGGGTGGGTGCGGTAGCTGGACGCCGGGTACTGGGGCGCGTCTTTGGTGATCGCGCGGTTCTCGGCGAGCCATTTCTTGCGTCCGCCGTTCATAATGCGGGCGTCGCGGTGGCCGTACAGCTTGAGTTGCCAAAACGCGTAGCACGCGAACCAGTTGTTATTGTCACCGTACAGGACGACGGTTGTCCCCGGGTCGATGCCGGACTCGCTCATCAACTTCTCGAATGCTTCTTCGGTAAGCACGTCGCGGCGGATGTTGTCACAGAGCTGGCTCTGCCAGTTCCAGGCGATGGCGCTGGCGATGTGCCCCTGCTCGTAGGCCGACGTGTCAACGTCCACCTCGACGAGACGCAGATTGGCGTCGTTCTTGTGTTGTTCAACCCAATCGGTTGAAACGAGAACATCGGGATGTGAATACGGCTTCGTCATGGAAGGTCCCTTTTCATTTTGTGCTTTCAAACCAGTTGTGGAATGTGCCGCCCGCCAACACCAGCGTGATTATACCACGAAGATGCGGTGGGGCAATCATGCTTTCGACGGCGCGGAGGCCATATGAGGAATGGTGGAGATGAGGGGATTTGAACCCCTGACCTCCTCGTTGCGAACGAGGCGCTCTCCCAACTGAGCTACATCCCCAACATTGCGCTTACAACACTATGGCAAATGCTTCACTTTCCCCAACAAATCCAGCAGTCGAGGGCAGGTAGTGCGGTGCGATTGTGACCGAAGCTCCGCTATCATCACCGACCGGACCGAGTAACACATGGCATTCGCGATATTTGATAATAACAACTGGTGCGTAGACTTTACCGGACCCGACGACCGTCGTCAACGACGGATCGTCGGTGACAGTTCCAACAAGGAGGCTGCTGAAGACCAGTCTCTTTGAGATCGTCCCCCGTTCAGCGGTGGCCTTTGTTTGGCCACCCAGGCTCAACGGAAGTACAGGTTCTCGATGATCAGTAGAGCCAGCGCAAATCCCAATCCCCAGATGGAAACACAGAACAACAACCACAGTAGTCGCGTCAGTGGGCGATCTCCCGTCAGAAACGCGTGTTGGACGCTACGCACCTTCATCCCAGACCTCTGAGGAAACGTAGTCCCTCGCTGGCGGAAGTCAACTCGCTGTTGTCGGAGAGGGTGGCATTAACGGTAGCATTCCTCGAACTATTTGCCTTTTCGGAATCAAGGCTTAGGTTATCTGGGGCCGAAAACAAGCCCCTCAGCGTGGCGGTAAGGCGAGATCGAGAACGCATTCGAACCACCGCTGGAGGAAAGGCCAACATGGTAGTCATCAACAGCATTGGGCAACTGGCATTCCACCAGTTGCTGCCAGCGAACGCAGTCCCTGAGATGGCTGCCGGCGAAGGGGTCGAATGGTTTGCTGACGTGGCGGACACGATCATCGGCAATATCGGATTTGACGCGAAGAACAAGGGTTGGAACTACGTCATACTGACACGTGATGCGGGGGGAGAGTTCCGAATTTCCGAGCGGCATGGAAATTTCCCCACCCGCCACGGGGCACGGATCACATTATTGCGCCGGATGGTGGAGGCCGAGGCGGCAGAAGCGCGGCGGCTTGCGGCATAGGGCGGGCGGGACAGGCGGTTGTGGCATCGACATTTTTCATGGGAGTTGGGGCCGTCGGAGCTGCTCTGGCAAGAGTGGTAATTTCTCTGATTACCGGGCTGGTCCGTTTCGTAATCGGTTTGGCACGGACAATTGTGGCGATGGCGTGGGTCTTGTTGAGGGCCATTTTCGGCAGGCGGGATTAGCGAAATCTTTTGGCAACACGGTTGGCGGCGTAACAGACGGACCCGTTGAAAGCGCTGCGAAGTTGTACGAGGCGCGTTCCAAACCGGTTGAGCTATGCACTCGCGCCAACAAATTGCCGACCTCCACTATCCGGTGCGCGCCTCATTTCGCATCATCGGCTTTCTGAATAGGGAATCCTTTGTCGATCCAATCCTGCCGCAGATTTTTGGGGAGGTACAGAACTCTGACGTTCTTGAACCCTAACTCTTTCATGGTGCGAACCGCGGGGCGGATATTGGGACACTCCTTCCAGGGACAACAACCACAGTAGAGAACGATTTGCTCATCCCGCGGGAGACCCTCCGCCGCCTGCGTCAACTTTTGGAGGCCGTCAGGTTTGGAGGCCGGACCTGCGAATTTTGACCCCGCGATGTGACCGCCGTGGTAAAGAAGCGGATATCCTACGTAAAGCACCAGCGGCTTTTCACCCACAGCTTCCGACTGGGTCTTTACGAGTTCTTCGGGGTTCATCAGCTGGTTGGTTTGCCACGGGTCCGATGGCAAGGTGGAAAGCTGCTCAGATTGGTTGGACTTGGAAGTTGTAGACACCGCCGGCTGCTCAGAGAACGCCGGCGTCTGCCAAACAGAAAAGACCGCGCTGCCCAACGCAGCAACTGTAACAATCACCGTAATCGCTCGTTTGGTCATCATTTTCCCCCTTTTCGGAATTGACGCATTCCCCTCAGTAGTTTTGACGAATATCGAACGAGGTAGGTGAGCATGTTCGATTGCATGATGGCTTCGATGTATTTCCTCGTTGCCAGATACTACTCCCCACGATTCTCGCGGCAAGGAGGAATGCATGAAACAAACCTCAAAACCGACTGCCGTACAGCCACCAATTTTGGCACACGATATGCAATGTTGGTCAAGCATGGCACGCGCCTCTCAGACATTTGTCGAAGGGAACAGCAACGAGCAATAGACCAGCACGGGGCATGAGCGATTATGGCAATCGAAGAAATTCCTCACAACGACTCTGACTTGTCTCAGCCCAATCATTCCACAACCGGCGGGCCTGCCAAGGTCGGGCAAGATGCCATCCTCTTCATCGACGATGACACGGAAGTCTTGAACAGCGTCCGCAGGTTGTTGAGACGCGAAGGCTGGGTGGTGCTGACCGCCTCCGACCCGCTTGAAGGCCTCGTGTTGTATGAGGCCCATTGGCGGGAAATCCAACTGGTGTTGTTGGACTATTTCATGCCCATCCTCCGCGGCGACGAAGTCTTTGAACGCCTGCGACGCATCAATCCGCACGTTCGCGTCGCGTTAACAACTGCCTGTGACGACGATGTTCCACAAAAGATGCTCCAGGGTGGACTTTGTGGTTTCCTCCAGAAACCACTCACGCCACGAGCCCTCATTGGCGGGATTCGCAAATCCCTGAATCACCATGACCCGACGGGGCCCCACGCACCTGGCCGAGACGGCTCAAATCGATCAGACCAGTTGAACCCACGTTGTTAGGCCGGTACGCTTTCCCAGTAGCCTCCCCTGCTTCTCGTTGACGCTTGACTGGGCCGTTTTCCTATCACGTCGGCTCCGTTTCGCCCCAGCGGAGCTGCCGTCTTGGCGGGTGGATTCTGGCAGCGGAGTTGCGGCCGGAAAATGGCAAACTCCATGCTTCTTGCGGTCGTATTATGAGCAGCGCTCGTAACACGCAAAACGGCTTCACCCTGGTTACGGCACAGCAAGCCAGCAAGAATCAACCTCAACCGTCGCTGGTGGGAGCGGCATCTGTGTCATTTGAAAGCATACGCAAGGAGAAGTTCGACCAGTTTCGACCGCCCCCTCTTGGATTGGAGAGTTTGATGGCGTGGCAGATTGAATGGTTCGCCAACAAGGCGGAAACGACCATCGGCACCCTCGCAAAAGGGAAGGTGACCACGGGTTGGGATTACGCCGTCTTGGAGCGGGAGCAGACGGGCAACTTCCGGGTCCGCAAACTGGGCGGGGACGCGTTCAGTATCGATGATGCACGGGCGGACCTCCTCCTTGAAATGGCGGCGGTAGAGAGAAATAAAAGCGGCCTGTCGCGTGTTCAAAAGCTCTCAGGTGAGACGGCCTAGCTAAATCGCATGAATCAAAGCTTACCGTTGAAGGCGCAAACTCGGCTCGGAACGCAGCGCCTGGCGCAGAAGAAGTTTCCGTCTTGGGATCGAGGCGTAAGCTAGTACAGCCCGTCGAAGTGTTGCACAGAATTGTCCCCGCGGTCGCCAAAATTGTATCTCCAGCCAGGTTCCACGGTTGGAACGCCCTCAGCCATGGATGGGGACACATCCGGGACAGGCGCTTGAAGATGGCCGCTTTAATACAGACGCAGTTTTGAGTAGTCTGATTCACAACCAGAGGTTCCCGATGCCCAAGCAATGGACTGCCGATGAGATTCTCGACCTCGCCCGAGGTTTTCAACCGGCCTGCGTGTTGGCCGCCGCCGCCGATCTCGATCTCTTTGATGCCGTCGGCACTGACTCTTTGACCGCTGATGCCATCGCCGCTCGCCTGCACTGTAACAAACGCGGCATCACAATCCTGCTGGATGCCTTGGTCGCTTTGCAGATGTTGAACAAGCGGTCCACCCGCTACTCGGCGCCTGCCAGCATCGCCAAACTCCTAGCCCAGGACGAATCGGACAGCGTTCTGGCCATGGCGCAGCATCAGGCGAATTGTCTGCGTCGCTGGGATCAGTTGGCGAAAGTCATCAAGACGGGAAAGCCAGCACAACGCATTCCCAGCATTCGCGGCAAACAGGAGGATACGGCTTCCTTCATCGGGGCCATGCACGCCATCAGTGCGCGAGTCGCTGCCAAGGTGGTGCGGGACATTCAGCCTTTGCCTTTTCACCGCCTGCTCGATGTCGGCAGGGCTTCGGGGACTTGGACCATTGCCTTCCTGCATGCCAACCGTTCGGGCAACGCGACCATCTTCGACCTGCCGCCGGTGATCCATTTGGCAGAAAAGCGACTGACGGAGGTGGGATTGCGGCACCGCGTCAACTTGGTCACCGGAAACTTCTACACCGACCAGTTACCGAAGGGCTGTGATCTCGCTTGGGTCAGCGCCATCGTCCATCAGAATTCCCGGCACCAGAATCGGATGTTATTCCGAAAGGTGCATCGGGCTTTGGACCACGGTGGGCGAATTGCGATTCGGGATGTCCTGATGGAAGAGTCTCGCACGGCTCCGATCTCGGGGGCGCTATTCGCAGTCAACATGCTGGTGGGAACGGAGGGCGGAGGGACGCTTACCTTCGAGGAATTGCGGGACGACCTGAAAGCGGCAGGCTTCGACGGGGCCAGGGTGGTGCGGCATGACGAGGGGATGAACTCGGTCATTGTTGCCAGAACGTGATCATAGCGGCCGACTACCGATTCACAGCCTTCATCGTCAAGAGGAACCGCTAGTGCCTTGGAAGTGAATGCCGGCCTGCATCACCGGCCGCGTCAACGAAAAGCCGCAACACCCGGTCGATCCCCGCTGGGATCTCGTCACGCCGATGCGTGACGTAGATGACCGTTGTGTGCCGCAGCAACGCCTCGACCGTTCGGATGAACCGCGCCCGGTGCGCTGCGTCGAGCCCTTGGCACGGCTCGTCGAGTACGAGCAGGTTAGGCGCCTTCACCACCGCCCGCGCCAGCAACGTCATCCGTTGCAATCCCGCCGACAAAGACCCGAACGACCGCTCGGCACAGCCCGCCAACATGAAACTCGCGAGCCACCGTCTCGCGATCTTGCGTTGCCGTCCCGTTGGTCGACGGTAACAGCCGGTCGCATCGTCGAAACCGGAGAGCACGACTTCGAGGCACGTCTGCGCTTCCGGAAAATGCAGATGCAACTCAGGCGATACCCAGCCAATCCGCCGCTTCAACGCCCACACGCTTCCCCCATCGCCGCGCCGCCGCCCGAAAACGCGCACGTCATTGGCGTAGGCCTGCGGGTTGTCGCCGATGATCAAACTCAGTAAGGTGCTCTTGCCCGACCCGTTCGGCCCGAGCAACGCCCAGCTCTCGCCGCGACGGACAACCCAATTGATGTTCTCCAAGATCGTCCGTGCACCGTACCGCACGGTCACGTCGGTCAGGCGGACCAGCTCTGGTGCTGCTCGCCCAACCGTTTTGCCTGTGGTCGTTCTCAGACAGGGTAACGCCCGCACGCGAGACGCATGCGCTACCGTCAACGATTCGCGTCCGCGCCGCTTTGTGAACCGACCTTGTTCCACGACCCGGCATTGGCCGACGCGCAACAAATGCGTAATGCCGCGAGGCAATTCGTCGAGGTGTGTCGCGATCAACAGCAGATGCACCGCCCCGTGCCTCATCAACTTCTCCAAAATCTCCTTCAAGTGCTTACGGAACCGCACATCGAGCCCGGTAAATGGATCATCGAGGATCAACAATTGCGGTTGCTGCAACAGCGCCCGGGCCAGCAATACCTTTCGCATTTCACCATTCGACAGCGATGGCAGTGGTTGCACGAGCAACGGCGCAATGCCGAGGAGCCGGACGACGCGCCGTTGGTGGTGCGTGAACGTACGCGCCGCCGCCTGTGAGCGCATCACGATCTCGAACGGGTTGATATCCTCGACACTGTCCTGTGACAGGAACTGATGCACCGGTGGTGCTGCGTCTTCTTCGAGGCTGAACCACCGGGCCGCTGCTGGCGTGTTACCGGCAATAAATTTCTGTTGTTCGAACGACACGTGCGCTACCGCACCGGCGGGCACGTGGAATTCACCACGGACGACCGGTACCGCGCCGGTCAAAGCGCTCGCGAACAGCGTCTTGCCTGACCCATTGGGCCCCACCAGCGCCCACTGCTCGCCGCGCCGGAAAATCCAGTTGGTGTTGCGAAACAACAACCTTTCGCCAACCCGCAGGCTGGCACCGGCTAGTTCAACGAGCGGTGGTGAAACAGTTTTGGCCATCGCGCTGCATCATGCCACACAGCTTGGTTTGGCGCAAAAGTAGTCTGGATGTTTGTGCCGGATCAGACCCCCTTGTACGGTTGCATAACTCATCCGTATCTGTGACACACTGAATTACCAAATGATGCATGGTACTCAGCAGAAACCCGAGTTCGTCATTTGAAGACTGCCTTCTATGTGGCGGGCATCACAACCGGGGAAGAGCGTCTGACAAACCCGTCTTTGGCCGCCAGATGAGCGGCAAAACCCTGAACAATCAATCGTTACCAGCGTTTTGGGCTACTTTGAAATTTGAATTCCAAATCGGAGCCATCGGTGGCAGTCTGCGCGCATGGCCCCAACAGTTATAACCACTGGAGAGGCCGTAACTGTTCCCGGCATTTATCGTTCATCTGGCTGCGATCATCCAGTTGAACGCGCACTTCTGAAGGGGCACTACGCGCCGCCTTGTGATCATTGCCGATCGGAAGTCACCTGGACTCTCCTGCGAGAGACTCACACAACGTAGTCGCCAACTCAACCGCCCCGGTTGGCGAACCGATGGAAAGTTCTGATGCCCTGGTTGCCGTGGTTCCGCAGTCAACGACAGTCGAGTAAGCCCTGCATTTTAGATGGGCGACACGTGCAGAGAAAAGGGGCCGTTTAACAGCCTTTTCTGGGGCTGCCGATGTCCACACTATTTGCACTCCCTAATAATATCGGCTCGATGGTAGCTTAACGGCGCCCCGTGTCTCGGGAATGACGGCCAGTTTTCCATCGAGCAACTTCACCGGGCCTGTGATCGTGAGGGCCTGGCCCGGCTGTAGTTTGTCAGCCGGCAGCCCCGCCAACACAGTCTGACCCAGCAAGATCTGGATCTCACCGGTTGCGTCCCGAAGGCTGAACCGACGGCCTTTGTCGGTGCTGCCGCTTCCTGAAATGGTGCCGGAAATGACCACCACGCGACCTACCCAATCCTCCTTGATTTTCCCGATGCCGGTTGCCACGGGCGCGGGTGGGGAGCTGGTTGTCAAAGCGGCGTTGGTAGATCGAGCGGACGGAGAAGCACCGGCAACCGGGATGTTTGTCGGAGCCGCGTTGGTAGATGGAGCGGGCGGAGAAGCACCGGCAGCCGGGGTGTTTGTCGAAGCCGCGGGTATGGGGGCTGTGCCCACCACCCGGATCGCATCGTTGCTGGAAATGCGCAGTTGTATATTATGGCGATAGGTGGACACCTTGACCTCGGCGTTGATGATATTGCCGAGTTTCACCTTCGAGGAAAGTTGCGTTTCCATGTCCGACCAATACACCAGTGGGACTGTCGCATTGCTTTCCGTGAGGGTGACGATGTAGGGCGAACGCGGGCCGGTCGGTTCCCGGATGTTCGTGATGAGAGCTTGCACCGTGATCAGTTGGTTGGTCAATGACAGGTCAATGCTGGGAATCGGCGTGAGAGGTGCGTCCTCCGCCAGGGCGGACGCCAAGCCCACCAAATTCGTGCAGACGATCGTGACAAAAATGCGCAAAAGCCTGCGCAGGCGCCTGTTTTCCGCAGAAGCGATCCCGGTTCCTAACCGGGGACAATCGGGCTTTGGCATCGGCATTTCCTCTCCTTCTCCAAACATGTGCAAAAGGCGCTTCTCTACGAGCGGGATGGATTCTTTCAGTTTGTGGCAGGCGGATCAAGAAAAAACTTGCCGCCTTGGCCCATTGGCTGCCGTGGCAGCCGTCTAGTTGCTGGCCGAAGGAGTCGGGGTGTCTTCAACCACGATTTGCGCGGGGTCGCTGACCGCGATCTGCGCCTTGCCGCGGTAGTCCATCGTGATGACACCGGTGACACAAACCCATTTCCCCCAGAACGCCGTTTCGGGAGCGACTTTGAACTTGGCACGCCTCGCCTCGGCAATCACGACGGAGCAACTCTGGTGGGGGTAGGGACGGTCGAAGTTCAAATACGTGGGATTCCCCGCCGCGCCTACCGCGTATTTCGTGCTGGCGATCAACCCACAGACGGTATTGGTCTCCCCGCGAATGGCGTGGGCATCGGCGTAATGGTCGGCGTTTGCGAGCAGATTGAACGCCACCGAGAAGCCCAAAAGTGCACCCCAACCACAGCGCGCTGCACGCCGCCGGCATCGGCCACACCTGCCGCCGTTCACGCCACGCTTGGGCCACCGGCACCAGCAGGGCGACCGCGCCGAACAACAAGTTTGGTCGTGCCCCCACTGCCAGCCCGTACGCCGCACTCGCCGCGGCCAGCCACCGCCACCTCCGCTCCGGCTCGTGTAACGCGCACCAAATGCCTCCCAGTGCCAACACCGTTAGCATGTACCCGCAACTGTGCGCCACTTGGTAAAAACCCGCTTGCGACAACTGTGCCAGCGCGCCTGTCGCCAAGCCGAGCGCCGACAACCCACCCTCTCAGCAGAGGTTGCCCATTTGCTTCTCCACTTCCGCAAGCACGGGCCAGGTGCCGATGCGGAGTTGACCCGTTTGCTCGATACCCCACGCATGCTGCCCCAAAAAACCCTGCCTGAGTCAAGCTGATCGAGCCAGACCTGCGGACCATGGCACGTACCCTGCTTAACATACCGTCCATGAAACGCAATGCGCAGAAGGGTAACCGCAAAAACCCCCCAACGCTGGCGGATTTGATCGCCACCGTAAACCAACTCACGCGTGACGAACAGCTTGGCGCATACATAGTTGCCGACCTGATTAATTCACGTAAAGTCCGTCTGGAAGGCCAGTTCCAGGGACATAACGTGATTGTTTCGGACTAGTCGTAACCGCTGGGTTGGAGGCCGGCGGGGTCTTACCCTTGCAAAAAAGTCCTGCCCTTTTGCGCTCATTTTTGCCACACTCGCGCAAAAATGAGCGCCCTATTTCGTCCCCACCATAAATTCGTCATTGGCGTCGTTCACCTGAAACCTCTCCCCGGCTCCCCCAACTGGGGTGGCAACCTGCGGGCCGTCATCGACTTTGCCCTCGCGGACGCCCGGGCCTACGAGCATGGCGGCGTTGACGCGATCATCATCGAAAACTTCGGCGACGCGCCGTTCACCAAGTCCCGTGTCGGGCCTGAGACCGTCGCCGCCATGTCCGCCGCAGGCACGGCGGTGCGCGCCGCAATCAAACTGCCGCTGGGATTCAACGTTCTGCGCAACGACCCGCAAACCGCGTTGGCGCTGTGCGCCGCGTGTCGCGGGGGCTTCATGCGGGTGAACGTCCATACCGGCGCCATGCTGACCGATCAGGGCATCATTGAAGGCGACGCTTACGGAACTGTCCGTTACCGCGAACGAATTTGCCCGACCGCGTCCATTTTTGCCGATGTCCACGTGAAGCACGCGGTCCCGCTCGGTAATTTTGAAATCGAAGACTCGGCGCATGATACGTTGGATCGCGGGCTGGCCGATGCGCTGATTATTTCGGGCACGGGCACGGGCCGGGTTGCGGACATCACGGACGTGCAGCGCGTGCGCAAGGCGTGTCCGTCAGCAAAGATCCTCATCGGCAGCGGTATCAATGTCGACAACGTCCGCGAATTCCTCCGCTTTGCCGATGGCGTGATTGTGGGCACGTCGCTCAAGGTCGGCGGCAAATTATTCAGTGCGGTCGATCCCAGGCGCGTGGCCGCGCTCGTCAAAGCCGCCCGCGCGTGAACACGATTCGATTGAGCCGCGATTGGCCGGCGGTTGAAATCCTCCACGAAGACGCGGCCATTCTGGCGTTGAACAAACCGGCCGGCTTGCTCGCCGTCCCGGATCGCTTCGACAAGACCATCCCCGACCTGATCTCGCTGCTCCAGGCGGCGCGTCCGGGTGAATGGCTGGCGAACGTCCATCGCCTTGATTTCAACACCACCGGCGTGTTCGTTGTGGCAAAGACCCAGGAAGTCTTTCGCGATCTGGTCCGCCAATTCCGCGACCGTGAGACACGAAAGACATACACGGCGCTGGTCCGGGGCACACCCGACATTTCACCGTTGACGATTGACCTTCCCATTGGGCGACATCCCAAGGTTCCCGGGCTGGCCAGAATCGATCACAGCCGCGGCAGCGACGCGCGGAGTATCGTCCACGTTCGGGAGAGATTCCGCGGGTATGCGTTGCTCGAGGTCGTCATCGAAACCGGTCGGATGCATCAGATTCGCGTCCATGTGCAAGCCGTCGGTTGCCCGCTTGTCGGTGATCCCGATTACGGTGGCGCGCCGCTGCTGCTCTCGCAGATCAAGCCTGACTACAAGGCGAAGGATGAGGAACCGGAACGTCCGTTGCTGGATCGCCCGGCATTGCACGCCGAGAAATTGACGCTTGCCCGGGCCGTGACGGGCAAGAGTCTCACCCTCGAAGCCCCATGGCCGAAGGATTTGACCGTGGCGTTGAAGCAACTGCGAAAGTACGCCGCGCTTTAGCGCGGTCGCGATACACGTCATGGCCCGCCCGTGCGAGTTGGGTCCACACCGCGGCGTTCGCGTCCCACATCCGCCCGACGTCACGATCATCCATGTGCGATTTCCAGCGCTACAGCGTCGGTTTTTCGGTCTCGGCGGTTTGGCGTTGCTCGTAGAGGTAGCGGTTGAGTGCGTTCAAGTAGGCGAGGGCGCTGGCTTCGATGATGTCCGTCGAGGAGCCTTTGCCGGTGACAATGCGGCCCGCGTCGCCATTAAAATGGACGCGGACGGTGACTTCGCCGATGGCGTCTTTGCCGCGCGTGACGCTGTTGACGCTGTAATCCGCGAGGCTGCCCTTGAGACCCGTGATGCGGTCGATGGTCTTGAGCATCGCGTCGATCGGACCGTCGCCGGTGCCGGCGTCGGAAATCGGCTCTTTCTTGTCGGCGCGGATGAGGCGCACAGAGGCGGTCGGGATTTCGCCCGTGGTCACGCTGAGGTAGCCCAATTTCCACACCTGCGGCACCTCGGTGAACTGGCCTTCGACGAGTGCCATCACATCCTCGTCGTACACCTGCTTCTTCTTGTCGGCGAGCGCCTTGATCTGGTCGGTGATACGGCGAACTTCGTCCTCGCTGAGTTTGTAGCCCATTTCGTCGAGCTTCTTGCCGACGGCGTGGTGCCCCATGTGTTTGCCCCAGGTGAGCTCGCTCGACCGGCCCACGTCCTCGGCGCTCATGATTTCGTACGTCGCGCGATTGGCCATCATGCCGTGCTGGTGAATACCGGCTTCGTGCGCGAACGCGTTGTCGCCGACGATGGCCTTGTTGCGTTGCACCACCATGCCCGTCATGTGCGACACGAGGCGGCTGCTGCGGTAGATCTGCGTGCTATCGACGTTCGTTTGAAACCCTCCAAACGCATCCTTGCGGACCTTGAGGGCCATGACGATTTCTTCGAGCGAGGCGTTGCCGGCGCGTTCGCCGATGCCGTTGATCGTGCATTCGACCTGGCGGGCGCCGTTCTGGACGGCAACCAACGAATTCGCCACGGCGAGCCCGAGATCATTGTGACAATGGACGCTGATGACGGCGTTTTTGATGTTCGGGACGTGGTCGAAGAGATATTTGATGAGCGCGCCGTATTCGTGAGGCGCGGCGTAGCCGACCGTGTCGGGGATGTTGACCGTTCTCGCGCCGGCTTCGATGACGGCCTGCGTCACCTCGGCCAAGAACTCGGGTTCCGTGCGCGAGGCATCCTCGGGCGAGAACTCGACGTCTTTACAATAACCGAGAGCGCGTTGGACGCCTTCGACGCTGCGCTTGAGGATCTCGCTCTGGGCCATCTTGAGTTTGAACTCGCGATGGATAGCGCTGGTGGCGAGGAATACGTGAATGCGCGCGCGGTCGCCCGCGGGTTTCACGGCTTCGGCGGCGCGGTCGATGTCTTTATCGACGCAACGGGCCAAGCCGGCGATGCGCGGGCCTTGGATCTCACCGGCAATGGACTTTACGGCCTCGAAATCGCCGTCACTGGCGATGGGGAAGCCCGCCTCGATGATGTCCACGCGCAACCGCGCCAATTGTCGCGCGACCTCGAGTTTCTCGCGAATGTGCATGGATGCGCCCGGGCATTGCTCGCCGTCGCGCAACGTCGTGTCGAATATCAATATTTGCTCACTCATGGCCTGATCCTTTCGATTCTAGCCGTGGACAGGGGGCAAACAACAAAAAACCCACTGCCGCGCGGCGACAGTGGGTTTCGATTTCCTGTGTACAGACCTCAACCCGCCGTCTGCCGCGTGAGCAGCAGCGCCAGCAAAGCCAGCAGCAGGTTGAAATTACGATTCATCACAACTCTATACGTAGCAGGTCGCGGGCCATTCGTCAAGCCCGGCGTACTCGCCTATTTCTTGACCGCCAGCGCGAAGCCTATCGCAAGCACGCCGACGGGGACAACGATGGCGAACATCACTTCATCCTTCATCCAATCGCCAAAAAACGACTTGTCCATAAACGGATTGGAGACGGTGGCGCTCTCGTGTTGGCCGAACGGATTGCTCACGGTCGTGCTGTTCTTGTTGGCATAGTCGTACCGCGCGTAGGCGAAGCTGATGATCGCCAGCACGATCGCCACGGCGAGGACATTGATTCGTTTGCGCATGTTGACCTCCTAGTAACCAGCTTGCACGCTACTCGATTTGCGTTTGAGCGAATTCGCCACTCTGAATTTTTTGATTCTTCTTCGATCAACCACCGCGACCGACAAGGCCTTTGGTCCCGCGGGAAATCGCCCGGGCTTTCTCCGTCGGACGCAACGCGCGGACAGCCGCACCGGCCTGCCACATTTCGGAATTGCGCATGGCGGCGAGTTCCCGGGCGACGCGTTGCGGATAGTTCTTCGCGCCGCACACTTTGATCACGCGCTCGGCCTCTTTGCCGGACGACACGCGCCCATAAAGTTTCTTGAAGACCGGCAGGACGGCCGATTTAAACTTCGGCTTCCAATCGAGCGCGCCGCGTTGGGCCGTGGCGGAGCAGTTGGAATACATCCAGTCCATGCCCCTTTCATCCACGAGGCGGATAAGGCTTTGGGTGAGTTCTTCAACGGTCTCGTTGAATGCTTCACTCGGGGAATGGCGGTGGGCGCGCAGGACGTCGTACTGCGCTTCCATGATGGCCGCCAGGCACCCCATCAATACGCCGCGCTCGCCCGTCAGATCGCTGTTGGTTTCGTGCGGGAACGTGGTAGGGAACAGGTAGCCCGACCCAATGGCGATCCCGACGGCCAGGCAACGCTCCTTGGCGTGACCGGTCGCGTCCTGATGAACGGCGAAACTGGAATTGATACCGGCGCCGGACAGGAAATTGCGGCGCACGTTCAGGCCGGACCCTTTGGGAGCGACCATAATCACATCGACATTCCTGGGGGGAACGACGCCGCTCTTCTTGCGGTAGGTGATCGAGAAGCCGTGCGAGAAGTACAAGGCATCGCCCGGTTTGAGGTGCTTCTTGATTGTCGGCCAAACCGCGCGTTGGGCCGCGTCGGAAACGAGTACTTGAATGATGGTGCCCTTCTTGACGGCGGTTTCGATGTCGAACAGGTTTTTGCCGGGCACCCAGCCGTCGGCAACCGCGCGATCCCAGTCACGCTTGAACTCGCGCGCCTGGCCGACGATCACGTTGAATCCGTTATCTTTCATGTTCAACCCCTGGGCCGGGCCCTGGACGCCGTAGCCGATGACAGCGATGACCTCGTTCTTGAGGACGCTGCGGGCTTTGGCCAGGGTGAATTCCTTGCGCGTGACAACGTGTTCTCTTACGCCGCCAAAATCAATAATTGCCATGATTCATGTTCTCCATTGCTGATTTTCTGTGCTGAGATCCTTCATTCGTCAAGCGGGTTCCGGGTAGCCACGCCGGGTTACTTGCGCGGCATCGCGACTTTACCGGTCCGTGTGATGTCGCGGACGCCAAACGGTTCCATCAACCCCAGAAACGCGCTGATTTTCGATTCGTCGCCGGTGATCTCGATGGTCAACGCCTTGTGGGCGACATCGACGATCTTCGCGCGGAAAATATCGCAAATCTGCATGATCTCGGGGCGCGTCTTGTTGTCGGCGCCGACCTTGATAAGCACGAGTTCGCGGTCAACGTACTCGCCTTCCTTGAAATCCTGCACCTTGATGATGTCGACGAGCTTGTTGAGCTGCTTGGTGACCTGCTCGAGGACGGTGTCGTCGCCTTTGACCACGATGGTCATGCGGGACTGGGTCGGGTCCTGCGTCGGGGCGACGTTGAGTGTGTCGATGTTGAACCCGCGGCCGCTGAACAGCCCCGAGATGCGGGTCAACACGCCGAATTTATTCTCGACCAAAACTGACAGGGTATGCCTCATAGAGCGCTCCGCTTATACGGCAATCCGTGCCGTCAATCAACCCCCATTTCCGGTGCCACGGCGCAAGGTGGCTCACGATGTGCTTTATCGAAAGGAACTCGTGATTTCGCAAGCAGCGGGCGGATCGGCCGCCAAACGCCACGAAGGACCCCCCCTTCTGGCCGTACCTCGCGAAGCAGCGATGGAACGGCTCATGAATGAGATAGCAGTTTCAGTTTCGAGACAATTCGACCCTCCACGATTGCGTCTTCCCGTCCTCCGCGGCAACCGTCGGTCGATTCTCTTGTGCGGGTTGTGCGCCGGGGCGGTTCTGCTCGCGGTCCCAACGGGACGCAATGCCGATCAAGTGCCCGCCCCGGCGCCGGCACGCGTCGTACGGGCGCTCGGCGCGCCAGACGGCGACGGATCGCCGTTCTCGCCATCGGAGATCACCCGGGAGGCGGCGGCCCGGAGCGCGATGATGCGATCGAAAACGGACTCGGCGGGAGTTCGAAATCGATTCGAGCCGGAGACGGCGGGTGACGGTCGACGGCAGGTGGCCGTGGTCTGCGACCCGGTGCGTCGGGGCTTTGACGGTCCGATGTGGAGATTTCTCCTGAACGAGCCCGTACGGCCCGACATCGACCTCGCGCATAACCAGACGTACTTTGGCGTCACGGTGACTCTGCCCTTCGGGGGCTGAGCGGCGGGTAAATCAGGTCTTGTTAATAGCGCCGGTGGCCCTTACCATACCTTATGCCTTTCAAACAACTTGGACTTTCTGAGGAAGTACTTCGCGGCGTGCAGGCGGCGGGATATACCGAGCCGACGCCGATCCAACTACGCGCCATCCCGCTCATCCTCGCCGGCAAAGACGTCATCGGTTCGGCGCAAACCGGCACCGGCAAGACCGCGGCGTTTGCGCTGCCGATTCTCACCCTCCTGAAAACGCACGGCAAATGCCGTTGCCTGGTGCTGGGACCGACCCGCGAACTGGCGGCGCAGGTGGAGACCGCCTTCCGTGATTACGGGCGGTTCACCAACTTGAAAACCGTTGTCATATTTGGCGGCGTCGGTTACGGCGATCAGAAGCAGGGATTGCATCAGGGCGTGGACACGATCGTCGCGACGCCTGGTCGGCTGTTGGATTTGATGGGGCAAGGGTTGGTGAAGTTGCAGGACGTGAACCTGCTCGTGCTCGACGAGGTGGACCGAATGCTGGACATGGGATTCCTGCCCGACGTGCGGCGGATCGTCGACCGCTGCCCGAAGAACCGGCAGACGTTCCTGTTTTCCGCGACGATCCCGCCCGAGATCGAACGGCTGGCGGCGTGGGTACTGCGGCAACCCGAAAAAATTGAAATCGGCATCAGCCGTTCGCCCGCCGACACCGTGACGCACGCGTGTTACCCGGTCGCGACCAGCCAGAAGTTCCAGTTGCTCGCGGCGTTGCTGCAGCGGACCAATTTCGACAGCGTGCTGATCTTCTCGCGCACCAAACACGGCGCCGACAAGATCGCGACACGATTGCGGGCCGAGCGGCACTCCGTGGCGGCGTTGCACTCGAACCGCACGCAACGCGAGCGCGTTGAGGCTCTGGATGGTTTCAAGTCGGGCAAATACGAAGTGATGGTGGCGACGGATATCGCTGCACGCGGGCTGGACGTGGAAGGCGTCACGCACGTGATCAATTACGACGTGCCGCAGCATCCCGAGGATTACGTGCATCGGATTGGCCGCACGGGCCGCGCGCAGAAGGTGGGTGACGCGTTCACGCTCGTGACGGTCGAGGAACTCGAGTATCTGCGGGCCATCGAACGGTTCATTGGCCAGAAAATTCCCCAGCTCAAGCTGGACAATTTCACTTACGTTCTAACCCCGATGTTTGAAGGGAAGCAAATCTCCGGGGACCGCCGCAGCGTCCGCGCCGTCCGGACGATGAAGGGCTACTCGTTCAGTCCGAGCCGGCGGAGACGGTAGGGCCTGGTCGCTCGCCCTCAAGGTCAACCCCGATTCGGCGGTCGTAGACCGCGGCGACATGGTTTGGTATAGTCGCGGCATGTCGATACATCCGACAGCCATTATCAGTCCGAAGGCGGAATTGGATTCGTCCGTCGAGGTGGGGCCGAACGTGATCATCGAAGAGCACGTGAAGGTCGGCGCGGGGACGCGGATCTGGGCGAATGCGTATCTGACGGGCCACACGGAGATCGGGCACGACAACGAAATCCACATGGGCGCGGTGATCGGGCATGAACCGCAGGACCTGAAGTTTGACCGGTCGCGGCGGACCTACCTGCGCATCGGCGACCGCAATGTGTTTCGCGAATACTGCAACATCCACCGCGGGACGGAACCGGAATCGGCGACCGTCATCGGTAACGGGTGTTACATCATGGCCACGGCGCATGTCGGCCACAACTGCGTGATCGGCGACCACGTGATTATCTGCAATTGCGCGCTGGTGGCGGGCCACGTGCACGTGGGCGACCGCGCGTTCATTTCGGGCGGCGTGGTGATCCACCAATTCACGCACGTGGGACGATTGGCGATGTTTTCCGGGAATGCGCGGGTGTCGATGGACGTGCCGCCGTTCACGCTGGCGGCGGAGCGCAACGAGATCCACGCGCTGAACCTGGTCGGCCTGCGGCGAGCGAAGATTTCCCGGGAAGCGCTCGCCGAATTGAAAAAGCTCTATCAGATGTTTTATCTCTCGGGGATGAACGGCACGCAGGCGTTGACGGAAGCGACACGGGACGGGGCGTTCACCACGCTCGAAGCGCGGGAGTTCATCGAATTCGTGCGGAACTCGCCGAATGGGATTTGTCCCCCGGCGCGGGCGTGAGCGGTGTTACGTCGTAGCTGACGGGCACGTGGGTCGAGTTCGGTATCTGAGGGGGTGGCGGTGCTCGATCGGTCGAACCCTCGTCCGCTCCACTGCACCCCCGTTAGTTTGGTGTGCCGGGCATACAGGTGAAACTTTGCGATGCAGCTCCCGTTTCGTAACAGACAGGAATTTCTGGTTGTGATAACAACCGATTGTTACAATTCCAACGTATGACACTACGGAGTGGGATTCGTGTACTTATCGTGCTTGTCACGTTCGCGGTCGTCTTTATCGCATTGGATGTCGCCAGCTTCACGCGAACATCAGCCACATGGGACGAACCGCCACACCTCACAGCCGGTTATCTGGCGTTGAAGACCGGCGACTGCCGGCTCGACCCCGAACATCCACCGTTCATCCGCTTGTGGGCTGCGTTGCCGCTGCTCGCGCGGCATATCCCCGAGCTGAACGCTCACATTATCGATGGGATTAATCCGCTCGAGTGGGTTGCCAGTGAGCAATTCCAGTACGCGCATGTGTTTCTTTACAAGACGAACGATGCCGACACCCTGCTCTACACCTCTCGATTTATGATCGTACTGTTGGGGGTTCTGTTGGGGATTCTGCTATTTTTCTGGGTACTGGAGTGGCTCGGCTTTTTCTGGGCGGTCATTGCGTTGGGATGCTACACAATCGAGCCCAATATTCTTGCCCATTCATCATTGGTGACCACGGATTTTGGCATCGCGTGTTTTCTTTTTGGTAGCGTGTACTTTCTATGGCGCACCACTCGTTGCTTGGGCATCGGAAATCTTGTTGGTTTCGCAGCGTTTTCTGCACTCTCGGTTGTGAGCAAGTTCGCTGCCGTCTTATTGGGGCCAATCGTTGTGTTGCTCTTGGCGGTTCGCGTCGGTCGAAGTACGCCGTGGGCATGCCGAATCGGCCAGCTCCGGGAAATCCGTACGCGTCTTGGCAGAACAGCCGCGGCTGTAGCTGCCCTGTTCCTTGTTGGGTTCACTTGCTGGGGCGTAATTTGGGCAACGTATGGTTTCCGCTATTTGCCGAGTTCAACACCGGGGTGGCGTTACGATTTTGAAGAGGACGCTGTCTTGCGTGCATTTGGAAAGGATGCTTCCGATGCACGCCCGTTGAGAATTGAAGGCATGGTACGGTGGATTGATGCACACCATCTGTTGCCAAACGCGTATTCGGAAGGGTTTCTGCTGGGTCAGATTAAGGCGGGGAGCCACGCCAGTTATATCGCGGGCAAGATCAGTCGGCATGGTTGTTGGTATTATTTTCCTGTCGCATTTCTGATCAAAACCCCCACTTCGTTGGTTGTGCTTTCTCTTGGAGGGCTACTCGTCTGTGCCATGCGACAGAAGGAGTTTTTGCCTAACAGCCTCTTTGTGTTTCTGCCGGTGTGCATTTGTTTGGCCGCGGCAATGTCCTTTAACCTCAACATCGGGTTGCGTCATGTCCTCACGATCTATCCGTTCACAATCATGCTGGCCACCCTGTGCGCCGCTGAGTTCATCCGCACCCAGCAAAAGATGGCCATCGTGGTGCTGAGCGTGTTGTACATATTCTGGCTCTTTGAGTTTGCCCGTGCATACCCACACAACCTCGCGTTCTTCAACCAATTCGTCGGCGGGCCGAGGAATGGAGATAAATACCTCGTTGACTCCAATATCGATTGGGGACAGGAGTTGAAAGGCTTGAAACGCTGGATGGACGAGCACAACGTGCGCCACATCAATTTGAGTTACTTCGGTACGGCTGACCCGGCGTATTACAACATGGACTGTACGTATCTGCCCGGCAGTCCTTCCTTTGACGCGACACTTGTGACAGACCCGGTCTTGCCGGGCTACGTGGCTGTGAGTGTCACCAACCTGCGTGTTCTCTTTTCGCAAGAAAAGCGTGAGCTTTTCAAGCCGCTGCTGGACATGAAGCCCGCCGCGGTAATTGGCTACTCGATCCGGGTTTATTGGGTTGAACCAGGGCGATTGAACCCGGCTCTTTGGTCCACCCTGAGGGCTCGGGCCCATTGCAATTTGGCAAATGCGCTTCTGGGACAAGGCAAGACGACGGAGGCAGTCGCGCAGTACCAAGAGGCGCTGCGGATCAATCCCAACTTTGTGGATGCGCATTTCGATCTGGGGAACGCTCTGCGTCAAGCCGGCGAGTTTGAAGAAGCGGTTCGGCAATACCAGCAGGTGCTGGAAATTGACCCCGAGTACGCCGAAGCGTACGGCAATTGGGGATATGCTCTGGCTCGACTGGGCAGGATGTCGGAGGCAATTGGGCAGTATGAGAAGGCGCTCAAGATCAACCCCAAGATTGCCGAAGTCCACTACAATTTTGCAAATGCTCTGGTTCGTGTGCGCAAGGTGCAGGAGGCAATTGGACAGTACGATCAGGCCCTGCGGATAAAGCCTGATTTGGTCGAGGCACAAAACAATCTGGCGTGGCTGCTCGCGACACTCCCGCCAGCGGAAGGTGGCGACCCCGTGCGGGCGGTGGGGTTAGCGCAGCAAGCGTGCGGGCTTTCCGGTAATCGTGTCCCGGGTGATCTTGACACATTGGCCGTCGCGTATGCCGCCGCCGGTCGATTCGATGCCGCCGTCGCTACGGCTCAAAAGGCCATCGATCTGGCACGCTCTGCCGGGCAAGCCAAGTTGGTGGAAGAAATCGAGGCCCGGCTAGAGTTGTATCGCAGTAAACGTGCTTTCCGTCCGTCCACGGGAACGGTGAGTCCAGGCAACCCCTAACGACAGGACCAAGAGAGAGGCACGTGCAACTCGATGACCGATGAACCGCGAGTGAAGAGGGCCAGGAGTGGAGGAAGTCGCATCGTTTCTGGCGCAACTCATCGGTGCGTGTTTTCGTGCGGCACTTCCGCCGCTTGACACCCGCACTCTTTCTCTGCAGGCGACCTACCATGGCCCGCAACCGTCGCCAGCGAGGAAGCCGCGAGAGACGCGGGGCGGTCGCTTTGGGACGTAGATACAATTCCTGACCCTCAGAACAAGGCTCTTCTGTCTTTCTTAAATGTGATATTCTCCGCTCGATGACAAGGCGGAAGCCTATCGATGACGCCCCGCATCAACAGACGGCGGCGTTGTCCCCTGTAACGGAAGCTTACTTTGCCCACCGGCCCTGGCTCCCCGCTTTGGTTTTGGTGATCGTCACATTAACAGCTTACCAGCCAACATGGCACGCGGGTTTCATCTGGGATGACAATTACTACGTGACACAGAATCGGGCGCTCCGATCCCTGGACGGTTTGGGAAGAATCTGGGTCAAGCCGGGGACGACCGCGCAGTACTATCCGTTGGTGTTCACCACGTTCTGGGCGGAGTATCATCTCTGGAAGTTGCAGCCTCTCGGGTATCATCTCGCCAACATTTTCTTGCACGCGTTGAATGCGGTCCTGCTCTGGCACGTGTTGCGCCGGTTGGAGATCCCGGGCTCGTGGTGGGCTGCGGCCATCTTTGCGGTTCACCCGGTAAGCGTGGAGTCCGTGGCGTGGATTACCGAACGCAAGAATGTCCTTTCGGGATTGTTCTATTTTCTGGCGGTGCTGGCGTATCTTCGGTTTCGACCGTTGACAGGTCCGGACGCAGCCCGTGCGTGCGACTGGCGGTACTATCCGCTGGTTCTGGTGTTGTTTGTGTGCGCCCTGCTCAGCAAGACGGTGACATGTTCGCTGCCGGCGGTTCTCATGCTCTTGATTTGGTGGAAGACCGGCCGGGTTGAACGGCGGGATGTCCTGGCGCTGGCTCCGCTGTTTGTCATGGGAGTTGCGTCGGGCTTCATGACGATCTGGATGGAGAAACATTCTGTGGGTGCCAGCGGAGCGGAATGGGCGCTGTCGTTTGTGCAGCGTTGCCTGGTCGCCGGACGGGCGCTATGGTTTTACGCGGGCAAGCTGTTCTGGCCGCGCAACTTCACTTTCATCTATCCGCGCTGGGAAATTGATACCGGCGCGCCGTGGCAGTACTTGTTCCCGGTGGCCGCCTTGGTTGTTGTGATTGCGTTGTGGTGGCTGCGGTCGGGGATTGGAAGAGGGCCGCTGGTGGCCGTGTTGTGCTTTGCGGGCACCTTGGTGCCCGCCCTGGGGTTTTTTGATGTCTTTCCATTCCGCTACTCCTACGTTGCCGACCACTTTCAATACCTGGCCTGCATCGGGTTGATCTCTCTCGCCGTGAGCACCGGCGCCGCGATCTGCCAGCGGGGAGGTTCATGGGGCCGCAATTTGGGAACAGTCGCCGCCGCAATCGTATTGTTGGTATTGGGCGTGTCCACGTGGAAGCGGACACATGTCTATCAGAACCTGGAGACGCTCTGGCAAGATACCGTGAGCAGGAATCCCGGTGCCTACATGGCGCACAACAATCTGGGAGTTGCCTTATCCCAGGCAGGCAGGTTACAGGAAGCCATCGGGCAGTTCGAGCAGGCGGCGCGGCTCAAGCCGGATGATGCCGAGGCGCACGTCAATCTTGGAAACGTCTCTTTGCACACTGGCAAGGTACAGGAGGCCATTGGGTACTACGAACAAGCGGTGCGGCTTAACCCCAATTTCGCTACGGCACACAGGGGTCTGGGGCTCGCCCTAAAGAGGATGGGCAGGGCATCCGAGGCCGCGGTGCAGTACGAAGAAGCGCTACGCATCAACCCCGATTATCTCGAGGCGCTGAATAATCTCGCGTGGCTGTTGGCAACGCGTGCGCCGACGGAAGGCGCGGATCCTGTTCGGGCGGTGGCGCTGGCCGAGCGGGCGTGCAAGCTTACCGACAATCAAGTGGCCACGTACCTCGACACTTTAGCCGCCGCGTATGCCGCTGCCGGCCGATTCGGCGATGCTGTCGGCACGGCCCAGAAGGCCATTCCATTGGCTGATTCCGCCGCGCAAACACAGTTGGTCAGCAAGATCGAAATGCGGTTGGAACTCTACCGGGCGAACCGCGCCTATTACGAGCCCAAGAATGTGACTGATTCCCACAACCCCTGAGAGAACGAATCGTCAGTACAGGTCTTTCTGTTCAGGGCTGAAGATGGGGAACGTGAACAGCTCCGAGGATTTGAAGCCTTCGGGCGGTTTGGCAGTCCGGTCACCGAGCGTCTGCAAGGAGTCAGCCGCCACGGCGCGCACAAAGGCGCTGTCGTCCTTCAGCAGCGGACGCAGGAGCGCCACGCCGGCCGGATCGCCCATCAATCCGAGTCCATACGCCGCCGAACCGCGGACATGATCGTCGGGGTCCTGCAGGGCCGGCTGCAAAGCGGCCAGCGCTTTTCGGGCGTGAAGTTTTCCGAGCGAGATGGCCGCTTCGCCACGCACCAGCGCGTCCTTGTCCTTCAGGCCGTCGATCAGCGCCGGAACAGCGGACGCATCGCCATACTTGGCCAGAAGATACATCACAATGCGGCGCGTGGCGGGCAGGACGTTGTTGCGCTGTGTGAGCAGGAGCGGGATGACGGAAGATTTGTCGGCCATGGCGTCGATGGCCAGGAGCGCGGAACGTTCGCGAACGGAGTTGTTGTAATCGCCGAGGGCGTGAATCGCGACCGGCAACGCCGATTTGTCGTGAATAAATGCCAGGCCCCACACCGCGCGAAACCGCACGATGCCGGAAGCGTCGTTGGTGGCCAGCCGCACGACGTCCGGGAGCACCGATTTGCCGCCGATGTGGCTGAGCGTCCAGATTGCCGATGCGCGCACACGGTCGTTGTCATCGGCCAGAACCTTGCGCAGGGCGTTGATCGTCTCCGGATTCGATGGGGACAGGCACAAGCTCCAGGCGGCGTCGGCGCGAATGGCGGCATTGGTGTCCTGGAGACCCTGGCGCATCAAGGAGAAAGCTTCCGGGCTGTGCATGTCCGCCAGTTCGCGGATCGCATCCTCGCGCTCGCCTTCGTCCGGGGATTTGAGCCAGCCGGCGAGCCGCTCCAATTGTTGCTTCGATGAATTGGTTTCCGCCGCGCCGAGCTGGAAAACTCCCAGCGAGGCTCCGCAGAGCAACCAAATAACAACGGGCGAAAAACGACGGTCGCAGTGTGTTTTCAAAGTCAACGCTTTCCCCCGACGAACCTGGTTTGAACTGAACTTCTGTCGGCAAACGGGCTGCTGAGTCTTCGGTCGCGCCATCACCAATTGGCCAGAAGTCGAGACCGAAACCGCTTGCCGGCCATCACTCTCCGCACGGGCCACAGCGGTCTCCTGCCGCGAGATGACCTGCGACCGCCGATGGGGTGACACACAATGTCTCCTCGCGCGTACTATTGATCCTGTGGCAGATCGCCACTTTGTCCCCCGCACAGGCCCCTCCCGGCGGACAACCGCCGCCGTGGCCGGTGATTTCCTTCGAAGCACGAACGACCGTGCTTGAGTCGACCGCGGCGGAGGCCAGCACGCGATTGGCCACGACCTGGACAGTGCTCGCCTGGAGCGCCTGACGAAGTTGTTTTCCCGAACTGTAGCTGGCGAACGTATCGGCCAGTGACACGGCCATATCGCGCCAGGCAGACACGATGGTGCCGACCTGCTCGGCCGACTCGCCATCACTGGTCACCATGCCGATTTGACCGCTCCAGGTACCGAACTCCAGTGTGGCGTTGAGAACCAGACCCCGGACGCGGGACCGAAGGCTCGACGGGAGAAATGTGCCGCCGTGAGGCATCACGACGAGGAGACGCAACGGATCGACCGTTTGCTCCCGCAGCAACGTCATGTCGCCGTTGATGGCGGCTTGGAAAGCACGCTGTTCGTGCGCCACCTGGTCCTTCGGCCCGAAGTACACGACCTGATCGTACATGAGGCCGAGAAGTTGGTTCGCGGAACTGGATAATTCGCCTCCCAACCGGGCCCGGACATAACCGTCGGCGTTCAAAGTACTGACATCACCTCCAATTGGATTGTAGTAGGCTTGGACGACGATGTCGCGGACCTGTCCCGCGTTCTCGCGCCACGTCACGGCCATGAGCGATGGCGGCCTCTGGGGGACGGCTTGAGAAGCCTCTTCCGGGTGGTTCAAGAGTTGGGCGACGGCCTCGACGAGGACAGGGCTGACCCGGTCCGTTTCCTGCAAGAGCGTGAGGCACTCGGAGTAATTTGCCGGAGCGATTGTGGACGCCGGTCTCGTGGAGGGAGACGGTGCGACCACGGCGTTCGGCGTTGGGGTCGGTGAATCGGGTGCGAGCGCTGCCGCGTGGCAACGCGTTGACAGCGAGATCGCGGTGAAAAGGCAAAGAGCGACGTAACCAACGTGCTGGTAAGGTGTTCCGGTTCGTCGGATATTAAAAATTTCATTCATGACGCCTCTCAAATATGCAAGTTCGGTGCCAGCCTTTTCTCTAGGGGATACCGCGAAAGTCACAATCTGAACCGACCCACAAACAGCCCGTTTTCGGCAAGTCCCCAACGACCGAACGCCGTGTGGAAGATAGACCATCGCCCCGCAAAGTCAACTTGGGCTTGGTCGCCGGTAGTGTCCTACTTTGGATTTTGGGGCAAGCGGGTTCCTGTGGGACAGGGGGGATCGAAAGGCTCGCCGAACAGGCGCCGATGGCACGATTAGCGACAAGGCCCGAGGTGAGCGCCTCTGGCCAAACAAGCCGAGAGATCAAGTGCACGGACTTGCTGAGTTTTCCCACCCTGGCAGATGGTGACCATCTTTGGCTCATCTTCCCAAGCTACTTCTTCGACTGCCCAGCGCGTCAATTTTGTGACTGCTCGTATGCCCAAGCTACTTGGTACTGAGCCAGTGGCAAGAACGTCGTTGCCTTGAACCGTAAGGGTGCCGGCTTCCAATGCGCGCCGAGCAGTGGGATTTGTAGCTGAACTCCCGTAGATATCGAGCACGCTAATGGCCATTTCGCGCCAAGTCGCCAGAAGCAATTCCACTTGCTGGGCGGTATCACTATCGGCGGTCATAAGATGAATACGGCATTGCCATTGTCCATACGCCAGATCGGCTTCGACGATTGCAGAACGGACTCGGTGTGACAAACACTGAGGCAGAAGCCGTTCCGGATCTGTGATTAAAATGACCAGGTGCAGTGGCTCAACAGTTTGCTCGCGCATCAACGTCAGGTCGGCTTGGAGTGCCGAATGAAATGCACGCTGGCGCATGAATACTTCCTTCTCCGGACCAAGATAATTAATCCGCGTTTCCGTGAGCAGGTTCAGCCATTCGTCGATAGGGTTCAAAATCTCTGGGCCAAGGCGTGACGATGCCAACCGCGTATTCGCAACAACGCACTCTGTTGCTTGGTTCGGATGGTCGAATAGTTGAACCACAACATTACTTGTGTTACCGTCCACTTTTCGATAGCTGATCGCAACCAAAGCTGGATCGGCGTGGACCGGACCGGTTTGCTGCACGCGTTCTTCCAGCAGTGATTCGACCGCTCCGACAAGTGTTTTATCGTTCGTATAAAGGCCGCTCAGAAGCGTCAGGTAGTTCTGGAGTCCGGCCGTAGGTACAGCCTCACTTGATGCCGCAGGGCCTGAGCTGAAGACAGGCGTTTCTACACTGGCTTCCATGACGGGAGGAGTCCCCTGAATGAAGCGATACTCTTTCAGTTTATTTGCTGCGGTCCCAAGGTCGACGGCACTTGGAAGCCTAAACGCGGTAGGAGTGGGCTTCAGCGTCACCCACTTCATCACGGCTCGCTGGTTGATCAACGCAGACGTAGCGATAAACCGCCTGTTCGGCAGCGCAAGTGAAAGTCCGGTGACACAGTCGTCCGTGCAAGGAGTCGCGGAGGTAACGATCGCATATCGA
>JBKQMH010000176.1:0-20561 GCA_052146795.1 Verrucomicrobiia bacterium
TCCCGCGGAATTGCCTTACATCGCCAATGGCATCGCGCCGGTGTTGCTGGCGCAACCGACCTACAAGTGGGGCTACGTCTCGGTCGAGAAAGTTATCGACAAGATTTATCTCAAAAAAGATGTCCCGGTCATTACGCGGATGGAATTGGTCCGCGTCACGAAGGAGAACCTCGGCACCTGGGCGCGTCAACTCAAAGACTGGGGATTCGCCGACGTGCCCGAAGAATACCTGAAGCTGCCGTGAGATCCGATGCCTGACGCACCCCTCATTCAATTCAAGGGCAACAGCAAGCGCTTCCCCGGCGTGCAAGCGTTGCGGAGCGTGAGCTTTGATGTGGCGCGCGGTTCTTGTCACGCGCTCTGCGGGGAAAACGGTGCCGGCAAGAGCACGCTCGGCAGGATTCTGGCCGGTATCTACTCTTCCGACGAAGGCGAACTGGTTGTCGATGGCCAGCCCGTCCGATTCGCGAACCCGAGCGAGGCGATGGCCGCCGGCATCGGCATCGTGCACCAGGAACTCGCGTTCTGCGAGAACCTGACGGTCGCCGAGAATCTCTGCCTCGGTCAATTGCCGGCGCACGCGACATTCGTGTCCCGCCGCGAAATGCTGCGACGGGCCGGGCAGTATCTCGGTGCCATCCAGGCGAAGATCGATCCGAGCCGGTTGGTCGGCGAACTGCC
Source organism: Verrucomicrobiia bacterium (assembly GCA_052146795.1). GTDB lineage: Bacteria > Verrucomicrobiota > Verrucomicrobiia > Palsa-1439 > Palsa-1439 > Palsa-1439. Next base: position 682 of record JBKQMH010000176.1, read on the forward strand.
CGTCAGCCAGCAACAACTCGTCCAGATCGCCGCGGCGGTGTCGCATGGCGCGCGCATCCTGATTTTCGACGAACCAACGAGCAGCCTGTCGCAACCCGAAGCCGAGCACCTGTTTGAATTGATCCAGCGGCTACAGAAACAGGGTGTGACCGCCATCTACGTGTCGCATCGCCTTGAAGAGATTTACCGCCTGTGCGACACGATTACCGTGTTGCGCGACGGCCAACACGTCGGGACGAAACCCGTGCAAGACATCGACCAAAGCGGGCTTGTCCAAATGATGATCGGCCGCACACTGGAAACGTATTTCCCAGGCCACCTGAAGGCCGACCTTGGCGAAGAATTGCTCCGGGTCGAGAATCTGTCCAGTCCCGGCAAGTTCGCTGATATTTCGTTCACGTTGCGGGCGGGGGAAGTCCTCGGTTTCGCTGGGTTGGTGGGAGCTGGACGCACCGAGATTGCCGAGGCGCTGTTCGGACTGGATCGACTGGCTACGGGTCGCGTGTATGTGAACGGACGGCCGATGCCGTTGCGCCACCCGTCGGTCGGTCTGCGCCACCGGCTGGGGATGGTTCCCGAAGATCGCAAACGGCACGGTCTGGTGCTGATGATGAACGCGCGGGAAAACATCTCGCTCCCGACACTCGAGCGATTCGCGCGCCGGGGATGGGTCCGCCCGGCGGCGGAGCGACGGAGCGCCCAGACGTATTTCGACCGTCTTCGCATCAAAGCACCCAGCACCGAGACGGTTGTCGCGGGATTGTCGGGCGGCAACCAGCAGAAGGTCGTCCTGGGCAAATGGCTGGCGGCGGACTGCCGGGTGTTGATCGTCGATGAACCGACCCGGGGCGTCGATGTGGGCGCGAAAGCCGAAATCCACAGCCTCATTGACGAACTGGCCCACAAAGGCAATGGCGTGTTGCTGATTTCCAGCGAGCTTCCCGAAGTCATCAACCTCTCCACGCGAATTCTGGTTCTGCGCGAAGGCCGAATTGTCAGTGATGTGCCACGGGCGCAAGCCACGCAGGAATTGCTCGTGCGGCTGATGGCAGGAATCGCCGCCTAAAAAAACTTCGGTTTTCTGAATTTCGGAGTTGCATCCTGACCTGAACTTTGTTACCCCTCTGTCACAAGGAGGTGGGGGAACACGGTTCCCTCATAAGGAATGATGGAATGGGGATCCAGCCGTATTCTGGCTTTGCGCAAGCATGCCGGCATGACCCAGGCCCGATTTGCCCAGTGGCTTGGTGTAACCATCAAACAGGTCAAATATCTGGAGCATCAACGCCGCAATCCCAGCGGACCCACCCGACGGTTGCTGGATATTTTGGCCGGGCAGTTCCATTTCAGCGGGACGGAGACCGTCTTGGTTCTGGGCACCGATACCGCGCGGTTGCGGCCGCCGGCTCGTAATCCAAAACCGCCGATGGTTGCGGCCACACAACCCCACGATGACGGAAACCTGGCCACGAAGCCGCCCGAGACGGCACCGGGGCCGGACACTTCGAAGAACGCCCCAGAGGCGCCAGCAACCCCGTCCGTTTCCGATGACGCTTTCGTTTGGCGCTAAGTGGTGCTAGAATCAACCTGTGAGCGTTGGCGTGCAGCAACCAGTTTCGCGCTGGAATCGGTGGGCCCGGCGAGTCACGCTGGCTATATTGGGTCTGGCCGCATTCCTCGGCCTGTGGCGACTGGCCCTTAACGGATTCGTCGCCAGCCAGATTGCCGACATCCGTGACAAAAGCTACCCGGTGACGCTTGCTGAGTTGAATCGATGGTATCCCCGCGTCACCCCTGTGGAAAACGGCGCCGTCTTGTTCGACAAGGCGTTCGCCAGTTTGCCCCGCCCATCGGATCGGGCCGACAAGCCCCAAACCCAACCCGTGCTTGCGTCTTCGCGGCCCGGCTCGCCCCCGGCCCCGCCAGTGCAAAGCACGGCGGACTCCTTCGAGCAGAATGACGACGTTCTGACCCTGCTCCAACAGGCGTCGAACTCGCCCCGGTGCCGCTTTCCCATCGACCTCGGCACTCTCTCCATCATGCCCTACGCGCATTTGGGCAATCTCATTCGCAGCGCCCATCTGCTGGAAACCGACGCCGCCAACCATACCGTCTGCGCCGACTCCCAACCAGCCGTCGCCTCCGTCCAATCCTTGTTCGCCCTGTCTCACTCGCTCGCCAAGGAACCGCTCGTGCGATCGCATCTCGCGCGTCTCGAGTGCCAGCAGGTCGCCGTCAACAGCCTGCAGAACCTCCTGACCGGTGCCAGCTTGACGGACAACCAGCTCGACGCGCTCGGCGCTGCCCTGGAGAAAGCCGAGGATCAGCGCGGCTTGGCGCGGGCGTTCATCGGCCAACGGTGCATTGGCATCTACGGTTTCGACATGATGCAAAAAGTCATGGACTTGACGGCGCTGCCCGTGGGACGCTCGTATCCGCTGGGCCAGAGATTCCTGATCAATCTCGGCGTCTTCTTCAGTTCGCCCGGCTATCTCTACAACCTGTGTGGATTGCTCCGGTGGGATGAACTCAACTACCTGCACTTCATGGACCGCTGCATCCAGACGGCCCAGACGGCTTTTCCCGAACGGATCGCCGCCACGCAAACTCTCCGCCAAACGCTCGAACAGGAAACCCAGTTGCACGCGCTCTCCCGCGCCTGGCTGCGCGGAATGAACGGCCCGCGCATTATCCTGAAAGACGCCGCCCTCGCCGCCAGACTCCGCGAGGCCCGACTCGCCATCGCCGTCGAACGCTATCGCCTCGCCCACAACCAACTGCCCCGGACGCTCGGAGAACTCGAATTCTCGGGCATCGGGACCGTCCCCGCCGACCCGTTCAACGGCCGCCCCCTGCGTTATACCAGGCTCTCCACCGGCTATGCCGTCCACAGCGTCTGCCAGAACACCACCAGCCCCGACGACGGCGACGGGCTCCGAAACGCCGTGTTCATTGTCGAGCGCTGAGCTGCCTCCAGCCGCCCCCAGCACTCCCATTCTTGCTACACAACGCCCCAAATGTCGCAATTTTGTTCCGCCATCTGCCCCCCATTTTAGCAAGACAGCGAACACCCTGCGGACCCTGAAACCCATCCCGATTCTCCACCCCTCATTTCCAAGCGGTAAAACGCTTATCCCCCCAGTCTCCAACCACTTGAAGCGACAATTCATACTTCCGGCACGCCCGGTGCTACGAATCACCTCCAACGTCATACCCAAAGCACCGATGGCAAACTCCACCATCTTGGTCGTCGATGACGATATCGTGGTTCTCACCGCCCTATCGAAGCTCCTCAATCTGTTCGGCTACATCGTCGCGGGCGCCTCAAACTCCCAGGCCGCAATGGATTACGTCGCCAGCTCCCGCAAACGCTTCGACCTCATCATCACCGACCTCGCCATGCCGGGCATCGACGGCGTCCAATTCATGACTGCCGCCAAACAAGTCTTCCCCGACATCCCCGTCATCGTCATGACCGGCTATTCCGAGCGTTGCACACCCGAGGAAGCCCTTCGCCTCGGCGCATTCGCCTACGTCGCCAAACCCTTCAACATCCCCGAGATCGTCGCCACCATCGACCGCGCCCTTCGCCCATCCGCCGCCACCGCCCCACGGCCCCACACCCCAGCAAAACCGCGCCCCGCGACCGACCTCCACCCCGCGTGTCCGCCATAGCTCGTGTCCGCCGTAGGCCCGGCGAAGGTGGATCAGCGACGGCGGATCCCCCCGACCAGCCCCGGCCACGACGTAACCCGCCGTAACCTCGCCCCGCTTGTGGCCTCAACTTGGGTTCGTTTTGGCTTCGTTTTTTGGAAATTTCCACGCCGGCTTGCTCAAACTTGGGTTCGTTTGTATTTTTTACTTTTTCGACAGCCTCTCGACCACCCCAACCAGTAGTGGTGCCCCCCTTCATTGTCAAAGAACGTTCCAACGTCAGCCCCCCAGTATATCCTAATCGGATATCAAGTCAATCCTAATACGATGAAGCCGACGAAGGCGCAAACCCTCGCCCTTCTCCGCCGATTGTAGGGCGACCGGCCCGGTTTACCCGCGATTCCCACCTCGGGGTCGCCGTCGTTTCCTCCGTGTAGCCACGCCGTTTACCCCGATTCCTAGTCGGGGCTCCGTCGGCGTGCTCTGCCTCGTTCCACCCGCCGCCGCTCATCCCTCATCCCTTTTCGCCCCGGCCCCTCCGCGTCTCCTCGCCCCTTGGGGGAGAGGATTAAGGTGAGGGGTGCTCCCGCCTCCCCGTGTCGCGCCGTAGCCTTGGCGAAGGCGGACGCCCCCACCCACGCCGAACCGACGAAACGCCCACCGATTCCACGTCACGCCACAGGAGCGAGCGGTCTGCGTCACGCCAGCCGAATGGCCCCGAACCACTGGGTTAGCGTTCGGGATTCACTTTCCGATAGCGCCTTTCCTTCGCGGACAGGTGAAGAGTAACCCGTCCAGCTTTCAGCGCATGCGAATACTGCTGGTTGTGCCAGATAATCTCTTCTCGTTCGGAGTCCTTCCCGTTGTGGCCCCTGGTCGTAGTCTTGAGACACCGCTTATGCCAACCCCTAGCACGTGTTAAATAGTCGTTGTAGAGGTCGCTCTCGTAGCCACTGATAAACACCATGCACTTTGCCCGGACCGCAACTTTCAAAAGACGCTCGTGGTACTCTTCTGAATTCTGATCATGTTCATAGCCAGCCTTTCGGTCACCCAGATACGGGGGATCTAGGTACACAAGCGTCGCAGGTCGGTTGATGAAATCATCAAGAAGTTTGAGAGCATCTCTGTTTTCAATGCGAACACGATGCAGGCGCTCCGCAACAAGCACGAGATACTCCGGCATGGTCCGCCACCGGCTTACACGCGCTTCCATGCCCCTGCGAGCATAAGAATTACTAAAAGAAAAACCACCCTCGGCCTCTCCAAAACTGCCATTGATAGCCATCATGGCCGCGACAAAGAAACGCCGTGCGCGCTCAAGGTCCGTCAGATTCTTTTCCTGTGCCCGCGCGATGTGAAGCTCCTCACGAGCGTACGGCGTCAGCTTAACCGCTCGCTGTATCTCCGCTGGGTGGTCCCGAAGCTGTCGGAAGAAGTTGACAATGTCGCCATTGATATCGTTGATCACTTCGATGGGAGCGGGCTTCTTTGCCAGCGTCAACGCTGCTGAGCCGCAGAAGGCCTCGACCCAGGCATTGTGCGGCGGAAGTTGACACACTATTCGGGCGGAGAGGCGCTGTTTGCACCCATAATACCCAAAAGGCGCCACCAGCGGTCGCCACTTGATTCGACCAGCCCCTTTGCCTTGGTTCGCAGCTCTCACGGCTACGGTTTTCGTCTGCATACAATCACATTCTCTTCAATAAGCCATTTATCTGAGTTTTGACGAACCGAAGTCCACGGGTCCCCAACCACCATCAATTGTGCCTGATCAAAACCGCGCCCTGCAACTAAGGGAAGAAGATAAAGAAAATATCTTCCCCGAAGCAACTTGGATAATTCGACTTCCGACGCGGTCCAGTAAAATTGATGCGAATCACCCGGAACCGCCTTCACTTCGATGTACCGCGTCTCAGCCGTGTCACCGCTCAGTGTGACACTCTTGATATCATACGAGGCAAATGGGCTCTCAGACGAAACATGCTCCACCCTCGATGCCCACTTGGTACCAACGCGCTGTTTCTCATAAGCCAAGACGACTAGTTCTGCAGCAAAACCAAGCTCCTCTTGCCGCTTTGTGGCAGCCTCCATCCCCTTCCTGGAGGCGTGACATCTAAGACCCCTCGCCCACACGTATAGGTCAACCCCGCCACCAACAAGCACATACGTGTCGTCAATTGCGCGACGCTCAACGGCTCGCATGTCCATCAATAGATCGCGCAACGGGGCCTCGCGAAGCCGCTCTGCAAGTGGCGGCCGGTATCCAATTTCAGAATTCACCTCGCCAAACCGGAGGATGTAGTCGGCCAGCAACTCCCGAAAGGGACTGTTTACGTCAATGACGGCCTCGAGAATTCTTTGCCGAATCTCGTTATCATTATGAACTGACTTGCAGGCGACGTCACCACTCGCCGTCAACGCAAACTCATTTCCGTCCCTCCTGATCCAGCCGATTTCCTCAAGAAACCTCACCGTCTCAGGGAAATTGCGCCCCTGCTCCGCGAAACGCGATTCAACAAACTGCGTCCGCCGCATGGAAATCTCAGCCAGGATTTCCAGAAGACGCCGAACCTGTTTCGTCACAACGCCCGCCAGAACGACCATCCTCTCATCCGAAGAGGCGTCCATATGCCTCCAATTCTTCGTCCGCTGCGAACATATCGAGTGAGTAGATCGGATAATCCTGATCGATAACGGCGCTCATGTTCTGCGACTTCCGCTGAACGCTGGCAAGTATGTCGGCGTCCACTGTGTCGGCATATTGCAGGAAATGATAATGCGCGACTTTATTCTCAGACCCACCCACGCGATGGATTCGGTCAAGAGACTGTAGATACTGGGCACAATTGTAAGACAGGTCGTAGTAGACGGCATGCGAACACGTCTTGTGCAGAGAAATGGATTCTGCACACGCGGCGGGGTTGGCAACCAACACGTCAAGACCGGAGTCGGGGGCAACAAACCTTGCAATGATTTTCTCCCGCGTTGCTTCTTCTGACACGGATAAGTTTTCAGTGGGCGTTTCACCGTATATGAGTTCAACCCCATGTCTGGCACGCTTTAGCTGCCGACAAATTAGCTTCAGCGTATCCACGAAATTCGACCAGATGACCACCTTCTCTCGCTGCTCCCGTAATTGCTGGACGACCTCTAGCAGTTTCTCCAGTTTTGCAGGGGATTCCAATTGATCGTAATGCTTGACCGTGTCTGCGAGAGACAACCTTCCGTCCACTAGATTCTCGCTATACTCCGAAACGGCGGTCCCCAGCAGACGTGCATATGAAAGACACTGCCGGAGACGCATCATCCGGCCACGCCGCAAGCGAAGCATCAAATCAATGTCGCGAAAATAATCTTCCTTCGAGAGGTCGCGGATCTTGTCCAAGATCGCGTCATACACAAATCGCTCGTGCTTGTTCATGGGGATCAGCACGGGCGGGCAAAAGTCCTGTCCCGCCAGTCCAAGATCCTTTTTGCGAACCCTGTAAAAAAGCGGCCCTATTCGCGCATCCAAAACTTGCGCGGCCGCCGCCTCCTTCTTCTTTTGTATGTAGTGCTCGATTCTGACCCTATCGTCCCGCCCGAGGGGGGAAGAATGAGGCCACAACACGTCGAAACAGTTGAAGGCATCCGTATACGATTGCGGGAATGGAGTACCGGTGAGGACGCAGCGGACCTTCGCGTACTGGGCCACATTCAGAACTGCATTGGCCCATATTCCATCGATTTGCTTGATGTAGTGCGCTTCATCGACAACAAACAAGAACTGGACTCCACGCTGATTAAATAGCAGTTTCACCCGCTCCCAGTCCCTCTGCAAAGTCTGGAACGTAGTAAGGTAAAGATCGGAGAGACCATGCCTGCCCACGTAGTACTTGCCCCGCCGCTCCTCGACATCCCCGCCAGCAAGAAGTTCACACACGGGTTTCCGCCCGATCACCAACTCATATTCAGTTTGCCATGGAGCAAAACAGGACGGAGGGCCGACGACGAACAGAGAGTCTACCTCTCCCCCCGTCGCCCATGATACATTGCACTACAATGTATTGTCGTCTGCCCCGCTTGGCGATTTTGAAGTCCAGCCGTCCGACCCGCCTCCTCCTGCTGGTCGATAATCTCATTCGTCTTCCGTCTCCCCTTGTCACGCATGATGCCTGGTACTACTAGGTGTCATCAGTATTCTCCGCTGTCGATGATACATTGTACTACAATGTATTGTTGTTTTCCCTCACCTCGCGCCACGCCGTCGCCGGACGTTGAGTGTCAATTCGTTCCCGCCGCGTCATCCCTCATCCTTCCGCCTTCATCCTTGCCCCACACCGCCCAACCGCCGTCAGAACCGGATGCCTTTCCGCCATGACCTATAGTCATAGTCCCCCACAAAAAAAGTCCACAGACGATGAGCCAGATTCGGCAAGCCGCCATCATCCCTATCATCTGCGTGAATCTGTGGCTCACCCGTCACCAACGCTTTTTCCTTGCCGCTCGCCACAATCCACCCTACGACTTTCCCGACATGAATTCACTTTCCTGGGGCATCCTCGGCACCGGCCGCATCGCGGGACTGTTCGCGAAAAATCTCCCCCAATCCAACACCGGCAAACTCGCCGCCGTCGGCAGCCGCACGCAAATCAGCGCCGACCGATTCGGCGCCGAGTTCGGCGTGCCGCGATGTCATGGCTCCTACGACGCGTTGCTCGCCGATCCGACCGTGCAAGCTGTTTACATCGCCACGCCGCACCCCATGCACGCCGAGTGGTGCATCAAAGCCGCCAAAGCCGGCAAACACATCCTTTGCGAAAAACCGCTCACGCTCAATCACGCCGAGGCCCTGACCGTCATCGACGCCGCCCGCCGCCGCAACGTGTTTCTCCTCGAAGCGTTCATGTACCGGTGTCACCCGCAAACGTTCAAGCTCGTCGAACTCCTCCGGGCAAAATCCATCGGCGAAGTGCGCCTCATCCAGGCGTCGTTTGGCTTTCATCGCGAGTTCGACCCCAACCAGCGCCTGTTCAGCAACGAACTGGGCGGCGGCGCCATCCTCGACGTCGGCTGTTACCCCGTTTCCATGTCCCGTCTCATCGCCGGCGTTGCCACGGGTCAACAATTCGCCGAACCGACCGAGGTCAATGGTTGCGGTCGCCTCGCCACCACGGGCGTCGACCTCTGGGCCGTCGCCTCGATGAAATTCCCGGGTCACATCCTCGCCGCGCTCGCCACCAGCATCCAGGTGCAACAGGACAGTGCCCTGCGCATTTTCGGGTCCGAGGGAAACATCTTCGTCTCGCAGCCGTGGGGACCAGCCCGCGAGGGCGGCAAGGCCATGATAATCCTGGAGCGCAAGGGCAAATCACCACAGGAAATTGTCATCGACTCGCCCCAGCCCATCTACGCCATCGAAGCCGACCACGTCGCCGCGCACATCGAAAACCGCCAGTCGCCCGCCATGAATTGGGATGATTCCCTCGGCAACATGAACGCCCTCGACCGCTGGCGCGCCGCTATCGGCGTCGTCTACAACTCCGAGAAATCCAGGAAGTAATCCCAACCGCCGCGCATTGCCACGCTCTTACGCGGTGCGGCTGAGCCAGCCCGGCTCGCGCACGTGTTCTTCCTCGTGCCGACGCGTTCGCGCCGCCATCACTTCGGCCCGGCCCAGATAGCCAACAACCGCGTGCGGCGTCTCGCGGCGAACCACCGGCAACCGGCCGACGTTGTTGGCCAGCAGTTTCGTCATCGCCTCGTGCACGCTTTCGTCGGGATACGTCACGATCAACGTCGTCGTGCACACCTCTCCCACGGTGACTTCTCCTGTGGGATCATCCTTCAGCAGTCGCAGCACATCCCCGCGCGTGATAATTCCGACCAGCCGATTCGTGTCGTCGAGAACCAGCGCCGCCTGACGCCGATGTGACGGTGATTTGTTCTGCACAATGTGGTCCGCCAACTCGGCCACCTTCATCATCGCGGACACCGTCGGCGGGTGCCGGTCCATGATATCGCCAACCGTCACCTGCTGAAACACGTCCGCCTCGTATTCTTGATGGACATGCAGACCGCGTCGCGCCAGCTTTTCGGTCATGATCGATGCCCGCATAAACCGGCGCGCAATCCCGCTGGCGACGACACAGACCAGCATCAACGGCAGCACCGCGTTGTAGTCGCGCGTGATCTCGAAGGCAAAAATGATGAACGTGAACGTCGCGTTGGCGGCCGCGCCAAACACCGCCCCCATCGCCACCAGCGCAAACGCCCCCGGCGGCAGGTGCGCGCCCGGAATCAGATGATTCATTCCCACCGCGAACGCCGCCCCCATGGCCGCGCTGCTCATGAACATCGGCGCCAGCAATCCACCCGAAGTTCCCGAGCCGAGCGAGATCAGCAACGCCAGCGCCTTGAATACCATGATCCCCAACAGCAAATTCAGCGCGAGCCGTTCGTTCAAAATATCCGAGATCGTGTCGTACCCGACTCCCAGCACGCGCGGCATGAAGAACCCAATGATGCCAAGCCCCAAGCCGCCAATTGCCGGCCACCACAGTTCATCGACCGCCAAATGCTCGAACTGGTCTTCAACCCAGTACAATGCCCGGCTGAATCCCACCGCGGCAAAGCCGCACACCACGCCGAGCAAAATGTAATAGAGGAGACTCGACGGAATCCCGAAGTCCACGCTGCCCATCTCGAACATCGCTTTCCGCCCCATCACCACAAACCGCGTGGCCGTCGCCAGCGTGCTCGCGACGACGAGCGGAATGAACGATCGCGGCCGAAATTCGAACAGCAGCAGTTCAATCGCCAGTATGACTCCCGCGATCGGCGTGTTGAATGTCGCCGACATTCCCGCCCCGGCGCCGCATGCCAGCAACACCTTGCGCTCGACAGCCGTCATCTTGAACAATTGGCCGACCAGCGAGCCGACCGCTCCTCCCGTCTGAATGATCGGCCCTTCCGCGCCGAACGGCCCACCCGTGCCGATGGCCACCGCCACCGAAAGCGGCTTGAGAATGGCGACCTTCGGGTGAATCCGGCTGCGGCTCGTCAATACCGCTTCCATCGCCTCGGGAATGCCGTGTCCCTTGATCTTCGACGTGCCGTACTTCGCCATCAGCCCGACAACAATCCCACCGGCCGCCGGTAACAAAATTACCCACAGGCCGAGATGGTTCCCGGCCGGGCTTGTAAACGCGGCGGAGAACCGGCCAAAGAAGAACAGGTTGGTAAACAGGCCGATCAACTTGAGCAACAGATACGCGATCAGCCCCCCGCCAATGCCGATGCCGCCGGCCAGCACCGAAATCAAGCCCAGCCGGAAATCCGCGCCGTGACCCGCCGCCACCTCGACGTGCCGATTCAAATCTGACGATCCTTTCATAGTGTAATCCCCAGGAAACAGGCGACGCGATTTGTCCTTGTACTCTTGACGCGACCGCCGTTGCTAATGCAAATATCCCACCGATCACGACCGGCCTTAAGGGAAATCCAGACTGCGTTTTCAGATTACATGGGTGTGTCAGTCAAGATTCAACCTGCCCTCGACACGCAACTGAACCGCGAGCCTCAGCATGTCACGACGCCGACCGCCCAAGATCACGCCCCCGTAGCACAAACCAAATCGTGCCGAGCGCGCCGAATGCAAATGCCGAGAGCAGATTCCATCGCGGATTGGCCTGCCACAAAAATGCGCCGCCGAAGGCCGCAATCGACACGATCACGTCGCGAATCAGGTAGTAGAGACCGAACACACCCGCCTTTCGGTCCTCGGGGGCGAGATCCATGATCAGCGCTTTGCGGGTCGGTTCGCCGAATTCTTTCAGTCCGCGGAGTACAAATGCCGCGATCAACATCCCGAAGGACCGTGAGTACAGCAGCAGCAGCGGAAAAAATGTAAAGAAGATGAACGTCATCACGACAAACGGTTTCTTGTGACTGCGATCGGCCAGGTACGCCACCGGAACATAAATGAGAACGGCCGTTGCCATTTCAACCGTGCGCAGCACGCCGAACTGCAAGGCGTTCACCGGCCCCGGCGCACCGGCTGTCCCGACGGCCCACACCACAACGAACGCATACGGAATCTGCTCGCAAAACCGCACCAGAATGTCCGCGACCAGCAACTGTTTCAGATCGGCGTTCACATACCGCCACATGCGGAAGGGGTTGTGTTCCGCCTCGGTTTTCTCGTGCGGCGCATCGTCTTCAATCAGGAACTGTTGCAAGATCGCCGCGATCACGGCCATCACCAACGCCACGATAAACGCCAGCCGCACGCCGCGTTCGACTCCCCACGCGTTGATGAATGCGCCGCCCACCACCGGCCCCAGCGCCATTGGCACCCGCCGCACGAGCGAGTGCAGGGAAACACCCATTGCCCGTTTGTTCTTGGGCAGCACCTTCGCCACCAGCCCCATCGTCGCGGGCAGCGAAATCGCGGTCCACGATAGAAACAGCGCCGCGCCGGCCAAAAACGCCTGCCACGTCGGGACCAACACAACGATCAGAAAACCAACCATCGACGCGACGTTGAATACCAACAGCGCGCGTTTCGTCCCGAGCCGGTCGGATAGGTAGCCGCCGGGAAACGAGTACAGCGCGCCCAGCAGGTTGTCCATGGCGTTGAGGAAACCGATCGAGATGAAACCGCCCCCGAGCGCCAGCAGGTAGAGCGGAAGAAATTGCTCGGCCATGTGCTCGCCCATGCCCACCAACACGACCATGCCCAGCAAGCCGACAATGCTCCGCCGTAAACCGAGAAAATCAACCAGCCGTCCGCGCGGTGCTGCTGCCGGTTCTGGCGTAGGTGTCATTACGTCCTGTTTACGGCCCCGGTTCAAGAACCGCAAGAACCGGTTTTGTCCCCACCATCCGGGACTTCCCCCACACACCGTCGCGGGGTATCCTGTTCCTCGGTTTGCGTCCAACTACGACAGAAGAACCAAGCCGCTCGATCCGCTCCCGCTGGATCGGCGCCGCAATCCTGCTGGGGTTGACCCTCGGCATGTTCGGTGACGTCTTGTTCACGAGCCGGCCCGTCGTGTTGTCGGACAGCGGAACCGATCTCGCCTCACAATTCATCTACTGGCGGGCGTTCACCGCCGACCAACTCCGCCACGGGCATCTGCCTCTCTGGAATCCCCACGTCTACTGCGGCACGCCGTATCTGGGCTGGGCCCAAACCGCCGTCTTGTATCCGACCAACGGGCTCGATCTGGTGTTGCCGCTCCCCCGCTCCATCAATCTCGGGATCGCGCTCCACGTCTTTCTCGCCGGATTGTTTACCTACCTGTGGGGACTGCGCCGCGGACTGCATCCCGTTGCCGCAGTCATGGCGGGCGCTTTGTTTATGTTTTCCGGTTCGTACTTTCTTCACGTCTACGCCGGGCACTTGTCGTTGTTGTATGCCATCGCGTGGACTCCTCTCGTGTTCGTTTCGGTCGATGAGTGGATTCGGACGCGGACGCTGGGTTGGGTGTTATCAGGCATGGCCGCCATCACCATGCAGATACTCGCTGGCGATTTTCAGGCGTGTTTCTACACGGCAGTGGCAGCGGGGTTGCTGATGCTGTTTGGATTGATCGGTTCCCGGCACCGGACAGCGGTTCTCCTCGGGTTCTTGGGGATGTATGCCGGGGCCGCCGCATTGGGCGCCGTCCAATTTCTGACCAGCCTTCAAGCCGTCTCCGAAAGCATCCGTGGCGGCGGAATCACTTATCAGTTTGCTAGGACATTTTCTTTTCCGCCGGAGAACCTGCTCACCGCGCTGGGCCCGGGATTCTTCGGCAATGGGATCGACGCCCCGTACTGGGGTCGCTGGACTCACTGGGAAACGTGCTTGTTCGTTGGCGTGAGCGGGCTGGCGCTGGCGGTGTACGGTTCCGTCTGTGGTCGGCGGGAACTTCGGCGCGGGCTGATTCCACTACTGGCAATCATGTTGGTGTTGGCCCTCGGCGCGAATACTCCGCTGTTCGAGTTCCTCTACTACAGCGTGCCGGGCTTTGATCGGTTTCGGGCCAATGCCAAATTTATCATTGAGGCGTCACTGTTCATGGTCATGTTGGCGGGCACCGGCCTGGATCGATTGCTTGGCGATCCAAGGGGGAACAAATGGTTGGCTCTGGGCTTGTTCGTCGCCGGCATCATTGTTGTGTGCGGAGCGTTGCAACTTCGGTCGGCGGCGCTCGCCCCCGAGCCGGCCAACTGGTGGACGCGAGCAATGCAGCCCGTTCACCCCGCACAAGAATCGTTTCTGCCGGCGGCGAGCTATGCCGACCCGACGTTCGTAAGGCAGGCCGGGGGGGGCGCCTCACGATGTCTGTTTGTTGCGGCGGTGGAATTGCTTGTTCTGAGTGTACTGCTGTCGCTCGCCGGAGCTTCCCGATGGGTTGTGTACGCGACGGCGCTCATGGCGATTGCCGAGGTCTTCGTCTTCGGCAGAACATCACTGGCCACGTTTGATCTGGCGTACACGGAAGCGCCAAAATTGAAGGCCTTTCTCGATCGACGTCCGGGAGATTATCGCATCTTCTACCAACAAATCCCCAACGTCGCCATGTGGCTCGGGAAAGAAGACGTCTGGGGGTACGCGCCGCTCACGCTCAAACGTTACACGGAATTCATGGCGTTCACTCAAGGGCAACCTGCGGAACGGGACAACCAATACGTTGAGTTCTCGCGATTCCATCCGTTGTACGCGATGTTGCGCTGGCGCTATGCGTTTCTCGCCAACAAGGATGGGGACCAGGTTGTGACGGGGAACGCGGTCATGCCGCACCTTCAACTGCTGCAGCAATACCACGTGATGTCGGGTCGCGACGAAATCCTGCAGGCGATGGACTCCCCGTCGTTCGACCCGCGCCAACAAGTCATCCTCGAAACCGAGCCCGATCCCGCGCCTCAACCCTCCGCCGAGAACGGGACGGTCACGCTCACCGATTCCTCCGCGAACCAACTCACGGTCGAGGCCGATCTCCCGCATCCGGCGATTCTGTTGATCACGGACGCGTACAGCGACGGATGGCGGGCCCGTCCGCTGGCCGGCAGCGCGCAGCACGCCTATGATGTTTTGCCCGCGAATTACGTTTTACAGGCCATCCCGCTATCACAAGGCCACCATCACATCCAAATCGAATACGCGCCGATCGGGTTTCGGATGGGAACGTGGATATCCATCTTGTCTCTGGCCGGCTTCATCGTCGCGACCGCGCTCTATGTGCGCAGACGCCGGCCCCAACCACAATCAGTTCTGGTTCCCTGACCGCTGTCGTTGCTCGTGCAAGGCCATGGCCAGGTTGTGTTGGGCCTCGGCGTCATCCGGGTTGAGTCGCGTGGCCTCGAAAAAGTGCTGAACGGCTTCCTCCAGCTTGCCCTGGTGATAGAGAACGACGCCGATCCCGTCCGCTGCCTGCGCAAATCGTGGATTAATCTCAAGGGCCGCAGTGAAATGCGTCAGGGCTTCCGTCTCCCGCCCCGCCTTCATCAACGTCAGGCCCCAGTCATATTGCGCCTGCGCAAAATCCGGCTTCAACCGCAATGCCTCGGAAAACGCTCCGCCCGCCGCGTCGATCTGTCCCGCAGTTGCCAACGCCAACCCCAGACCGTATTGCGCGTCGGGATTCGTTGGCGCTTTTTGTGCCGTGTCTCGCCAAATGGAAACCTCTGTTCCATAATCCATATTGCGTCGCATGGTGGTCGCCCCCAACGCGAACGCGGCCAGCACCAGCGTTCCCATCCTGAGCCACGCCCCGGACTTACCCACTCCTCCACATTTGATGAAAACCAAATACGCCGCGCACACGATCACCGCCACCACCGCCATGAGCGGGAGATACATTCGGTGCTCGAACACGGGATGCAGCAGCGGAATCACGGACGATGTCGGCGCCAACGCGACAAAAAACCACGCGCCAAGAAACCCCGCCGCGCCCTTTCGAGCCAGCAACCATGCCGTGACGAGCAGCAACACGGCCATCACCCCGCACTGGGCCCACAACAACAAATCTGTCGGTGGCTGCGGCCGTCCGTACAGCAGGCACAAGCGGTCCGGCCACAGGCTCAGGCGCAAATAATGGAGAATGACTCCGGGTTGCAGCCTCGCATAATCGAGCCACGTGATCGCGCGACTACCGGATAGCACGCCCGCGCTCCCCATCCATTCTCGTTTGCCGGCGGAGAGGAAGACGGCGGCCAGCAACCAACTGGCCATCAGCCCGACGTACAGCCGCCAGCGTCTGTGCCACAGCTTCGACCACGTCGCCACGAGGAACGTCCAATCGTACGCCAGCACCAACGCGGGAACCACCATCGCCGCCGGTTTCGACCCCACGGCCAGCGCGCAGGCAAGTACGGCCAGAAGATTCCACGCGATTGCCCGTTCCGCCGTCGCCCCACGGACGACACAATACAGCGTAAACACAGCGAACAGTCCCGCCATGCTTTCCGAGCGTTGGATCACGTAGGTCACGCTTTCCGTATCGAGCGGATGCAACGCCCAGAGCAACGCCACGGCGAACCCCACACCATCCGCTGCTTCACCGAAACTCCGTCCGGGTTTTTCCGTCCGCAACGTCCGTCGCACAACGCCAAATAAAACAAGCGCGGTCAATGCGTGGATCAGGTTGCTGATGAGGTGATAGCCAACCACATTCAGACCGCCCATCGCATAATTGAGGGCCAGGCTCCATTGCACGACCGGGCGCGACGTGTTCAGGAGCGGCATCCAGAGTGGCCAGAGCGAGTGGATGTTCTGGTTCTTGAGAACCCAGGGAACGTCATCGAGGATGAAAGCGGCGTGCCAGTTGTTGCCGTAAACAACCAGAGTCGCCACAAACAACAACGCCGCCAGCCAACACGCCCCAAATTTGGATTCTTCCGATTTCATCGCAAAGTGACGCATCTGGAACTCTCCCCGAATCGTACTGGCGCGCGGCCCGCGTGGCGAAGAGAAAATTCGGTTGCAACCCTCTCCGCAGGGCTTAGAATCACCACTCCCGCCCACAAAGGCCGGGTTTTTGGCGAAAGGTATTCCGATGAAATCTTACAACGTGGCAGTTATCGGTGGCGACGGGACGGGTCCCGAGGTCGTTCGCGAAGCGATCAAGGTGCTCGACGTCGCATCGAAGAAATTCAGCATCAAACTCAACTATACGGACTATGATTTTGGCGGCGACCGCTACCTGCGCACCAAGGAAGTGCTGCCCGAGAGCGCGGTCGGCGAATTGCGCAAGTTCCCCGTCGTCCTCCTCGGCGCCATCGGCCATCCCGATGTAAAGCCGGGCATCCTGGAGAAAGGCATCTTGTTGCGGCTGCGTTTCGAGATGGAGCAATACATCAACCTTCGGCCCGTGAAATTGTACGATGAGCGATTCTGTCCGCTGAAAGACAAGGGACCGAACGACATCGATTTTGTCGTGATTCGCGAAAACAACGAAGGTCTGTACACGGGCAGTGGCGGATTCGTGTTCAAGGGCACGCCGCACGAGATTGCCGTGCAGGAAAGCATCAACACTCGTTACGGCGTGGAACGCTGTCTGCGCTATGCGTTCGAACTCGCGCGTAAACGCCGCGGTGGCAAGCCGTGGAAGGGCCTCAAACCCGAAGATGTCAAAGCCGGCAAGAAGGCCCAGCTCACCTTGTGCGGCAAGACCAACGTGCTCACCTACGCATTCGACCTTTGGGAACGCGCGTTCCATGAGATCGGCCAGAAGGAGTATCCCGACATCAAACGCGATTACGCCCACGTCGACGCCACGACGATGTGGTTCGTGAAGAATCCCGAGTGGTTCGATGTGATCGTGACCGACAATATGTTCGGCGACATCATCACCGATCTCGGCGCGATGATTCAGGGCGGCATGGGCATCGCCGCCGGCGGTAACATCAATCCACAGGGCACCAGCATGTTCGAGCCGATCGGCGGCAGCGCCCCGAAATACACCGGCAAGAACGTCATCAACCCGCTCGCCGCGATCTGCGCCGGCGGTCTGATGCTCGACTTCTTGGGTGAAACCAAGGCTGTCGCCGCTATCGAAACCGCCGTTATCAAGACCGTCCGCGAGAAACTCAAATCCCTCGCCGCCGGTAAAATGGGCTACGGCACGAAGGAAGTCGGCGATCTGGTGGCAGCGGCGGTGTAACCGGATGCCGACGATCTTCATTGAGGGGTATAAGTTTCGGTTCTACTCTTCAGATCGAGTTGAACCACCGCATGTCCACGTGATTAAGGGTGAGAACGTGGCTAAAATCTGGCTCTCGCCCGTTGCGGTGGAGTACAATTACGGCTATAATCAGTCTGAGTTGAATCGAATTGTGCGACTGACCGAAGCGAACCGGAGCAAGTTGTTGGAGTCGTGGCATGAGTACTTTGGCCGCTAGACCATCCAA
Source organism: Verrucomicrobiia bacterium (assembly GCA_052146795.1). GTDB lineage: Bacteria > Verrucomicrobiota > Verrucomicrobiia > Palsa-1439 > Palsa-1439 > Palsa-1439. The sequence continues at coordinate 18,718 of JBKQMH010000176.1, forward strand.
ATCGAAGGCGCCCACGCGGGCAGCAAAGGCCGCTCGCTTCAGCGATGGCATGCTCTATATCGAGCTAACCGATGGGCGTGAAATCGGCGTTCCGCTCTCCCAGTTTCCCTGGTTGCGGCGGGCCACTCCCGCCCAACGCCGCAAGTGGCACATCGAACCACGCGGCATCGCCATCTACTGGGACGATCTCGACGACGGAATCGAAGTCGAACATCTGTTCAATTAGGGCATCGCCGCCGGCAAGATGGGCTACGGCACGAAGGAAGTCGGCGATTTGGTGGCGGAGGCATTGTAACTGGCTCGTGGGTTGTAGTATGGTTGTGTCCCAATGAAATGTCCCAAGTGCAATGTTGATCTTCAGGCCCAAACGGATCGCGGCGTCGAGGTCGAGGCCTGTCCAAGTTGCCAAGGCCTGTGGCTAACCCCAAGCGAACTTGATCAACTGGAGAATGAAGCCTTCGACGAGCAGAACAAGGGGTCGCTTTATCTTGTTAGCAAAGAGACAGATCTCAAATGCCCCGCTTGCTCCGCCCCGCTGAGACAGTTCGACTACCGATTCTACGATCTCAAGATGGATTGTTGCTCAGAGCACGGTTTCTGGCTGGAGAAGGGGGAGGATGACCGTGTGCTGGAGTTGATGCGTGAGGAAGAGCGCCAACTCGAAAGAAAGTTCAAGGCTGAGGATATCTGGTCGGCGCACATGAACCGTCTGCTTTCACCAACCTTCTTCACAAAGGTCAGAGACCGGTTTCACTAGACACGCTTGTGCCCCGTAAGCGAAGTCCGCGCTGTTTCCCATCCGATGATGGCCTGTTTGCGTTCCCGGCCCCAACGGTAGTCTCCGATGACGCCGAGGCTACGGATGACGCGGTGGCAGGGAATCAGATAGGCAACGGGATTGCGGCCCACGGCGGAACCAACGGCTCGACTTGCTCCCGGCGCACCGATCTTCGCCGCCAGATCACCGTAATTCGCCAGTCTGCCGCAGGGAATCGTCAACAGCGCCTGCCACACCTTCAACTGGAAATTGGTCCCGCGTAGATGCAGATGAAACGGCGCGCCGGCATATTTCGCAGCCCCGCTAAAAATCCGCCTGCAAATCCCTCCCGTTTCGCCGTCGTTCTCTACGAACTCGGCGGCAGGCCAGTCGTCGCGCAATTCCCGAAGCGCCGTCTGTTTTGATGGTGTGGACAGGAATCGAAGGGCGCAAATACCGCGTTCGGTTGTGGCCAACAGGCATTCGCCAAATGGGGTGGGATGAAATCCATACTCGATTGTCACCCCCTCTCCGCGATGTTTGTACTCACCGGGCGTCACCGCCTCGCAGGACACGAATAGATCGTGCAACCGCCCGGTGCCGGAAAGACCCGATTCGAACGCGGCATCCAGCAGACTTCTCGAATCTTGAAGGATCGCCTTGGCGTGTTCCTTGGTGAGATGCTGAAGAAACCGCTTCGGGCTGGTCCCCGCCCATCGCTGAAACAGTCGCTCGAAATGGAACGGGCTGAGGTGAATGTGCGCCGCGACCTCGTCCAGCGTCGGTCGACGGAGATAGTGCGTATTGAGAAAGCGCAGGGCGCGTTCGATCCTCGCATAATCCATCGCCGCTTGCGAAAACAGCTCGCCTGCACTCCGGATGGTGGTTTCTGGCAACGCGGCCTCCATAACTGGCAAGACACTACCCCGACACTCGCCGGCCGGCGACCCGTTTCTTGCTACCCGTTGACTCAATCAAAAAAGACACCCGGCCGGGGATGAGAAGCGAACCCCGCCCCTACGAGGCGGGGGCTCGCTGGGTTGAGGCTTCTAGGCAGCATAGCGGTGGCCCTCGCGTAAGAGTCGGC
>JBKQMH010000177.1:0-8473 GCA_052146795.1 Verrucomicrobiia bacterium
CCGCTCCACGGACCCAGGACCAACTTATGCAAGCCGCCCGCGCCGCCTTCAATGCCATTTCGACCGCCGACTGCCGCGGTTTCTTTTTACACGCCCGTTACGCTATATGATTTATGTAAATGCTCTAGATACCCTCATCGGATTCGGGCATCCAGCCCTACAAACCGGATTTACACATCGTTCGATTCCCCCCGCCCATCAATCCGTCTCAATATCTCCTCCGTCGTGCCGCTCCACGCGTAATCTTCCGGCCGTTCACACAATCCCGCTCGCACCGGATTCTGCCGCACGTATTCCCACTTCCATTCCGCGCTCTCGTCCGACCGCAACAAATGATCGAAAAATCCGGCCTGCCAGATTCGTCCGCGCCCAAGCCGCACCGTCACACAACTCTTCCAAGCCTGCATGAACTCCGCGAGGGATTGCTCCCGGTGCCGCATTGGCGCGGCGAACAAATGCACGTGATCGGGCATGAAACAGGCCTGTGAAACCTCCCAGCCGTGACGCTCCTGACAACGGCGCAAACATTCAGCGGCTACGCGCACAAGCTCATCGGCGATGAAGAGGCGTCGGCGGCGGTAGCAGCAGGCGGTGACGAAATAGACAACCGGCGATTCGAGCGGCAACCAGACCGGGATGCGATGAAGATGCCGGCGCTTCGGCAGATCGGCCATGAACCGAATCTAGCAAGCGCAGCGCCGCGGGCAAGCCGTATCGTAGGGCCTTCCATATTGTAGGGCGCGATGCCTGCCTGTCCGCCGAAGTTAGTCGTGCAGCGAAGGCGGATCGTGTAGGTATCGCGCCGTTTCCGTTTCGACGCCCGCGTCGTTTTCCGGTTCGGCTGGATACCCTCATCGGATTCAGGCATCCAGCCCTACAAACGACATACGACGCGCGATTGTCGGGCTGGATGCCTGCCTGCCCCGATTCCGAGATCGGGGTTTTGTAGGGCTGGATTGCCCCGTGTCGTTTCGGGGTATCCAGCCGTTCCCGCCGTCAGTGTCCGCCTACGCTGTACCCCCAATTTTGCCAAAAACCCTCATTTTTGGCACCCCGAACTGCCCTCACACGGTACGAAAACACCCCTAATACGCCCTTTTTGAGACTGGCCCAGATTGTGCAATAGGGTCCTTTAACGCTAGCAAAATTGACCACCATGAATCGCTCAAATAGTCAAAAAAAGGAGGTGAGCCTCGCCTTAACCCCTTGAAAACTGGGCTGAACTGACAGTTTTCACGCGGTCGCCAGCCCCCCCTAAAAAAGTGCACAAAAAGGTGAATTAGTTATTGACACTAAATGTCGTCCCTGATAGTCTTGCCCCAGATAGATTCACCGAGTCAGTGGAGTAGGACGTATAGGGAAAACGAGAGTTCACCGAGTCGTGAACGAGGTTTAGGGTAAATAGGCGAGGAGAAGACATGCAAAGAGCGAATTATGCAAGGGGCTTGCGCTTCCTACCAATAGTAGCTTTCATCACCACCGTGGGGTTCATTTCTGCCAACGCGCAGAGCGTGTATACCGACCCGGTGGGTTTCGTCACACTAACAACCATCGGGAATGGGCTCCAGTATAGCGGGCTGCCTATGACGCAGGTTCCGGTCCTGCGCGGGACGATGGGCACAATCACGGCCAATCAGATTCCCGTCAACAGCACGCTGACGCCGGGCCAGTACAATGAAAACACCCAGGGCGCTCAGTACTACATTGAAGACGCGCTCTCGACGATTCCAGCGAGCGCCGGGTACTCCGATGACATCGTCAGCAATGATGCCAACAACGTCTACACGGCAGTCCCCATGGGGTCGGTTTTCAACTACGGCGACAGCTTCAAGATTTACCCGCATTGGACGCTCGACAGCTTGTTCGGAACCAATAACAGCGTCGCCGCTGTGGCTGGCGCGGCCACGGCATCCGCTTCGGACAATATCTTCGTCTGGAATCCGGTGGGTCAGACGAGCGTAGAGTACTGGTACCGGACCTCGGGCTCATCTCCCGGCTGGAGAACTACAGTGAGCACAACCACGGATGCGGGTCAGGTTCCGCTCTACGTTGACCAGGGACTGGAGATCCAACGCAAGGTGACGGGGCCGGGTGGCACGAACATCAACTTCCAGGTCGTCGGGGGCGTCAAGTTGAGCAACACGGTTACCGTGTGTCCCTTTGTCTCTCCCGATGGGTTGGCCTACGTGGCGGATATGTACGCCACCAGCGTCACTCCCGCCGCTCTCAACCTGTACACGGGTAACGCGAACACAGGCGTGAATGGCGGTGCCACGGCATCCGCTGCGGATAACGTCTTCGTTTGGAATCCGGCGGGTCAGACGAGCGTGGAGTACTGGTACCGCACGTCGGGCAGTTCTCCGGGTTGGAGGACCACCGTCAGCACCACGCTCGATGCAGGGACGAACGTGATCGCCATTGGCTCGGTCTTGAAGATTGAACGCAAGAGTTCACCAGAATTTACTTGGACCATACCGGCCCAGTACTAACAGTAACAATCAACAAACAGATAGAGAATTCGGGATCAACAAACGAACGGAAAGGGAAGAAAGCAATGAACGGGAAACAGATAATGAAAAGTTTGGTAATCGTAGCGGTCGCGGTCGCTTTCGCGGCCACCAGTCGGGTGTATGCGAATGCCGCGATCTCGTTGGCGGCGGACGACAGCACCTTCTTCGGCGATCCAAGCAGCAACCCCGCGCAAGGCGGGGACGCGGTGTACATGGGCCAATTCGGCCTCAGCGACTCCAGTATCGCGGCGCTGACCACGGCTGGAGGCACAAGCATCAGCCCGGCCAACTACGCCACCTTGGTAGCGTCTTTCACGGCGCTGAATGGGGTAGGCATGCTCCCCATGGGAAGCGGTGAGTCGGGCAACCAACAGGCCGGGTTCATCACCGGGTCTTGGGATGGCAACAACTTGGCGTTTGCCAGTGGCAACATCTACGTTTTGGTGGTCAACGGCGCCAGCACGGCTTCTCCCGGCGGAGAAGTCGGCGTGTTCCGTGGCGACTCCTCGTGGGTTTATCCGGCTGATATGCTGGCCGGCACCGGGAGCATCGACACGGATAATGCGTTTACGGCCTTGGTTGGCTCGTATGTAACCGGGCTCAATGGCAGCCTCTCAGCGACATGGCCATACAATCAGGGCGATGGCAACGACAATAATCCGCTCAATGTGTTGGATATGGCGACGATCGTCCCCGAGCCTTCGAGCATCCTGCTCGTGGCGATGGGCCTGCTCGGCGGAATCGGCATGATTCGCCGTCGTCGCAGCTAAAATCGAATACCCGTTTCGTTCGTTTCCGAGGGGCCGGTCTCCAGACCGGCCCCTTGTTTTTTTCTCCCGCCATTTCCTTACCGCATTGTCGTGCAGGATTGCCCCCTCCGTTTTGTAGGGCTGGATGCCCCGTGTCGTTTCGGGGTATCCAGCCGTGTGTCGTGTCGGTATCGCGCCGTGTAGCCGCCCCGCTCTGTCGGTGCGTTTGCCGCCATCTTCCCCCGCCCTCCCTCCGCATTGAAGGGCTGGATGCCTGCCTGTCCGCCGAAGCGTGTCGAGCAGCGAAGGCGGATCGTTTAGGTATCCAGCCGTGCCCTTTGTTCCTTGTTTACGCCTGCTTGAAACTTTACGATTGCCCCCATGGCAAGCGGGAGGCCAACCGATCACGCTCCGTACCAACCGACGGCGGCGCCATCCCCTCCTTCGGAAACCCGCTTGGCCCACCGCCCGTGGCTCCTGGCTTTGGCCTTGGTAATCGTTACGTTCGCCAGCTACCTGCCCGCCCTGCGCGCCGGGTTTGTCTTTGATGATGCTGGCACCCTCGTTCTCTATAACCCGATCCTAAAGGCAGACAACGGCCTGTACCGGTTCTGGTTTACCACGGAGGCCCCGGACTATTATCCACTGACTTGGAGTTTGTTATGGTCCGAGTGGCATTGCTGGGGCGGGCATCCGGCGGGATACCACGTGGTCAACGTCTTGTTGCACGCCGTCAATGCCGTTCTGGTGTGGATGGTCCTGCGTCGGCTGAAGGTTCCCGGATCCTGGCTGGCAGCCCTCGTGTTTGCCGTTCATCCCGTGAACGTGGCCACCGTCGCCTGGATCAGCGAACAGAAGAACACGCTCTCGATGTTGTTCTACGCCCTGGCCATCCTCCTGTTTTTGAGGTTCGATGAAGATGATTGCTGGCGCTGGTACGGCTTGTCGTTGGCGACGTTTGTGCTGGCGTTGCTTAGCAAAACCGCGATTGTGATGTTGCCCGTCGTGCTGCTGTTGTGCGTGTGGTGGCGGCACGGTCGGGTGAGGAGGAAGGATCTTCTCGCGAGCGCGCCGTTTTTCCTGCTGTCGCTGGTGGCGAGTCTCGTCACGATCTGGTTTCAACGGTACCGGGCGCTGGAAGGGCACAGCTTCCGAACGGCAAACGTTGCGGCGCGCCTGGGCACCGCCGGCTGGGTACCCTGGTTTTACCTGGGCAAGGTCTTCCTGCCGCTCCACTTGTGCGTGATTTATCCCCCGTGGCACATCGAGGCCTCCGACTGGCTTTTCTACCTGCCCGGGATGATCCTGGTCGCCTGTCTGGTTGTTTTCTGGCGGGCTCGCGGCAACTGGGGACGGCCCTGGTTCTTCGCCCTGGCGTATTTTGTGGTGGTGCTTTTCCCGGTGTTGGGGTTCTTCGAACAAGGGTTTTATCGCTACTCCCCGGTGGCTGATCACTGGCAATACCCCGCAATCGCCGCCCCCATCGCCTTGGTGGTGGCCGGAGCGGTGAGCATCTCGCGTCGTCGTCGGCCGCTGGGTTCCGCCTCCTTCCGCCCTTTTCCGCCTTGCTTGGCCTTCGCGGTGGTACTGCTGCTGGGAACGGTGACATGGACACGGGAGGGCATTTATGCCGACGCCGAAACCCTCTGGCGGAATGCGATCATGGAGAACCCAAACGCTTGGATAGCTCAGTACAACGTTGGGGTCACCTTGTTGCAAACGGGCAGGATCAAGGAGGCAATCCCGTATTACGAGCGGGCTCTGAGGATCAAGCCCGATTACGCTCAGGCCTATAACAACCTTGGTGTGGCTTGGACGCAAACAGGCAGGGTGTCGGAGGCGATTGACTGCTTGGAACAGGCATTGCGGCTCAAGCCCGATTTCGCCGAGGCGCACTACAATCTGGCAATCGCCTTGTTGCAGGCCGGCAGGATGCGGGAAGCTATCGGACACTTGGAGCAGGCGCTGCGTCTCAACCCCAACTACGCTTGGGCACATTACAAACTGGGGGGGGTCTTCGAGCAAACCGGTCGGGCCGATGATGCCATCGGGCATTTCGAGCAGGCATTGCGGCTCAATCCCGATTTCGCCGATGCGCACTGCGACCTGGGGATTGCCTTGGCGCAGGCGGGCAGGATACCGGAAGCCATCGAGCATTTGGAGCAGGCCCTGCGGCTCAAACCGGATTCGCCCGAGGTACACTGCAACTTGGGGATCGCCTTGGCCCTGGCGGGCAGGACAGCGGAAGCGATCGGGCATTTGGAGCAGGCCCTGCAGCTCAAGCCCGATTTCACCCAGGCGCGGAACGCGCTCACGCGACTGCAACCTCGCCCGTAGCCGCACCTGTAGCCGCAGGCTTTAGCCTGCGTCCTGTCCCCGCCCGTGCGGTCCTGTAGCCGCACCCTTTCCTGCCCCGATTCCTACATCGGGGCGTTTGCCGTCATTGACCATTCTCCATTGACCATCCTGCCCCCCCCTCCCCCTTGCAACCACCGCGCCACCATGGTATGGAACACGACCATGTATTCGCGGCTCTACGCCCTGTTCGTCGGTCTCGGCTCGCTTGCCCTGAGCCTGTCGGATGGGCTTGCCGCCGCACGGGCGGACGTTATTTCGGATGCCAAAGGACTGGTCAACCCGGCGGCGATCATGTTTTTCAGCGCGGAGTCGGCCGCCTCCAATCTGGTCAGGTCGGTGTTTGTCGTCCAGGTGCCGGGCAATAGCTCCAATGATTGGCAGACCCTCGGCAGCGGCTTTTTTGTCAGCGGGACCCAGACGGCGAGGACGGCCGTCATCGGGGTTACGTGCCATCATGTCGTCGAGACGGCCACCACGCTCAACAAGCCGCTGTACATGGGGATTAATGCCCAGACCGGATTCCATCGGTCTCGGTGCCGCGTCCTGTACGTTGACCTGGACAACGACATTGTGGTGTTGAGTCCGGTGCATGTGGCTGGGGAAAACGGCGAGATCGAGAACTTGCCGATTCCGCTGGAGATTTTTGACAATGGCTCGTCCTTGGTCGAGGGAAAGGGAGTGTTGATTGCCGGTTATCCGCTTTCGCTCGGGACCGAAGATGACCGGAACCATCCCATCGTCCGGTTCGGCATGATCGCCCAGAATGCGGGCAGGAGCGTGTTCTTGATCGATGGCACGGCCAGTCATGGCAACAGCGGCTCGCCGGTGGTCACGCTGGGCTCCGATTACGACCGCTTGGCCGGTATGATCACCTCGATCGTGACGGACCGAATCACCCTCTACGATGAAAACGGCGTTCTCACCGCGGATTTCCCCTACAACGCCGGCCTCGCCCGCGCCGTCCGCGCCTCCCTGATCCTCAACGCCGTCAAGAAAGCCGAACAGAAACTCTCCGAGTAGGCCGCCGCCGCCGGTCCAAATTGTAGGGCGCGATGCCCCTGTCGTGTCGGGGTATCGCGCCGTCGCCGCAATTGCTCCGCTTACCGGCCGGCTTGCAATCGTGCCAGCGCGTTTCGAGCGGCAACAAGATCCGGCCGAAGCCTCAAGGCCAGCTCGTATTGCTGGATGGCCTCCGGCCTCTTGCCCACTTGCGCCAATGCGTTCCCCAAATTGTAGTGCGCGTCGGGCAAAGTGGGGTCGACCTGTACCGCCTGCTCGAGGTGGGCGATGGCGTCCTCGATCTTGCCTATTCGCGCCAAAGCGATCCCCAGATTGCAGTGCGCTTCGGCGTAGTCGGGCTTGATCCGCAACGCCTGCTCGAACTGGGCGATGGCATCCTCGATCTTCCCGGCTTGCGCCAGGGCATTTGCCAGATTGTAGTGCGCGTCGGCGAGATCGGGGTTGAGCCGCAGTGCCTGCTCGTAGTGTTCCATCGCCTCGTCATACCGACCGGTCTGATACAAGGCGTTTCCGAGGTTGTTGTGCGCGTCGGCGTAATCGGGGCTAATTCGTAGCGCCTGCTCGAACTGGGCGATGGCATCGTCGATCTTGCCCATTTGCATCAGGGCGTTTCCCAGATTGTAGTGCGCGTCGGCAAGTTCGGGTTGGAGCCGAAGCGCGTGCTCCAAATGCTCGATCGCTTCCCGCATCCGGCCCGTTTGCGCCAACGCGGCTCCAAGGTTGTTGTGCGCGTCGGCATAATCGGGCTCGATCCGCAATGCCTGCTCGTAATACCCGATCTCCTCCGCAACCCTGCCCGCCTTCCTCGATTCGATCCCCAGATTGTAGTACGCGACCCAGGCCAACGGGTTGTGAAGCAGATTGTCCCGGAACAATGTTTCCTGGTTGTGGAATACCACGCCGCGCTGCCAGCTCAAGGCGCCCAACACAATCACCACCACCCCGGCAACCAGGGACATAACACGTTGCTGTCCGCGATGAAGGCGCTGGGTAAGCGTCACGGCACCGGCCGCGGCCAGCGCGGTAACCCCCGCAATCGAATAGTACTGCCAATGGTCCGCCACCATCGAATACCCGTAAAATCCCTGGTAGAAAAGCCCCAGTACGGGGAACAGCATCACGACAAAGTACCCGAATCCAAACAATAGCGGACGGCCCCAGCCGTTGCGCTTCCACCACAGGATCGCAAAACCTCCCGCCAACGCGATCCCCGGCAGCCAGCCGCTCCAACCCCACGTTTCCGGGTACCACTGGCGGTAGATCAGGCAAAGATCCAGCGGCAGGACCGCTTTGGAGAGATAAAACCACGGCGCCAGACCGGCGACCGCCACACGGGCAAACAACCCGCCGGGCCGGACGTCCTGTCCGTTCAGGGCCCGATGATACTGAAACCATACCGTCGTCAGTCCCAGGAGGACGGAGAGAGCAAAGAACGGCGCGGTGCGCCGCCAGTCCCTAAATCGGAGCCGGCCATGCAACCACCAGACGCATCCCAGCAGCACTACCGGCAGCATCACCACCGCCGTCTTGCTGAGCAGGGCCAGCAGAAATGCTGCCAACGACCCGCCGTACCACCGCCGGTCGCTGGTTTCGTCAAACCGCAGATACAGCAGGACCGCCACCGCGCAGAACAGCATCGAGAGTGTGTTCTTCTGCTCGCTGATCTGGGCCACGGTGGCCACATTCACCGGATGGACGGCGAACAACAGCGCCGCCAGCCACGCGCCGGGAATTCTCAGCCGCCGAAGGACCATCCAGACCAGCACGACATTGGCCGCGTGCAACAGGATGTTGACCGCGCGGTACCCCCCGGCGTTCTTTCCCCACAGCCGCCAC
>JBKQMH010000178.1:0-17520 GCA_052146795.1 Verrucomicrobiia bacterium
CCGCTCCACGGACCCAGGACCAACTTATGCAAGCCGCCCGCGCCGCCTTCAATGCCATTTCGACCGCCGACTGCCGCGGTTTCTTTTTACACGCCCGTTACGCTATATGATTTATGTAAATGCTCTAATGCAATGGAAGGCCCCCCCCGCCCCGATACCACATTGCCGCACCCCTCCCCTAAATATTCCGACAAAGGCAGCGAGGTCAGCTCGAGGGAGTTTGTGGAGAGGATCCTTCTTCACGAATTTGGCCGCGGCTTCGTCCGAAGGAGGAGATTCACGTACTTACTCGAGAATAAGGACACCTTGATCTATTTCCAGAATTTCAACAAGGTGCATTTCAAAGCTTGGTATCGAATCACCTCGGCGCGCCGTGACCTTGAAAACTCGAAAAAGAACGCGTTCCTGTGCTTCACGATCCCGGCAGAGCATCACTACTACTTAATCCCGTACGCAGACGTGCAGAAACAAGTTCGTCGTGTCAATTGGACAAGGCCGGAACTCGAAGTCAACATTGACCGCGTTCGGTCTTCATGGACGGGGCTTAAATGGGATATTGGCGCCTATAAGAAAACGCTGCCGCCGGCGTGAGGATTACGCAGGCGCACGCGGGGAAAAGTGGACTCGTCATATCGAGCACCTCGTCCAGCGCAGGGTGATACCCACGGGCGTCCTGCGACCACTCTTCTAGCACCGCGCTGAAGTACTCGCAATCCAGTATCGGGACACTAACGTCGGTCACGCTAACTTTCAAGCCGGGTACGAGATGAGTTTCGCCTACGTCAACCCGCCGTTCGCGCTACAGTCAAAGGGGTTCCTTTCCCAAATCGTAGATTCTATTGTTGCTAGCCCCCCGCAATCGCGCCGATGATGGAAAGGGGCTCCTTGCCTGACACGACCGCCTCGGGCAACGGGGTGTCCAACGGGACGTTGGAGAAGTCTTCTTCGCACGCGTAGAACCGCAGGAACGGCCGGCGCTTTTGCGTGACGTGTTCGCGAATCGTCCCGCGCAGCACCGGGTAGCGCTCCTCGACAGCATCGAGCACGGCCCGGAGCGTTACCGGCCCGGCAACCTCAACCGTCACCTCGCGTTCAACGCGCGCCAGCGTTCGCAGATGAAACGGCAACTCGACGCGAATCATGGCAGCCTCAGCAAATTCCAGTATTTTTGTAGGGCGCGATGCCCCGTGTCGTGTCGGGGTATCGCGCCGTTCTGGACGTTATCGGGCGTCGCGGCGCGATACCTAAACGATCCACCTTCGCCAAGGCTACGGCTGGCGAGCAGGCATCGCGCCCTACAACAAATCGGCGTGGTCTTCATTTCGACAATGTCTGGACTTCTACCGACAGCACCGCCGGTAGATCGCGGACGATGGGCGACCAGCTGTCCCCGCCATTCGTTGACGCGTACACCTGCCCACCGGTGGTGCCGAAATAGACGCCGCACGAATCCAGCGAATCCACAGCCATCGCCTCGCGCAACACGTTGACGTAGCAATCGCGTTGCGGCAGGCCTTTCGTGAGCGCCTCCCACTCGTCGCCGCCGGTACGACTGCGGTACACGCGGAGTTTTCCATCCGGCGGATAATGCTCGGAATCGCTCTTGATCGGGACGACGTAGATGGTGTTCGGCTCGTGGGCGTGGACGTCGATGGGAAACCCGAAATCGCTCGGCAGGTTCCCGCTGACCTCGTGCCACGTCTCGCCGGCGTCGTCGCTACGGTTGACGTCCCAATGCTTCTGCATGAACAGCACATTCGGACGCGATGGGTGCATCGCGATCCGGTGGACGCAGTGGCCGACCTCGGAATTCTTGTCCGGAAGCTCATACGAGGATTTCAGGCCGCGCGTTACCGGCCGCCAGGTCTTGCCCACGTCGTCGGTGCGGAACACGCCGGCGGCGGAGATGGCGACATACATGCGCTTCGGGTTGCTCTTGTCGAGAAGGATCGTGTGCAGGCCCATTCCGCCAGCGCCGGGTTGCCAGAGATGACCTTTGGCGCTGCGCAGGGCCGGTAACTCCTGCCATGTCCGCCCGGCGTCCGTCGTGCGGAACAAGGCGGCGTCTTCCACCCCCGCATAAACGGTGTCCGGATCGGTCAGTGACGGTTCGAGATGCCAGACACGCTTGAACTCCCACGGGTGCGGCGTGCCGTCGTACCACAGGTGTTTCCCGATTTCGCCCTCGTACACGAACTTGTTGCTCTCGCCTTTGGGCATGCCGTCGGGAGTTGTGGTCGGCCCGCCGCCCGGCGGCTCCCAGATTTTGCCGCCGTCATCGGAGCGTTGAATGATCTGCCCGAACCAGCCGCTGGACTGCGACGCGTACAGTCGGTTCGGGTCAGCGGGCGAACCCTTCACGTGGTAAATCTCCCAGCCGCCAAAGTGCGGGCCGCTGACATTCCATTTCTCACGCTTGCCATCCGAGGTCAGGACGAACGCGCCCTTTCGTGTGCCCACCAGAACTCGTACTCTGCTCATCGTTTCCTCCCACCGCGCGGTTTCATTACACGGTCGTTTCTTCGAGAAGACGTACAGCCGGACAAACTGCGACGGCCAAATCTCGCATACAACGACGAATCGAGCAATCCCGTAAACGCCCGCCATCACAATTCTCAGTCACCGGAAAGTTTTGCGTTGCGCCCAACCGGGCGGTGCATATAATTCGTTGACAGGGCGGAGGGGGTTGCGATCCTCCCCCCGCAGGCCGCGCGAACCGGAGAACATTTCATGATTAAGTATCTTGCCCCGAAGTTGTCGGATGCCCAGTACGAGAAAAATTTTGCCGACATCAACCCGCCGTTCGCGCTGCACAACGCCAGGGTCGAAGCCAACCGCTGCCTGTTCTGTTTCGACGCGCCGTGTACGCGCGCCTGCCCGACGCATATCGACGTTCCCGCGTTCATCAAGAAGATCGCTTCGGGCAACATGCGCGGCAGCGCCAAGGAAATCCTCGAGGCAAACATCCTCGGTATGAGTTGCGCGCGCGTTTGTCCTGTCGGTTCGCTGTGCGAAGGCGCCTGCGTCTACAACGAGCGCGACACCGAGCCGATCGAGATCGGCCGACTCCAGCGCTACTCCATCGATTGGTTTTACGAGAACTGGGACAAGGCGAAGGAAATGTTCAAACCGGCCAAGCCCAACGGCAAAAAAGTCGCCTGCATCGGCGGCGGCCCAGCGAGCCTCTCCTGCGCGTTTTATCTCGCCCAACTCGGTTACGCCGTCACAATTTACGACAAAAACGACAAGCCCGGCGGCCTCAACACCTACGGCATCGCCCGCTACAAGATGTCCGCCGACGAAGCCCTCAAGGAAGTGAAACTCGTCGAGCATGTCGGCGTGAAGTTCAAACAGAAATGCGAAGTCGGCAAAGACATCAAAGTCGACAAGCTCACCAAGGAAAACGACGCCGTGTTCATCGGCATCGGCCTCGGCCAAACCGACGACCTTGGCGTCCCGGGCGAAAATCTGCCGGGCGTGGTGGACGCCATCACATTCATCGACGAACTCAAACACAACAAGCTTCGCGACGTACGGGTGGGGCGACGTGTTGCCGTCATTGGCGCGGGCAACACGTCGGTCGACGCGGCGACTCAGGCCAAGCGTCTCGGCGCGGAGATGGTCATGGTCCTCTATCGCCGTTCGGAAGCCGAAATGCCCGCGTACGAGTACGAGTACGAAATCGCCAAGAAAGACGGCTGCGTCTATTACTTCCTGACCGCCCCGAAGCGGATCGTCGGCAAGGCCGCGGTCGAAGGCATCGAGTGCGTCCGCATGAAACTCGGCAAACCCGACAGTTCCGGCCGACCTGCGCCCGAACCGATTCCCGGCAGCGAATTCGTCCTCGAATGCGATATGGTCATCAAATCGCTCGGCCAGAAAAAGCAGCGCGACTTCGTCCAAAAGGTTCTTGGACTGAAGACCGACAACCGCGGCCGCATCGCGGTGGACGATATCACGTTGCAGGCCAGCAACCCGAAATTCTATGCCGGCGGCGATTGCGTCAACGGCGGGCGCGAAGTGGTCAACGCCGTCGCCCACGGCAAGCGGGCCGCGTGGGCCATCCACAAGAAGATCACGGGCGAGGACATCAACCTCGACGGCCTGTGGAAGAACGAGACCGTTCGTCGCGTCGCCAATACGGCCAAATATCAGTACGCGTAGGAGAAATTCAATCATGGCAGATTTAAGCGTCACTATTGCGGGCATCAAATCACCCAACCCATTCTGGCTCGCCAGCGCTCCGCCCACCAACAGCGGCGCCCAAATCCAGCGCGCGTTCGACCTCGGCTGGGGTGGCGCGGTGTGGAAAACGCTCGGCGATCCGATCATCAACGTCAATTCCCGCTTCTGGTCCCTCGATTACGGTCCCACCCGAATGATGGGCTTCAACAACATCGAACTCATCACCGCCCGCCCGTGGGACACCAACATCCGCGAGATCAGGGAGACGAAAAAGAAATACCCGAAGAACGTCGTGGTCGTCTCGCTGATGGTCGAGTCCAAAAAGGAAACATGGCAGAAGGCCATCAAAGAACTTAACGACACGGGTTGCGACGGCGTCGAGTTGAATTTCGGCTGCCCGCATGGCATGAGCGAACGCGGCATGGGCGCGGCCGTCGGCCAGGTGCCCGAGTACACCAAGATGATCACCGAATGGGTCAAGGAAGTCGCCGAGGTTCCCGTGTTTGTGAAGCTGACGCCGAACATCAGCAACATCGCGCTCATCGGGCGCGCCGCCGCCGCCGGCAAAGCCGATGCCCTCTCGCTGATCAACACGGTCGCTTCGATCATGGGCATCAACCTCGACAATTTCTCGCCCTACCCCAGCGTGGATGGCCAGGGCAGCCACGGTGGTTACTGCGGCCCGGCGGTCAAGCCCATCGCGCTCAACATGGTCAGCGTCATTGGCAGCGACCCCGAGATTGGCATCCCGATCTCCGGCATCGGTGGCATCGCCACCTGGCAGGACGCGGTCGAATTCATGGTGCTCGGCGCAACCAGTGTCCAGGTCTGCACCGCGGTCATGCATTACGGCTACCGCATCGTCGAGGACATGATCGACGGTCTCTCGAACTGGATGGACGAGAAGGGCTACACGAAGTGCACCGATTTCATCGGCAAGGCCCTGCCCAATATCAAGGACTGGGGCGACCTCAATCTCAATTACCGCGTCATCGCCAAGATCAATTCCGATCTCTGCATCGGCTGCGAACTCTGCCACGTCGCCGCCTGGGACGGCGCGCACCAGTGCATCGACCTCGAAACGGGCAATGGCCACCGCGTTCCCGTCGTCAATGACCCCGAGTGCGTCGGTTGCAACCTCTGCATGTTAGTGTGCCCGGTCGACGGGTGCATCTCCATGGTACAGCAGAACACCGGCAAGAAGTCGATGTCCTGGCGCCAATACCAGACCGAACTCGGCAAAAACCCGAAGTGCGAGCCGCCCGGCTACATCGAGCATTAGAAGTGGCCTGACCAGCCCCTGCTGGCGCCCCGAAGCCGGGGCGAGGCAGCGTCGTTTCGCGCCTATGCTGTCAGTTTATGAATTCGGCCACAGATCCGACGGCACGCACGGATAAGCCGTTCGGGTTTGCCGTCTGGGCCGCGATGATCGCGGGCGCGTGCACGTTTCTGAACGTCTACTGCACCCAGCCGCTCCTGCCGTTCTTTCAGAAATTCTTTCACGCGACCGAGGTGCAGGTCAGTTTCACCGTGGGTGCCGTCACCCTGTCGGTCGCCATCATGGCCCCGGTCATTGGCATGCTCGCGGAAAGCATCGGGCGGAAAAAGGTCATCGTGCCCGCGCTCTTCGCGATGGCCGTACCGACGCTCCTGGCAGCCACCGCGCAAAGCCTGTCCGCCCTCATTTTCTGGCGCTTCATGCAGGGGATGTTCGTCCCCGGTGTCATCGCCGTGATCATTGCCTACATCAATGAGGAGTTCGCGGGCCGGACCGGCACCGTGATGTCCGCCTATATCGCGGGAGCGGTCTTCGGCGGTTTTCTGGGGCGGTTTCTCACCGGCCTCATCGCCGCGCGCGGGAACTGGCATGCGGCGTTCCTCGTGCTGGGCATCCTGGATTTGCTGGGTGCGATGGCCGTGCGGCAGTGGCTCCCGCTGGCCACCCATTTCGTTCCCGGCCAACATGTCCTCCAATCCCTCCGCCACACCTGGGGGCATCTGCGAAACCCGCGCTTGCTGATGATTTGCGCCATGGGCTTCACGGTCCTGTTCTCGCTCGTGGGCGTGTTCACCTACGCGAACTTTTTTCTCGCCCGCCCCCCGTATCAACTGACCACCGCCGAGCTGGGCAGCGTCTTCTTTATCTATCTGTTCGGCTGCATCGTCACCCCGTTGGCAGGCCGATTCCAGGACCGCCACGGTTTTCGCCGCACGGCGCAGTTGGCGTTGGGCATGACCCTGGGCGGACTGCTGTTGACGCTGGTCCACTGGTTGCCGGCGGTCATTGCCGGGTTGGCGGTTTTTTCCTCCGGCATGTTTGTGTCGCAATCGTCGGCCACGGTGCTGACGGGCCAGGTGGCCGACCGCGCCCGTTCGTCCGCCGCCGGCCTGTATGTGACCTTCTATTACGTCGGCGGCAGCGTCGGCACGGCGCTGCCCGCGTGGTTCTGGCTGAACGGAGGCTGGCCGGCTTGTGTCGGCCTGTTTGCGGCCACGAGCCTGATCACGCTGGTTCTGGGGTTGGCTGGCGGAAAATCCGTCGCCGCCGGGGAAAAGATTCCGGGCGAAATCATGGACACGGCCATTTGAAAATCTCCCCAACCGGCGCGCCTACTCGTAGACGTAACGGTTGAAGGTCCCGCGGGCGACCGAGGAAATCTTCACTTCATCGCCCCAAGCCTTCTCAACTTTCTCGTGCGCGGGCGCGGCCAGGATGCGCTTGCCACCGCAATTGACCACCGCCACCACGTACGCACCCTCCGCACTGCCAATTTGCGGATACACGGTCGTCGAGACTTCCAAAACACCCTGGGCCAGCACGGGCTTATGCGGCTCGTTATTGCGTGGAAGCGGCTCGGGCTGCCACCGTCGAAAATGATGCCGATAGCGGCGGTTGCCGACCTTGTCGAGCACCGTCACCGCAATGTTGTTACCGGGGCCACCGATGCTGTGGCAGATCGCGACCTTCGGCTTTTTCACCTGTAATTGTTTCGGCGCCTCCCCGCGAAGTTGCTTGCAGGCCTCGATGATCTTGACCAGACCGGTGCCACCCAGTGCGTGCAGGTCTTTCAGGCCGCCGGAAATGTTGGTCGGGATTTCCCCATCCTTATCCAGCGTCCCCTTCTCAATGGCTCTCACGGCCTCCTCGTGTGTGAAAATTCCCAGATCGACAAGGTTCATCAGGAACAACGGCCCGAATGCGTCGTGTTCTTCAACGATCAATCCCTTGAGGTCCGCCGGATGAAGAATCCCCGCCTGCTTGTACGCTTTGCGCGCAGCCCAGCGCGTCGCTTCGAGGTGGTCAATGTAGTACCGGCCGAAAATGCGCGAACCGTCCACCGCGTGACCGACCCCGGAAATCTCAACGTCGCTCTCCTTGCTTGTCACCAGGATCGCGCCCGCAGCGTCGCTCGTCGGACAGGAATCGAACACATGCAGCGGCGTGGCGACCATCGGATTGCGTACCGCATCCCGATATTCCGCCACCGTGATCGCCTTGCCCGCAAATTGGGCATCCGGGTTCGCCGCCGCATAGCCGTAAGAACGGATGGCGATCTTTTCGAGCAACGTCTTCAGCTCGGCCGGCGAAACGCCATTGATGCGCGCGTATTCCAGCGAAATCAACGCGATCGCCGACGGCATGGCCAACCCGCACGCGCGATCGATCGGGTCAATGACCTGGCCGATGATGCGCGAACGCGCCTCGCGTTCCACCTCGCTCATCTTCTCGCCGCCAATGGCGATCACGCGTTTGCAACGCCCGCTGGCCACGGCGTCGAACGCTCGCAACAGCGCCGTGTGTCCGTTCGAGGCGGTCTCGACGCGTTCGGCCTCGGCGCCACGCAAGCTGAGCCGGTCGGCGACCTTGGTGGCGATGTTCCCTTCCCCCGTGAAAGAGGAAATGTTCTGGACGGAGACGAAGACGCCGTCAATCTGGCTCGGATCAACCTTCGAGAGAATCCGCTGGGCGGGCTCGCACAGGAGATCGACCAGCGACAAGTCGGTCTTCTTGTATGCCTTGGTGCGCTCGGCTTCCTGGATGTACACCTTCAACATTGCCCCCTTCCCCAGAGCACCTCGAGTGCCACGAGCGACTGGCACACTTCAGACCCACGACTTACCAGCAACGCAACAACATTACACTTTCCGCTCCCGGCTGCAAGGTAGTCTCGGCGCAAGACCAGAAAGTTCCGCTTACATCCCGGCAGAAATCTGATACGATGCGTAGACGGAGAAAGAACAAACATGACGACAACCAAAGAACTTTACGACCAGTACATGATCACCACCATGGTAGCCGGCTTCGAACCCATCGAGGTCGAGCGGGCCCAGGGCACCACCATCACCGGCACCGACGGCAAAACGTACCTCGATTGCTTCAGCGGCATCTCGGTCGTGAACGCGGGTCACAATCACCCAAAGGTCATCGCCGCGGCGAAAGCGCAAATGGACAAGCTTGTCCACTGTTGCACCTACGTGTACTACAACCCGCCCGCCGGCCGCCTGGCCAAGCGCATGGCCGAGATCACTCCCGGCAAGCTCCAGAAAACCTTTTTCGGCAACAGCGGCGCGGAAGCCATCGAGGGCGCGATGCGCCTGGCCAAACAGTTCACGGGCAGGAAAGAACTCGTCGCGCTGACGCAAAGCTTCCACGGACGCACCGTCGGCACGCTGTCCATCACCGGCAACCTCGCGCGAAAGAAAGGCTCGGGCCCATATCTATCCGGCGTGGCGTTCGCGCCCGCCCCGCTCTTTTACCGGTGCCCGTTCAAGACCAGCACACCCGACGATTGCGCGGCGGCCTGCGCCGAAGGCCTTGAAGAGGCGATCCGCTCCCAGACCAGCGGCGACGTGGCGGCGTTCATTGCCGAGTCCGTGATGGGCGAAGGCGGCATCATCGTGCCGCCGGACAACTATTTCAAATACGCCAAAGCCGTCTGCGACAAGCACGGCATGCTGTTCATCAGCGACGAAGTGCAATGCGGATTCGGACGCACCGGGAAACTGTTCGCCATCGAACATTACGGCGTCGAACCCGACATCATGTGCACCGCCAAGGGCATTGCCGACGGGTTTCCGTTGAGCGCGTTCACGGCCCGAGCGGATGTCGGCGGCGCGTTCAAGCCCGGCGACCATCTCTCCACGTTCGGCGGCAACCCGGTCAGTTGCGCCGCCGCCCTGGCCAACATCGACGTGATGCTCGACGAGAAACTGCCCGAGAACGCCGCCGCCCGTGGCGCGCAGATCATGACCCGCCTGAAAGAGTTCGCAGGAAAAACGCCGTTGATCGGCGATGTTCGCGGCAAAGGCCTCATGATCGGCGTCGAACTCGTCAAAGACAAACAGAAGACGCCCGCCGTCGCGGAAACCAAGGAAGTCCGCCGCCTCTGCCGCGAAGCCGGCGTGCTCGTCGGCTCCGGCGGCACCTTCGCCAACGTCATCCGTCTCCAACCGCCGCTCACGCTTTCCGCCGCCGAAGCCGACCGCCTCTGCGACGTCGTCAGCGATGCGGTGAAGAAGGTGACAGCGTAGCTGTCATCCTGAGCTTGTCGAAGGATCTTTGCCGTTTCACCGCGAATCCGTGGTAGGGCTCGACCGCCGGGCGAGCCGAATGATAGAATCAGCCATGCCTAATGCTGCCAAAATTCAGATCGACCTGGTCAAGCTGGTGGGCGGTGACCGGCTGCTGCGGCTCACGGAACCGGAGTCTGGCCTGACACTGGAACAGAAACTCGATCCGCGGTTGCCCGTCGTCCGCCAAAAACAACGGCTCTTAAACGTCTTTCAGGCTGCGCTGGCGAAAGCCGCATTGCCCACGGGCTGACTCCCCCAAAGTCAGCCGCCTCTGCGACGCCGTCAGCGACGCGGTGAAGAAGGTGGCGGGCGCGGGGAAGTAGGAGCCGCCCCCTCCCCGGCTGTCATCCTGGGCTTGTCGAAGGATCTCTGTCGTTTGCCCGCCCAAAAAACGAATCCGGCTTCACGTGAAGGAAAGGGGACGATGCCGCGCACGGCGTGCAAGCCTACGACAGATGGAAGGACAATTGTCAGCAGTGATCAGACTCGACCCAGAGGTGTGAGCGCGGTCAATAATGTGCCTTCTTCAGTATGCGCTCCAATTCTCGTAAGTACGTGTAGAGAGCGTCAAGGTCTTTGCGCACGACCGAGGGCGCGTCAATTGTGGGCAGGACCCCCGTCGTATGTGTGTGCGCCGCAATGTTTCTCGGGTCTTTTAGCTTCCCAAGCAGGCTGCGAAGCTGGGTCAACGACCCGCTCTGATCAAACTCACTTTCAATCTTCTCCAGCCTAGAAATTCCAGCGACCAAAATAAGCAATTGTCTGAAATGTTGGTCGTATTCAAAACCGTGTGTTTTCTTGATTCTCTCATCAAGGATTGACAGATTCTGTGGTGCGGAGATGCAGCGATCCGCCGATTCGCGGACTAGTTTGTCTTGGGTAGACTCAAGCCAACCACAAAGTTCTAGGACAGCTAATTTGGCGAAGTAGAATTTCTTCTTGCTGGACTTCGCCTTATCGTAAAGAAGCTCAATGTCTCGAAGATTTCGAGGGATGACGCCTTTCGTGACCATGGCGTAAGTGCCTATGCGCCAAGAATGCGTTTTGCGATAGCGAGCCGACTCTCCACTTTCTCTCTGCCGGCGAGAGCTTGTCCTGAGCTTTTCTCGATGAACTCTGTGTTGTTCTTAATCTCTTGAATTCGGGCTTGGAGCAAGGGCTCTCCAGCGCCCTCGAGCTTGTCTAGGTGCTGGCTTATTCCGTACGTCAACGCCTCCAGCACAGTGGTTGTTTCTCGCTGCCTGCCGGGAATCCCGGCAGCAAGCAATTTCGCTGTTCTGTTAAACAAAACTCGCTTGTTCTCAATCCACTCGCTACCCGGATTGCGATTCTCTCTCATGTAATCGTTGAGAAACCTCGCGAGTCGGCCGGTGTAGTTCTGCAGATTGTCGCAGAACGCGAAAAAGCGCAGAATCAATTCCTCCCCTTGGAATCTGTCGGAATTCCTTGACTTAGTCGCAACCAAACGAGCCCACGTCTCTCCGTCAGAGAGCTCAATCAGGAGCATGTTTAACTCGCCAGTGTAAATGCAGTTCCTAATCTCTTGATTGGTTAGTCGCATTCCGCCTGTGTTGAGCCGATGAAAGATTGTGAACAAGAAGTTGGTGTGGGACGCCTTCTTATAGTCGCAGCGGATTACATTCACAGGGATCGTTATGTCTTGGACCCTAGAAAAGAGCTTGTTCAAGGGAGATTTTGGGTCGCGAAAGTCCCTAGTGGACTTGCCGGCAATCAGAGGGTCTATGTCAGCTATGTTCGACAGTCTCCAATTCTCCTCATCGAGAAACTTGATTATGGAGGTGATGCGTTGTAGCCCGTCAATGACTTGCCATTTGCCTGTGGAATAGTCGTGACTAAAGCACATGCTAGGAATGGGAAGTCCCTTTATGAGGGAGTCAATAAATCTAGTCTGAGAAGGGACCTTCCAGACAACGTGCCGCTGGAATTCAGGCTGGATCTCCAACGTTCCTTGCTTGTGCATCCGTACCAGGTCTGCGCAGGAGCGGAGTTCGTTGAATGTCACAATATCCGCCGGCGGGACTTGGTTGGAGTCGTCGGTGTAAAAACCCTCCTTGTCCGGGCTCAAAGCCTCTTCAACCGTGTCGTTCATATTTGAGGATTGTTATTCCTTGAGAATGACCTGTGCAAACTAATTTATGGGGCACAAGAATGCTCAGGACACCTCGACGACCCATTCCCGGCAAGGCTGGGGCGGAGGATTCAAGGTAACAGCCACTGGGCTGTCAGAAATGCGTCGGTTCCCACCTCACCAGCATGCCGCAGCCGGTCCCATCTTCGCTCACGCCAGAGTTTTTCGGTGAAACCGGCTTCTTCGAGGAACTGCCTATCCGGCTACCGGAGCGGATGACGCGGTGGGGCCACCACGCCCTACCGGGTTTGCCTGATCGCCGACAGCTGACTGCTGAGAGCGGTTACCCCTTCTCAATCACCGTAAACGCTTCGTCCAGCGTCTTGATGATGAAATCGGTGTCGGACTTGGTGATGCAGAACGGCGGTTTGATGCGGATGGTGTTGCCGGCCATGCCGCCACGACCAATCAACAGCCCGCGGTCTTTGCACAATCCCATTGCGTGCTGGACGTGTTGCGGGGCGACTTCCTTCGATTGCTTGTCCTTCACGATCTCCAGGCCGCGCATCAACCCTTTGCCGCGATGTTCGCCGACGATCTTGTGGTCGCGCGTCAATTTTTCGAACCCCTCGTGCAACCGGTCGCCCATGACCTTGCAGTTGTGCAGGTAATTGTTCCGCTCGATGGTCTCCAGCACCGACAACCCCGCCATCATGCTGACCGGATTGCCGCCGTAGGTGTTGAAGTGCACCTTCTCGCGCATCGACTCAGCGATCTCCTTGGTGCACGTGACGCCGCCGAGCGGGATGCCGTTGCCCATGCCCTTGGCCATCGTGATCATGTCGGGTTTCACGCCCCATTGCTCGATGCCCCACCACTTGTCCCCGGTGCGGCCAAATCCCGTCTGAACCTCGTCGCTGATGAACAATCCGCCGTACTTCTTCACGATGTCGTACACAATCTCGAAATATTCCTTCGGCGGATCGATCACGCCGCCAAATCCCTGGATCGGCTCACCAATGAACGCGGCGATCTTGCCGGAGGTGTTGTACTTGATGACGTCTTCCAATTCCCGTGCGCAGGCGACGTTGCAGGACGGATAAGTCAATCCGAACGGGCATCGATAACAATATCCTGGCGAGATGTGCGTGACGCCGAACACGTACGGCAACGAATGCCGCCACTTCGACTGCCCCGTCATCGTCATCGCCATCAGCGTGCGGCCATGGAAACTGTGCCGCAACCCGACGAACTCGGTCTGCTTGGTGTGGTTTTTTGCCAGTAACGCCGCCAGTTCGTTCGCTTCGCAGCCGCTATTGGTGAAAAAGCTGACCTTCAACCCGCCCGGCATCACGCTCGCCAGTTTCTCGGCGTAACGGACAAGGTTCGGGTGATAGTACAGCGTGGTCATGTGCTGCAAATTCTTGAACTGTTCGATGACCGGGTTCGTCACCTCGGGATGACAATGTCCGACGCTGATCGTCACCACCGCGGAAAATCCATCGAGGTACTTGTTCCCCTTGTCGTCGTAGACAAATTGCATATCGCCCTTCACGATGTTCATCGGAAAATACTTCATCGTGCTGGGCAGGATGTATTCATCCCGCATCTGGCCGATTTGTTCGGCTGTCAAAGTCTCCGTCTTTTTCATGTGCATGGTATTATCTTTCTATTTTGGGTTTGCGCACCAAGGCCATCAAGACCCAGTACGCAACAAACGAAATGATGAAACCGACAAACCAGGCGTAGCTGTACAGGTGCATCAGGAACGGCCCCACTGTGGAGGGATCGACCACCTTGATCGTGCCGAGAAATCCCGGCACGTTGGGTGCCACGCCGAGCACCAGCGCCACCACCGCCGCGGGATTGAACCCGTTGCGATAAAAATACTGGCCGTCACGCATATACAGTTGGATCGGATGCAGCATCGTGTGCCGCAAGACAAAGTAATCACAAATCAAGATGCCGCCGATCGGGCCGAGCAGCGCGGAATAACCGACCAGCCACGTGAAGATGTAACCGCTCGGATCCGCCACGAGTTTCCACGGCTGAATCAGGATGCCAATGATGCCCGTGATCAAGCCGCCGATACGAAAGGTGATTTTCGATGGCCACAAATTCGAAAAATCGTTCGCGGGACTGACCACGTTCGCGGCGAGGTTCGTCGCGAGCGTCGCGAGACACAGGGCGAACAACGAAACCGCCAGCACAGCCGGACTCTTAAACCGCGTGAGGAGAACGACCGGGTCCCAAATCGGCAGGCCACCATAAATCACAATCGTCGCCGAGGTCACCGCCACGCCAATGAACGAGTACAGCGCCATCGTTGTCGGCAGTCCAATGGCCTGCCCGATCACCTGGTCGCGCTGCGTGCGCGAGTAGCGCGTGAAATCCGGTATGTTGAGCGACAACGTCGCCCAATAACCGATCATGCCCGTCAGTGCCGGGAAAAACACCATCCAGAACTGACCGGCTTTCGGGCCGCCCGGCACGAACGCCGATGGCTGCGACAACATTGGTCCGAAGCCGCCCGCCGCGTGGTACGCCCACGCCAGCAGCGCCAACCCCAGCAGGATGAGCAGCGGCGCCTTGATATCGAGCAGGATGCGGATCGATTCGATGCCCTTGTAGATGACGAGCATGTTGATGCCCCAGAAAAACATAAAGCAGGCGAATTGCGCGATGTTGATTCCGCCCCACCAGTTCGGGAGCTGATCCCACGACGGAATGTAAATCGTGCAGATTTTGTAAATCGCCCAGCCGCCAATCCATGTCTGGATTCCGAACCATCCGCAGGCCACGAACGCGCGCAACAACGCTGGAATGTTCGCCCCGCGCACGCCGAACGACGCGCGGCAATACACGGGGAACGGAATGCCGTACTTCGTCCCCGCGTGCGCGTTGAGAATCATGGGAAGCAGCACGATGGCGTTGCCGAAGAAAATCGTCAGCACCGCCTCGTACCAATTCATGCCCTCGGAAATCAGCGACGAGGCCAGCATGTACGTCGGAATGCATGCCGACATCGAAATCCACAGCGCCGCGATGTCCTTTAATCCCCACTTGCGGTCGCTGACCCGCGTCGGCGCGATATCCTTGTTCCAGTACGGCGAATGCGAGATGTCGTCCGTGACCTCGTGAATGCCGTTGGTGACGCGAATACCGTCGAGTTCGTGGACCGGGGGAGTCATCATGCTACGGGAGCAATTCGGCGATATCCTTGTACGTTTCGGGACGGCGATCGCGGTAGAACTGCCACACGTTGCGCACTTCGCGAATCATGTCGAGGTTCAGGTCCGCGACGACGATCGCATCCTTGTCGCGCGGGCCCTCGGCGATGATCTGGCCGCGCGGATTGGCGAAATAACTCGATCCGTAAAATTCTCCGAAACTCCAGGGCTTCTCGGTGCCGACGCGATTTATCGCGCCAATATAGTAAATATTGGCCACGGCGGCGGCGGGTTGTTCCAGCTTCCAGAGGTACTCGCTCAAGCCCGCCGTGGTCGCGCTCGGGTTGAACACGATCTCGGCACCGTTGAGCCCGAGCAATCGCCAGCCTTCCGGAAAATGGCGGTCATAGCAAATGTAGACGCCAACCTTGCCAACGGCCGTCTCAAACACGGGATAACCCAGATTGCCCGGCTTGAAGTAAAATTTCTCCCAAAAACCGGGTTTGCAGTGCGGGATGTGATTCTTGCGATATTTGCCGAGGAATTTGCCGTCAGCATCGATCACCGCCGTCGTGTTGTAGTACGTGCCCGTGGCTTCTTCTTCGTACACGGGCGCGACGATGACCATGCCGTATTTCTTCGCCAGCCGCTGCATCAACTTCGTCGTCGGGCCGTCCGGCACCCGCTCGGTGGACTCATACCATTTGATCTCCTGCTCGCAGCAGAAATACGGGCCGTAGAAAATTTCCTGCATACACAGCACTTGCACGCCCTTCTTCGCCGCCTGATCGATCAGCTTGATGTGCTTTTCGATCATCGCCTGCTTGATCTTTTTCACCGGCGATGTCCCCGGCTCCGGGTTCGTTGCCTGAATCAGTCCGCCTCGTACAATGCGCGCCATGTCTCTATTCTCCTTCGGTTCCCGCAACCTCGCGGGCGTACGCCAGCCCGCGGCCACGCGTTCTTGCTTAGTAAATGTTTGTCTGCCGTTTCACGCCCGTATAATCGTAAAACACGGTTTTCAATTGCGTGAAGAAATTCAATCCTTCGTCGCTCATCTCGCGGCTGCCGTAACCGGTCGCCTTGAACCCGCCGAACGGCAACTGCGCCTCACCGCCAACGGTCGGCGAATTGATGTGGACCATTCCCGCTTCGATACGGTCGGTGAATCTCATCACGAGGTTCGCGTCGCCCGTGTAGATCGCACAGGTCAACCCGAAACGGACGTTGTTGGCGATCTTCATCGCTTCGTCGAAATCAGCCACACGAAACACCGCCAGGACCGGGCCAAACACTTCCTCCTGGGCCAGTGTGTGCTCGGGTTTGACGTTATCAAATATCGTCGGGGCGACGAAATAACCCTTCGCGAGTTTCCCTTTGGTGAGCGCGCCGCCTCCAATCAAGCACTTGCACCCTTCCTTCTTCGCGATCTCGATGTACCGCAAATCGGTTTCGTATTGCGCCTTATCGACCGCCGGGCCCATGCCCACGCCGTCTTCCATCCCGTCGCCCACCTTGATCTTCTTGGTGCGCTCGATGAGTTTTTCGAGAAATTTGTCCGCAATCGCCTTGTGCAACACGAGCCGACTCGTCGCCGTGCAGCGTTGTCCCGTCGAACCGAACGCGCCCTGCGCGCAGCCTTCGACCGCCAGATCAAGATCGGCGTCGTCCATCACGACCAGCGGGTTCTTCCCGCCCATTTCGCACGTGACCTTCGCGAGGTGTGACGCGGCTTGTTTCGCCACCTGACTACCCGTCTCACAAGAGCCCGTGAACGATACCGCGCGAACCGCCTGGTTGTTGACGAGTTCATCACCCACGGTGCCGCCGCCGCCATACACGAGATTGAGCACGCCCTTTGGCAGGCCGGCGTCCTCGTAAATCTTCACGAGAAGTTCCGCGCAGCCGGGCGTGTTGGTCGCGGCTTTGAACACCACAGTATTCCCGGCCACCAGGGCTGGCGCCGTCTTCCATACGGGGATGCAGAACGGGAAATTCCAGGGAGTAACGCAGCTCACCACGCCAAGCGGCTGACGGAGCGTGTACACGAACGTACTCGGCATTTCACTGGGTGACGTGCGCCCTTCGACGCGAAACGACATACCCGCGTAGTATTCAAAGAGATTGATGCTCTTTTGGACTTCGCCGCGCGATTCGCTCAGTATCTTGCCCTCCTCGCGCGTCATCATCCGGGCAATCTCTCCCTTGCGTTCGTAGGAGAGCTGCACCGCCTTGGCGAGGATGCGGCCGCGCGCGGGCGCGGGCGTATTGCGCCAAGCTGGAAACGCCGCCTGAGCCGCTTCAATGGCCGCCTTCGCCTCGTCTCGTGTCGATTGCGGCGCGTGACCGATGATATCGTCGGTGTTGGCGGGATTGATGTTCGGAACGAGTTTCCCAGATGACGAATCCACCCACTGTCCGTTGATGAAGTTCTTGTAGCGGTGAGACTCCGCGGCGGGTTTCGTGTCGGCCTTCGGTTTTTCAGCGAGGACTTGCGATGAC
>JBKQMH010000179.1:0-4860 GCA_052146795.1 Verrucomicrobiia bacterium
AAGATCTGATCGATGACCGCCTGGAATGGCCCGAGCCTGGGAGCCCGACGGTTCCTTGTCAACGGCTCGGGATGGGGGTCCGCATGCACGTGCGCCGTGTCAAAGGTGTTGATCTTCAGCGAGTGTAATTCTCGCCCGGCATCTGGGTCGCTCCAGCCGGTAGCTATCGAAGCGACGCGGGGAGGAAACGAAACCGTCGGAGCCTTCGAGACAGACGGGTCGCTTTGGCGACTCGGCGAGCCGACAGGCCGTAATAGCCAGTGAACGTTGAGCAGGCCTCGAAAAGTCCAATGTGGTCGCCGACCTTGCGTGTATATGGGGAAGGCCGCAGCCGCTGGGTACAGGGAAACGGTTGGAATAGGCCGTCCCACGAGCGATCAAGGCCCAGCGGGCCACCGGGGTATTGACGACGGCATGTCGGTAAACGGAGATCGAACGCAACACGGGAAACCCATGCGGTGAGGGCGCGTGACCCTCAACCGGACGCCCGTGAGGGACTGGCCGGGCCGCTTGGGTGGCGGAGAGGCCCGCAGTACCTGCGAAGCCGGGTAACGCCGGTGGAGGGAAGGGGCCTTGGTTCAAGGTCAGCGTCATAAGTGACCGACATCCAGGAGATTGGCGTGAGCCTATCACCTCCAGTTACGGTTGGGAAGTTACAGACGGCGTTGCACACCAAAGCGAAGAACTCGCCCGACTACCGCTTCTACGCCCTGTATGACAAGCTGTTCCGACGGGACGTCCTCCAATTTGCCTACGAGCGCAGCCGCGCTAACCGCGGCAAGCCCGGGGTGGATCAACAGACGTTCGCGGACATCGAGGAGTACGGGCTGGAACGGTGGCTGGACGAACTGACGGAAGAACTGAGGGACGGAACGTATCGTCCCCGGCCGGTCCGACGTGTGTACATCCCGAAAGGGGATGGCAAGCTCAGGCCGCTGGGAATTCCTTGCATAAAAGATCGCGTGGTCCAGATGGCTGCGGTGCTGGTCTTGGAGCCGATTTTCGAGGCCGACCTGGAGCCGGAACAACACGCCTACCGCCCGGAACGCAGCGCCCTGGACGCCGTTCGCCAAGTGGAACGGCTGCTCAGGACGGGGCACACCGATGTGGTGGACGCCGACCTTTCGGGTTACTTCGACAGTATTCCCCATGCGGAGTTGATGAAATCGATGTCCCGTCGGATCAGCGACGGCCGCATGCTGCGGCTGATCAAGATGTGGCTGGAAACATCGGTGGAAGAGACAGACGCGTACGGGAACCGCCATCGGACGACTCGGAACAAGGACCAAGGAATGGGAACGCCGCAAGGTGCTCCGATTTCCCCATTGTTGTCCAACATCTACATGCGACGATTTGTGAAGGGATGGAAAGCAGGAGGACATGAAAAGCGTCTCGCCGCGCGAATCGTCAACTACGCGGACGACTTCGTCATCTGCTGCCGGGGCACGGCCGATGAGGCCATGACCGTGATGCGGGGGATGATGTCCAAGCTGAAGCTGACGGTGAACGAGACGAAAACGCGATTGTGCCACTTGCCGGATGAGTCGTTTGATTTCCTGGGTTACACCCTTGGCCGGAATTATGACTGCCGGACGGGCGAGTCCTACTTGGGACCGCGTCCGTCGCGGAAGAAAATCGCGCGGCTGTGCCGCGAGATTGGTGAGTTGACGACGCGAAAGAAGGCTGGGCGAGACGTCGGGGCGCAGGTGGAGATGATCAACAGCAAGTTAAAGGGTTGGTCCAACTACTTTCGCATCGGAACGGTGAGCAAAGCCTACCGGATCGTCGACAGCCACGTCTGCCATCGGGTGCGTCAGTGGTTGTGCGCGAAGTTCAAGGTGCAGGGTCATGGAAAGAAACGGTTCCATGCCGAACATCTGTACCAGCAGCTGGGACTACACCGGCTCCAACGAACTTAGCGTCAAATCGTTCGTGGGCGAACGTGTGATGCAGAATATCAGTACAGCCTTGTCCGAAAGCCGGGTGCGGGAAAACCGCACGCCCGGATGTGAGGAACAAAATGCTCGTCTAGTCACACCTGGCCAGATAGGTCCAACCGCGCCTATCATCGAGTTGCCGGCGTTGCTCCGATTGGTGGAGTGGCATCAGGATCGCCGGCGGAGAACTCAGCAAGGAGGGTTGTCATGCTCCAATCTCGAACCACCGTCGTCCCCCCCCGCGCCGCGGGAAGGTAAACAGTCATCCCAAGTCTCAGCAGCTCTGGGTGACCTTCCCTATCGAGCTTCGAGAACGAATTCTCAGCGCACTGACCCGTGTCGTCGCCCAGCAACTGGCGAAGCCCGCAGACGGCAAGGAGGTGACGCATGAGCGCTCGTGAGACCATCTGGCCCGCCCTCTCGGCAAACCGGCGACCGGTGGCCATGCCCACCGCGAATCCCACCGTACGTCGCGCCCGGCCCGGCCTGATCACGGATTGGCACCTCGGATTGCTGGCGATCATCTACGTCCGCCAATCCTCTCCGCAGCAAATCCGCGATCACCGAGAGTCGCGCGAACGCCAGTACGCGCTAGTCAACTTGGCGATAGCGCTGGGATGGCCCCGCGACCGTATCCTGATCATCGACGACGACCAAGGACTCAGCGGCAAGACGGCCGAAAACCGGAGCGGATTTCACCGCATCCTCGCCGAAGTTACCATGGAACACGTCGGTTTGATCCTGGGGATCGAGATGAGTCGGCTAGCCCGCTGCAACGAGGACTGGCATCACTTATTACAGATGTGTTCCGTCTTTGGAACGGTCCTGGCGGATGAGGACGGTCTCTACGATCCGCGCGACCCCAACGACCGGCTGCTTTTGGGGTTAAAAGGCACCATGAGTGAATATGAGCTGGTTACGATGCACAACCGCCTGGAAGGGGGCAAACGTTACAAGGCCCAGCGGTGCGAATTGATCCTCAGTGTGCCGTGCGGTTACTTGAAACTACCCACCGGCGAGGTAATTCTCGATCCCGATGAAGAGGCGAGATCGATCGTCCAATTGGTTTTCGACAAGTTCGACGAGCTGGGCTCTTTCGGGCGGGTCTACCGCTATCTGGTGCGGAACAAAATCCGCCTGGGAATGCGAGTGCAGCGCGGCTCACGGCGGGGCCAACTGGAATGGCGCCGGCCCACGCTGGCCACGGTCGCTCGAATGCTCCACCATCCGATCTACGCCGGAGCCTACTCCTATGGGCGTCGCCGCGTGGATCACAAAAAATCGGCTTCCGGTGGCACCAAGGTCAAGATGCGAGAGATGCCGATGTCAGAGTGGATGGTGCTCCAAACGGATCGGCTTCCGGCCTACATCACGTGGGACCGTTACTTGGCCAACCAAGAGCGACTTCAGCAGAATCGCTACCAGCCCGGCTCAGTCGGAGCGCCTCGTGTCGGCAAGGCGCTTCTGGCGGGTGTCATGGTTTGCGGGAACTGCGGGCGGCGGATGCACGCGACCTACCGCAGCAAGTCTACCGCATACTATGTGTGCATGCGAAAGCATCTCGAGGGATCCGATTGTCGGGGCCTAGCGTCGGCGGCCATTGATGACCTCGTGACAAACCAGGTCCTTCTGGCTTTGGAACCAGCAGCCGTGGAGTTGAGCCTCAAGGCGATCGAGAACGTGCAGCGGGAACGTCAGCGTCTCAACCGGCACTGGGAGCAACGGCTTGAGCGTGCCTCCTATGAGGTCGAGCGTGCCGAACGCCAGTACCAAGCCGTCGAGCCCGAGAATCGCTTGGTGGCTCGGGGCCTGGAGCAAAAGTGGGAGGCTGCGCTACGTGCACAACGCGAATTGCGGGAAGAATATGATCGATTCTTAAATGAACAACCGACTCGGCTCACGGAGGAAGATCGTGGTCGGATCCTGGCGGTTGCCGCCGACATTCCGACACTCTGGCACGCGCCCCAGACGACGGCGATGGATCGCAAGGAGATCATACGGCTTCTCACCGAGCGCATCGTGGTCGATGTTCGCGCTAACACCGAACGCGCCGGAGTTGCGATTACGTGGCGAGGTGGCCAGACCACGAGTCACGAGATTATCAGGTCGGTTTCCCGGTACGAGTCTCTGGGTGAATACGATCGGATGATGGATCGGATCGTGCAACTGCGTCGGGAAGGCCTGACGATCAAGGAACTGGCGGCCCATCTCACTCGAGAGGGGTATCGGACGCCAAGAACCCAGAAGGGCTACACGCCGACATCGGTGCGTCAGCTCTTGTGTCGCCGCGGTCTCACCGGGGGGGCGGTCGGCCGTGAACAGCTCGAGAGTGGCGAATGGTGGTTGCCAGACCTCGCTCAAAAGCTGGGGATTACCTACGACCGGCTTCGCGACTGGGCACTTCACGGCAAAGTTCGTGCACGACGGGTTCAGCCGGGAGGACCGTGGGTTGTTTGGGCCGACGGCCAGGAACGACGGCGGTTGAGGAGGCTCATGGCCAACCCTGAGTAAGATCTCCATCAGTGGAATTCGATATTTGATAATATTCTCATTACTATAGATGTTCATAACTAGTTCGCCCTGACCGCCATCGACGGTCGGGGCGTGTGACAATGGAGGTATTATGCCGCGCAAATCCGGATCTGTGGGAGCCCTGGGGGGTAACCCCCAGGGCGACCCGGCGGCGCCCGGGCGTGCTGGAGGCGACAAAAGAAATCGAGCGACCTTCGCCGGTTCGGCCCACCGGACGAATCGACCATCCGGTGACGAGATCATGGATGCATGTCCGCGAGAGTCACTCCACGGCGATATTTCAGATATTGCGTCTAAATAGTGCTGATAAGTATAGGATGATGTCGCCACGGGGCCCGGGTGCAGAACGTCATCATGCTTGTCCGATGCGCACCATCGGTGTCACGAAGGC
>JBKQMH010000180.1:0-29434 GCA_052146795.1 Verrucomicrobiia bacterium
GCGAAAAAGTGCGAATTCTGCTTGACCTGTTTGCTAATGCTGTCTAGGTATCCCGAGAGCCAATACTCCAAGTTCAAAGCGCTCGGTCTACATTTCGATTTCTACCTGACCCACCACATTACTGATAAGGCCTATGACCCAAACTGGCGCTTATACTATCCAAGAAATCCCGAGCCCGCGCGGTCTTTGGATGTCGAAGTGTATACTCGCTCATCTGCTGGCAAATTGCGCGGAGTTTCTCGGCGACAATCATCGGCAGGCTATATACAAAGATTTTATGGGCCTCCACCTCCGCTTCAATCTTACCCTTGCAGTATTCGTGCTTGCTTATCTCGATATGGAATACACGGTTGTGGCCGGGGCCAACCGGAGTCGCCATTCTCCTCAATGCGTCCTGGTTGACGGAGAGCAATTCGAATCGTTGCTTCTCCATGATCTTGAACTCGATTAGGTAGCCGCCCCAATCAGGCTGACCTTCTTTCGGGACTGCGGGTCTTTTGAGGAAACGCAAGTCGAACACCTTGTACCCTGCAGAATCAAACCGGTCTTCCAACGCTTTGAAAAGCCTGCTCTTTGCGTCGTCCACATCCACAAAATCCTCTTCGATTGACAGATCAATGTCGAGGGAAGTGCGGACACCCACCTGATGCACAATATTCAGTGCATTCCCGCCCTTAAGCACCAGCTTATCGAACAACACGTCGTCTGAGAACACTGCTGTAATCACGACTCGACGGATTTCCCGAAAGTCCATACACCGGTTCGTTTACCATACTTGGGCTTCCGTCAGAAGAAAATCCATCAACCAACCTGCGGTCTACGACAGGCCTAAAACCACGGGTCTGCGGGGGCTCGTTGGCCCACGCCCTCAGCGGAAGTTCCCCAATTGCGTCAGCGTGCGTTCTTGCGCAAGAGGGGGTTAGGTTGAGGGCGGGCACGGCGACGCCATAGCGGCATGCGGCCCGCCTTTGTTGGATGACTGGAATCGTTAAGCGATTTTGTATTTGACCACGGTATCTGGGTGTGATATCGGTTGTGCGATAGGAAGTATTTGTTGTTTGACATAAGGGGGCAGGGATACGATGGCAGCTGGGCCGGCCGCCCTACAACTCGTGACGGCACGCCGCCGACAACACTCGGAACGGCGGGATTGCGACCCAGGATACGAAATGGTCGCGTCTCGAAGACTCGGCTTACCCTTCGGAAGGGGCATCCCGCCCTACATTACGGAAGCAACGGGACTACCGGACTCCACAACGGGCAGGCATGGGAGCCTGCCCCTACGGAAGGGGGAACGCGCAAAAAACAAAAAATTGCAAACGAACCCAAATCTGTGCAGGCCGGCGTGGAAATTTCCAAAAAACGAAGCCAAAACGAACCCAAATTTTGGGGTACCAAGACCGTGTCAGTTTTTGGGTGCTTTCGGTTGTGGATTGGCTTGAGGGACAAGGTGTTAGTAGTCCAAGTGCGCCATTTTGTCGCATCGGTTCGTTTCGGCGGTCTGTCAGGGGTTGCGAGGTGATCTGATGGACGCGGCATTGACTGTGGCGGGTCCGATTTCGAGGATGCGCCACTCGGCCCAGTCGAGCGGGTCGTCGCCGAGGTAGGTATGGACGCAGGTGAGGACGCGTTGGGGATCGCCGAGCGCTTTCAAGGGGATGCGGAGGTTCAATTCCCGTTCGTGACGGTGGAACTGGACGGTGTTTTCGGGGAGCTTGCGCGCCTGATCGAGGACATCGTGCTTGAGCTCACCGATGTTGACGCGGAGTTTGGGCATCTGGTCGAAGGGCCAGTTGTCGCGATAGCCGAAGGCAAAGACGGACGCCGAGACGGCTTCCGCCAGGGGTTTGGACAGGCGGACGGTGACGACGAGATCGTCCGCCTCGCGCCAGGTGCGGACCTGTTCGATGCCCACAAAGCTGGCTTTCTCCTCCTCGGTCAATTGCTGCTGTTGGAGTTGGGGGGAGCGTTGGAGTCGGCCTGCGAGAAACTGGTTCTCGACGGGAACGGTGGGTACAACGAGGGGCGGGAAATCGCCAAAGAGTTCGTTGGCCCGGACAAAGGAGAGCAGGTACTTGCCGCTGGACTCGACCTGACTGCGATGGGCGCGCAGGGCGCATTCCTTCAACTGAATCTGGTCGTGAGACAATGGCACGACGTTCCAACTGACCGAAGTGGCCAGTTGCGCGGGAGGCAGGAGGGACCGGGCCGTCTGCAAGCCGCGCGGCGCGGGCCAGTGCGCGAAATGAACGAGGTACGGATAGACCTCGGGATGGAGCCGGCTTTCGAGGTCCCACAACGCGACGCGGGTGAAGACGTACAAGGCCTGGTGGTCGACATTGTGGTCGGAGGGGTGCGAGACGAAGACCTTGGTTGGCTTGAACTCTTGCAGGTTCGCCTCGATGTCGTGGAGGATGTCCTCGCCTTTGTAGGGTGCGCCGGGGCGATAGGCGTCGGCGTAGGGCACCTTGGTGACCTTGGTGAGCATGCCCTCGAAGGGCGGACGGTCGGCCCAGTGCCGGTACCAGATGGCCAGGGTGCCGAAATCCGGGTAACCGAGGAAGATGAGTTGATGGGGATCCACGCCGAGAACTTGGGCGGCGGCCACGGCCTCCTGGTGGCGGACTTCGCCCATGAGTCGAACGGCTTCCGGCATCACGACGATATGCTTGCGATACAGGAAGAACGACCATTCGTTGTTATCGCCATAGGTGAGCCAGACGATGCGGACGGGCACCTTCAGGGCCAGGGCTTGCTGGATGATGCCGCCGCAGCCGATTGACTCATCGTCCGGGTGTGGCGCGAAGATGATGATGCGATCGTCCGGGGTGAGCGTGGGGCAGGATGGCAACGACATGGTGACGGACGACTGGTCCTGGGTCACTGCGCCAGCGCCAGCAGCCCCGCAGCACAGCGCAACGAGAGCCATTTGTAAGACATTGCACCGGAACAGCAAGCGGGGGCGTTTCAATTGGTCCCAGCCTTCAGTGCCACGGGGAAGCTCCTATTCACACCCTCCCTTTGTCGCACAGCGGATGATGTGTCAATACCATTCCGATACCTGCGTTACGCGACGGGCCGGTTGTCAGCCGTTACGGTCCCAAGCGGATGTGCAGTAGCGTGAGCGTGAATTCGTTGCTCCGCTGGCGTCCAGATAACGGTTGTCGTGTTCCCGCCGCCCGTTTGGATTGATCGGACACCCGGCTTGCAAACCGGCCGGTGTAGGATAGATTGTGAATTGAAGTTGGCGAGGGCACATGGCTGGAGAACGTGTTCGCTTCCAGAAGCCGGATTATGTCCAAGGATCGGTAATAACGCCGAGGGTCGCTTGTGTTGGTTGCTCATCCCGTCGCAGCAAGACGTGTCGCTTTTCGAGTTTGAGATGAAAACCGGAAACACCAGACAATCCCCTGACAACGTGCGCAAGCACCGGGTGCTGTTGGTGGACGATCATCCGATCCTCTGCGAAGGACTGTCGCAACGCATCAATGGAGAATCCGACCTGGAAGTCTGCGGCCAGGCCCGCGACGCCCATGCTGCCCTGGAAGCCATGGAAAAGTTGCAGCCGCATGTGGCCATCGTCGACATTGCGTTGGGAGAGGGAAGCGGTGTCGAGTTGATCAAAGACATGAAGGTCCGTTTCCCGCACCTGCCGGCGCTGGTGTTGTCCATGCACGATGAGGCGCTGTACGCCGAACGCAGTCTGCACGCGGGCGCCCGGGGCTACGTCATGAAGCAGGAAGATCCCGAAGTTCTCCTGCGCGCCATCCGTCAGGTGTTGCTCGGCCAGGTTTATCTCAGTGAAAGAATCCGGGATGGGATTGTGAATCGTCTCGGCGGTGCCGTTCCCAAGGGCGAGACCTCCTCGCTGATCAGCCAGCTCAGCGACCGGGAACTCCAGGTTTTCCAGTTGATCGGTGACGGCTATGCCACCCACGAGATCGCCGACCAACTCCATCTCAGCATGAAAACTGTCGCGTCCCATCGCGAGAACATCAAGAGGAAGCTTCATTTGACCACGGGGGAACAGTTGGCGCGGTTCGCGATTCATTGGCAACGGTACCGCGACGCCAGCGAAGCGCTGGCGGCCGCCGCCACGGCGCAAGAGAAGCCACACCGCCCGAAAATCGGGCGACCCAAACCGACGTCGCGATAATTCATTGCATCCCCGGAGATTCAGGCCCGCGCGCGTTCGCCCGCCGGAGATGGAGCTATCGGCCTATCCGCCCATTCGGCCGGAAAAGAACATGTCATGATCGTGCCGCCGTTGGGACCACGGCGAAGATCGAATTGGGCGCCGATCATCCGGGCGCGATAATCCATGATTCGCAGTCCCATCCCCTTGGCTTCATTGACACTCGGCGGGAGGCCGACGCCATCGTCCTGGACGATCAGCGCTGTCCGTCCGTCGGTCGTCGCAAGCTGGATGGTGATCTGCTTCGCCCTGGCGTGCTTGATGGCGTTGTACACGGCCTCCTGCGCGATGCGAAACAGTTGAATGGCCGGCGGCCCCTTGGGCTCGGTGCCGTCGGATTCATCCACCTTCAGCGTGCAACGTACGCCAAAGGTTTGCTCGGTGGTGTGGGCGATTTCTCCCAGGGCGAAGAATAGCCCGCGACGTTCCAGCTCGACGGGATAGAATCCCTTGGCCAGGTTGCGCACCTGCTCGACGCTTTGCTGGAGGAGTTTCTCGATTTTTTGCACTTCCCGCGCGTTGGGTTCCGAAGCGCGATTCAACTTCACTTTCAAGGCCCCCATCATATAGCACATGCCGGCCAGTTGCTGGCCGAGCCCGTCGTGCAATTCCTGGCCGAGCCGAAGTTGTTCGCTCTCGATGGCGCGGGCGATTTCCGCTTCGAGCCGTTTCCGCTCTTCGATTTGCGCCTGGAGCTGTTTGTGGGCCACCGCCAACTCGACCGTGCGCTGCTCGACGCGTAACTCCAGTTCGTGCCGCCATGCTTCCAATTCGGCTTCGATTCTCTTGCGCTCGGTAATGTCGCGCAGGATAACCGTGAACAACTGCTGGGCTTCGACCTCCATATGCGAGATGGAGGCTTCGATGGGAAACTCCTCGCCGTCGGCCCGTACCGCGCTCAACGCGCCCAGCGCACCCATACTGCGGTTCGTTGTGCCCCGTTTGCCAAATTCTCCGATATGCTTGCGGTGCACCACACGAAAACGCTCGGGGATGAACCGGTCGATCGAATGCCCCAGCGCTTCACTGGCGGGACAGCCGAACATGCGCTCTGCGGCCGGATTGAAAAGCACAATGCACTGCTCCGCGTCCGCGGCGATGATGGCGTCCATCGCGGAATCGATCAATTGGGCGTATCGCGCCTGGCTCTCCCGCAGCGCCGTGACGGCACGACTTCGCTCGATGAGGTCAGCCGCCTGCCGGACGAGGAGATCGAGCATCTGTGACTCGCGCCGGTCGAGCCGGTGGGGCGCGGCATAATGCGTGTTCAGCACACCAACCAAAATGCCCGATCGGCTGCAGAGAGGTGTGGATTGCACCGCCCGCACGCCGGCATCGAGCAGGATCCCCATCGAAGGTGTGCCCACGAAAATCTCGCTCTTGGTGACATCCTCGACGATCACGCGTTCGCCACGTCGCAACGCCGCGCCAGTCGCGCTGTTTCCATCGTGAACTTTCCCAAAGAAATCCAGGAACGGCTGCGCAAAGCCGCGTCGGGCAACGATTGTCAGTGTGCCCGTGTCCGGATCCACCAGTTGAAGGGTGCCTCGCTCAGCGTCCGTGATGGCGATCGCGGCGTCCAGAAAGGCATCCAACAGAGTTTGGATGTCCTCGTGTTGAACGAATCGACGGCTCACCTCCTGCAACCGCAACGTGTCTTCCAGGTCGCGCCGGGTCCGTTCCTCATTCTCTCGCAAGGCCGATTCGTATTGGCGGTTTTCAAAGACAACGGCGCCCAGCACGAGATTCGCCAGGGTAAGCGTACTCAAGTATGCTTGCAGCAAGACCAGGGATTCGTTTCGATTCGTGGACGCGAACGGGCCAAAGCCGTGCTGGGTCCCCAGAATCGCGACGACGGAGACGATAAAGGCGGCGCTCATGGCCCCGCGTTGCTCGAAACGATATGCCGCCAACAGCACGGCGGGATACAGCAGGAAACGAGGATACCGATTCCAGAGATCGGCATACGGACCGCTGAACCCAAGAACACAAACCCCCGACAAAACCGCAAGGATCAGTATCGCCTCGGAAATCTGCCGACGGTCCCATCGTGGAAGCGGATTGGCGCACCAGATCAGAAGAAGCGGCGTGATGATTAAGGCGCTGACCGCGTCGCCGAGCCACCATGTCCCCCAAATGGGGCCATACTGGAACCACGGCGCAAAGCCCCCGAGCGCCAGGCTGGTGACACCAAATGTCGCGCTGACCGCCGCGCCCAGAATCGGTGCCGTCAGCACGTACCGAAAAATGTCCGTTGGCCGATCAAAGGCGCGGCGTCCATTGGCAAACCTGTCGACCAACCACGCGCCGAACACGGCTTCCAGCGAGTTTCCTGCCGCAATGCCGATTGACGTGAGGACCGATCCTGCCGTGGTGATGTTGACAAGAAAGGCGCCGATCCATACACCCGGCCAGAGGCGATAACCGAACACGAGCAGGGCTGCCAATGCGATTCCGGTGGGAGGCCAGACGGGCGATGCGCTGCGATGGAGAAACGCCAACTTGAGGCCGAGCTTGCCGGCGGCAAAATAGACGGCGGCCAGCGCGAGGATCTTCCACACGTCCGTGAGAACGTACTTCTCACTTCCATCAGATGGTCGTGTGGTTGTTACGCGACTCGCCTCCACATGCATGATCATGCTCCGTGCCGCATGGTTGCCAGCCAGACCGAAGCCTTATTTCCAGCGAACCCGATGCTACATAATGACACCGGAACTGCTTCCTGTAAACCGTCATGACGGTTCGCCCAGCGGGTTCTGGAACACGCTCACCAACTCGGGCAGGATACCGTCCAATGCGGCCTCGATTCGTCGCCACTCGGGAATCATCGGGGATCCCGACGGGTGTTCCTGAAATTCCTGAAAGGCATGTTCCAAGACCCCCGCGAAGGATTCGATCGACTTCAACTCCTCGTGAGAATCCAGTCGTTCGACCTTGTTCATTTCCGCCACGGCTTCATAGACGCGAACATACGCGCGAGCATCGGTCATGTAGGTGTGTTTGAGCGTCACCAGGAAATCGCGGCTCAACACCGAGCCGCACGAGGCGAGCTTGGTGTAGAACGCGCGGGCGATGTCGGCCACCATGCGCAGCAAGCCTCCTTGCATATCGGTGCCAATCTGCTGATGTTTATGATCGTAGCGCGGGGTGATTTCCACCTGGCAAACCCGATGCGTTCGCACGATGCGGTACATCTCGGAGAGAATGCCCACTTCGATTCCCCAATCGGACGGGAACCGCATCTCGTTGGCGATCGAGGCAAACGTCGCGAACTCGCCCGACAGCGGGTACCGAAAATCCGCCATGTAATCCAGGAAATCGTTTCGTCCCAGTACTTCACGCAGGGCTTTGACGAACGGAAAATAAAACAGTCGCGCCACGCGTCCGTTCAGCCGCTCCGAAAAGCGCGCGTAATACGCCTTGGCAAACTGGTAGCGAAGATGGACGACCGGGTAGAGCAGCCGCACCATCATCGCCCGATCGTAGGTGACAATGTCGGCATCGTGAAAGGCCAGCACCGCCACCTCCGCCTTTCCCAGCGCATAGCCCAACGCCGTCCAAACCGCCTGCCCCTTGCCCCGCTGCCCGACGGGCGTCACCGAATTTATCCTTTGAATGACCCGCTGCACTGCCGGCGCGTCGTTCCACAGCAGCGCCGCCCGGTCACCCAACGGGGCGACAATCTCGTGCGCGTTGCGATACTGCTCGACCGTGGCGCGATCCAGGCTGATATATACCCGCCGCAGGAACGCCATATTCGCCAATTGATTCACGATTTCCCGCATGGCGGGCGAGGCGAGATCGTCGTACAGCGCGGGGATGATCACGCCGATCGGCGAACGCACGGAGGCGCGGACGATCTGTCGCTCCATTCGCTCCAAATCCTCTGATTCCAAACGGGGGAACGTCGGCACGACGTTTTGATGAAAATCAGCCATCGCTCTTGTCCTCCATCGCCATCAGGTTGCAATTTGCCACGGATCACTCGCAACGGCAAACAGCCTGCCGACTACCGGCGTGGCGCCATGAATGTTTTCAAGCCGCGTGCTTTGCCATGCAGGTTCCGTCGGGTTCCCTTTCCGACGATGGATGCCACCTCTGGGCGGCCGCGAGATGGTGGATTAATGCGTCCACTTCCAGGAGATAGATGGCGCGGTCGTCATCGGATGTCTGGAACACCACATAGGAGCGGTGATTGTCCGAGCGGAAGGCATAGCTGTGGAGGACATCGATGCCAACGGCTTCCAGCCTCGAGGCCAGCATCGCCGGCAACCCCGGCTTGTCCGGAATCTCGACCAAGACAACGAAATGCGATTCACACTCGAACCCCGCCGCCGTGAGGGCTCGTCCGGTACGCACGGCGTCCTCGGTCACGAGGTTCACGGCCGTGCCCGATCCGTCCCAATGAGAGGACGCGGCCAGCACTTCGGCGCCGCAGGACGTCGTGATGGCCATCAGCCTGGCGAGAAGCGCCGGTTGATTGCTGGCGCGAACGGTTATCTGAATTTGTCGAGTGGCTCCCGTCATAACGCCTCCTTCTCTTTGGTTGTGCGATTGTCCGATCGCTTGTTGAACTGAACCCAGTCTACGACGATGCGTGACGGGTGGGCAATTGGGCGGGTGGCGGATAAAGGGGTAGGAAAACTACGTCTTTCTCCCTAGGAGATTTTCCGATGGGCGGCTGGCACCTTCATGGAAGCTGTGATCGATGATAGGAATTCATCCTAGGCGAGATTCGGAGAGCTACCCAATAGCGGCCCGCCGATCACTCGGGTATGATTTTCCCATCACGAGACAGTTACAGAAACCAGTGCGAACAATTTCAAGAGAAAGGGGAACCCCACGAAATGACGACCAAACTCCATGTCGGAAATCTTCCTTTTCGAACGAGGGAAGAAGAGGTGTTGCACCTGTTTGAAGCGGCGGGCGCCGTCGTCAGTTGCAACCTGATTGTGGACCGGGTCACCTCCCTGTCCAAAGGGTTTGCCTTTGTGGAGATGGGCTCGGAGGAGGAAGCCGCCCGGGCCGTTTCTTTGATTGACGGCCGGGAACTCGGCGGTCGCACGCTCAGTGTCAACGAGGCTCGCCCCCGCAACAGTCCGCCGAGCGATGATTTTGCGGATGCCGTCTCCGACGGCGACTGGCGGGCGGACCTGCGTCGGCGATATTAACCGGGCCAAGCGGCGTTGTGACATGCCGAATTAGGGGCCGATGAGACCGCGGCGACAGACACGGTCCGGCGAGAAAGGGCAGTCATGAATCAAGAATCGGGAACCAAGGGTCACGGGAAGCACCGGGTGCTCATCGTCGACGATCACTCCGTGCTGCGCGAGGGACTGGCGATGGTAATCAACCAGGAGCCCGATCTTCTCGTGTGCGGAGAGGCCGCTGATGCGCCGGAGGCGATCCGGGCCGCCGCCGCGTTGGAACCGGACGCGATGATTGTCGACCTTTCCCTCACGAGCGGTAGCGGCCTTGAATTGATCAAGGACATCAAGGCGCAACATCCGGACCTGCCGATGTTGGTGCTGTCGCTGCACGATGAGGCGCTGTACGCGGAACGGGTGTTGCGGGCCGGCGCCCGCGGCTACATCATGAAACGCGCGTCGACGGCGGAGTTGCTGGTGGCGCTACGAAAGGTCCTGAGCGGTGAGGTCTATCTCAGTGAACGGATGGCCTCGCTCATCGTCACCCAGTCGGTTGGCAAACATGAAACGCCGGCCAACGAGGGGCCGTTGGGAGTGCTGAGCGACCGCGAGTTGGAGGTGTTCCAACTCCTCGGGGAGGGCCGCGGGACGCGCAAGATCGCCCGGGAATTGGGACTGAGCATGAAGACCGTGTCCTGTTACCGGCAGAACATCAAGAGCAAGCTCCACTTGAAGGACGCTACGGAATTATTGCATCACGCCGTTCAATGGGCCACGAACCTGCATCACCATGACCCGGTGGGGACTGAATGACGGCAGAATCGTGGCCAGGAGATTGCCCTATTCCAGAATCGGCGAGTAACCCAATTGCGTCGAAGGGGCGTCTACGGGAGAATGTTGGAGTCAGGATCGAAGTGGCGAGAAGGTCATGGCGAACAAGCACGACAAGATTTCATTTTTGGCGAGGATTGTTGGTGGCGAAGGTGTTCAACCAGTCTGGCGCGACAAGGATTGCGCCACAGTTTGTGGGGTGGGGAGTTGTATCCCATGGGCGACACCACGACCGCGTGGAAGCAGGATGGCGGCAACGCCTCCAACTTCTCGCGCCAGACTGTTCCCTTTCGGTCTTCTCCGGTGGCGTCGGCGGCAGTCCACTCCCCGCGTGACCATGGCAATGGGTCCTGAACCTGTCTGGGGACCTCACCCCCCGGCTTCTCCACATAAGCCATTGCCTGGTCCGCCAGGATTGCCGGCCGACGCCACTGCCTGCCTTTAAAACCACGCTCGAGTCAAGGTGGCGCGGCGGACCGGGAGCCGGGGCATCCACTATTGAAAAATGCTGGACAGTAGATATATTATTGTGTATAGTCGGGATGGTTTGGGTTCTTTGAAATATAGGGGAAGTCAGGGGACGGGATTGGGAACGGAGCACTGCGGCAGAGCCACGCCTGAGGCGGGCAAGCGCCGTGGCTACAACCACGAAACGGCGCTTCGCTTGGGACAGGCGACGCTACAAGCCAACGAGGCGGAGGGACGACCGACGCTCATAGAGCGCCGCTACAGAGGGAACACCGAGTCCGCGCTCACCGCGCGCGGCTACAGGGGGAAGGGGGGACGCGCAAAAAACAAAAATTGCAAACGAACCCATCTTTTGGAGGGGTGCAAGTTTTGCAAGAGGCCAATGGTCAATGGGTTACGAAAATCGGGTGTCGGAAAACTTTACACTCTCGATTGAAAACGAACCCAAATTTTTGGGGTCGGATATGGGGACTTGTGACCGATTCGCCCCCCCAAAATGCGTCAAGATGGGTTGCCTACCTGAGGCAAGCTACCCCGACGATGGCGGGTTAACCCTCCGTAGGCGGGCGAGTCTCGTAGCCCAGTTTTTGGAAGTGCTGGAGCTTGTAGAGGAGGGCGCGGCGGCTGATGCCGAGGGCTTTCGCGGTTTCGGTGCGATTGAAGTTGTATTTCCGAAG
Source organism: Verrucomicrobiia bacterium (assembly GCA_052146795.1). Taxonomy (GTDB): domain Bacteria; phylum Verrucomicrobiota; class Verrucomicrobiia; order Palsa-1439; family Palsa-1439; genus Palsa-1439. The sequence continues at coordinate 11,319 of JBKQMH010000180.1, forward strand.
CGCCTGGAGGATGGCTTCGCGCTCGACTTCTTCGAGTTGCTCGGCGTTGGCTGACAATGAGGTGCCCGGACGGCCGGCAGCCTCGCGGACGCGCTTGGGAAGGTGTTCCGGCAGGATCAGTTCACTGCGGGAAAGCAGCACGGCCCGCTCCATCGCGTTGCGCAGTTCGCGCACGTTGCCCGGCCAGGAATAGCCCTCGAGGCAGGCCGTGACCGTCTCCGAAAATCGGGCGCGTCCCTTGGCGAATTCCGTGATGAACAATCCCGCCAACGGGAGGATATCCTCGCGGCGCTCGCGCAGGGGCGGAACGTTCAGCTCGACCACGTTGAGCCGATAGAACAGGTCTTCGCGGAACCGGTTGTTCTTGACCTCCTCCTCGAGGTTGTGATTGCTGGCGGCGAGGATGCGGGCGTTGGTGTGAATCTCGCGGTTGGAGCCGACGCGCTGAAACCGTCCGTCCTGGGTCACGCGAAGGAGTTTCGCCTGGAGCTGTTGGGTCATCTCGGCGATTTCGTCGAGAAAGATTGTGCCGTTGTTCGCTTCCTCGAAACGGCCAATCCGCTGGGCGTGCGCGCCGGTGAACGAGCCGCGCTCGTGCCCGAACAGCTCGCTTTCGAGCAGGGATTCGGGGATCGCGGCGCAGTTGACCTTCACCAGCGGTCCGGCCGATCGGGTGCTCCAGGCATGAATGACATCGGCCAGCACTTCCTTGCCGACACCGCTTTCGCCGGTAATCAGCACGCGTGTGTCCGACGGCGCGACCAGCGAAACGTCGCGAAAGACGGCCTGCATCAGCGGGCTTTTGGCGACGACGTAGTTGGGCAATTGCCGGTCTTCATCGTAGCGCAGCGGAGTGGACTTCGATATGCCGGTGGCCTGTTGCACCGACGCGAGCAATTCATCCAGATCGATAGGCTTGGCGAGATAATTCACGGCGCCATCGCGCATGGCGCCGACGGCTTCGCGAATGTCGGCATAGGCGGTCACGAGCAGGACCGGCAGCGTGGCGTTGATTTGGCGCGCGCGGCGCAGCGTTTCCAGTCCAGTGAGGCCCGGCATACGCACGTCGGACACCATCATGGCGATGTGGCCCTCGCGCAGTGTTTCCAGGGCGCGCTCGCCGGATTCCACAACCGTGGTTTGAAACCCCTGGCCCCGCAAAAATGTATCGAGCAGGCTGCGCTGGCCTGCATCATCGTCCACGATCAGGATCCGCACCGTTGATTCGGTGCCCGATGCCGGTGTTTTCAATTCTTTCCCGCGAGTTTTAAGTGGGCCACACGGAAGATAGCACCTTTCGGCTCGTTGGGAAGGCATTCAATTTCCCAGCCGTGGGCGTGCACGATCTGCTGGACGACGGTCAGTCCCAGCCCGGTTCCCTTGGGCTGGGTGGTAAAATAGGGCTTGAAGATTTCCTTGCGGCGGTCGGCCGGCACGCCCGGGCCGTTGTCGCGAATCTCCAACACGGCTTCCGAGGCGTTCGGGCGCCCGGTGACGATTTGAATGACGCCGCCGGGGTCGACGGCTTGAATGGCGTTGAGGAGCAGATTGAACAGCGCCTGGCGCAGCAGTTGTTCGTCCGCCTCAATCGAGAGCGACTCGCCCTTGATTTCGACCTGAACCCGTTTCTCCTCGATATCGTATCCCAACGCGCGGACCACTTCACCTACTGCCGACGAAAGCGCCAGCACGGAGCGACGCACTTCGCGGGGCCGGGAATAATTGATGAATTCATTGAGCTGGACCGTGACTTTGTCGGCTTCGTCCACGATGGCGCGCGATTTCTCTCGGATTTCCGCTGGCGCGTCGGCTTGTTTGGAGATCATTTGCGCCAGTCCGCGGATGATGTTGAGCGGGTTGCGCGTTTCATGAGCGAGGCCGGCCGCGGCGAGATTCATTTCCTTGAGATGGGTGGTCAATTCGCTGGCACGCACCAGCCGGAGCTGGAGATCGGAAGACGTGGTGAGGTTGCGCCAGGCCAGTCCCGAGCCGACAACCGAGACAGTGGCCAGCAATCCAATGATGCACCGCAGCCAGAGATCTTGACGGCTTGCGGCCAGCACGGGTTGGGTGGACATAACAATGACAAAGCTGCGCACCCCCTGCTTTTGAAGCATCGCATTGTAGACTTCTTCGCTCATCCAGGGCGGGCGACCAAGCCGTGGTCGGCCCGGACCGCCGCGAAACCATGGTCGATTCGTGGAAGAACCCGATGGCGACGGTTCTGCAGCCTCGTTCGTCGCCGTGGCGTTGCTGTTTGACTCCTCTTCCGTCGGCGGAGGTCCCGGCGGTGGCCCCGGTGGCGGACCGCCAGCGGCCCGGTTGGTATCGGACGGACGGAAGAACTCGTCTCGGGTCAAAACAATCGGCGGCCGGTTACTCTCGATATCCCGGGTCACGTTAGTACCCAAGTCCACGAGGTTCATCAAGGTGACCGTTTGTTCGTTCCAGCGCTCGGCTGGGCCCTCGACGCCCTTGGCTTGAAAATCTCCGAGTGTGCCCGCCGAGGCCACGACGACTCCGGCGGCATTGAGGAGGGCGATCCCGTTCAGTTCGCCGGGCCTGACCAGATCGTGGAGCGCGGATTCCAATCGTTCCTTGGAAAGGACCCCGAACCGTCGTTGCGACCGAAGCACGATGCCGAGCGTGGTGGAAATGTCCTGGGCCCGGTAGATCAACTGCGCCCGCGCGGCGCGACGCACGCGGAAATGCTCGGCCGTCTGCCAGGCCAACACCAAGACCCACGCGGCCAGCAATAATCCATAGATCAACGTGCTGCGGCGGCTTATGTCCATGCGCGGCGTTCCATATTGCCTGGTTATTGACCCGTGGCGGAGGAGCCCGGCTTTCCGCCTTTCGATTGCTTTGTCGGCATCTTGTCGAGAAATCTATCCAATTCCTGCTCGGAATACGACTTGGGAATCAAAGAACGCGCCCTTTCCGTGTTGGAGAGCGCCGCCAATTGCGTCGGAGCCTGGACCACGTACGGCGTCAAGAAGATCAAGAGTTCCTGACGGGAGTTGCTGGCGGTTCTCCGCTTGAAAACGTTCCCGAGAAACGGAATGTCACCGAGGATGGGAATTTTCTGCTCGGCAGAAGTTTTGTCACGTTGCATCAAGCCGCCAATGACAACGGTTTGTCCGGTGGGCGTGATGGCCACGGTGTTAGCGGAAACCGTGTCAATGACCGGAGCGTTGACCCCTTGGGCGATGGGAACCGTCAAGGTCGGGTCAATGGATGAGTCCTGCGGCGCGATGATCATCTGAACCATGCCATCGCTGGTAATATACGGCGTCACTGTCAGGATAATTCCCACGGACGTGTAGGTGACGGAGTTGATCGGCGCGCCAGAGATCGAGTTGTAGCTGACGCTGGTGATCAACGGAACCTCCTGTCCCACGACGACGCTGGCCGGCTGATCGTTCCGCGCGAGAATGGAAGGTCGAGAAAGCACCTCGGCTTTTCCCATCGCGGCGATGGCCCGCAAGGTGGCTTGAAAATCGCCACCGAGGACTTGATACATTCCAGCGCCCGGGCCGGACGCGAATGGGGCGATTTGCGAAAAGCTCGACACCGGCAACCCGAACGCATTCAACGTGGGAGCATTTGACCCCGTGCCGGAAGCCAACGAAGACAGGCCGAAGGAATTGGCCACTTGTCCAGTCCTCCCTCCCCCAATTCCGTTCATCCACCCACCCTCAACACCGATGTCCGTTGCATCGCTGTGCGTCACCTGCAAAAATACGACTTTGATCAGGACCTGGGGTTGCGGGCGATCCAGATTGGAAATGACAGAGCTGATATTTCGCGTGGTGTCATCATCGGCGAGGATGGTGATGTTGTGCGTATCCGGGTCGTAGGAAATCGTAGCGTTACCCACGCTGCCGTTGGCGTTGTATTGCTGGCCGCCGGTGGTCGTGCCGCTACGGTTGGCGCTACCACCGCCGCCAAAACCACCGAAGCCACCACCCGCACCGGCGGGGCGCTGCGCAGCCTGTTGGGCAAGGATTTCACTTGTCGTGCACAGGCAAAGGCCAAGAAGGAGCGCGAGCCAGCATTTCGATTTTAAGAATTTGGTATTCATAGGTTCCTTGCGATTACACGATCATCAGAACGAAGTTCCTCCGAGTCCGGTGCGCCCTGTTCCCAAGCCTGAGCTTCCTAGTCCCGTGCTGGTGGTCGTGGTACCGGCATTCTGCTGAATTCGCAGCTGCAGCGGACTCTGCTGTGTCTGGCTGCTCCGCGTTGAGGTTTGACTCTGGAACATGTCCTGTAACACCTGCTGCACTTGCTGTGGGTCGGCATTTTCCAAATGAACAACGGTCACATGGGGAACCCGCGGCGAATCCTGGTCGAGTTGTTCCACCATGCTCGCGATTTGCTCCATCAGGTCCTTCGACGCGGTGACCGCCACAGACGACGTGCGTGGGTCGGCCACGGCAACGACCTCTTGCCGCTTCTTGATCCGCGCCGCCTGACCGTTGGCGGGGTTATTGGCCGCCGCCTGAGCCGCCGCTGCGCGTGCGGCAAACCCACCGAAACCACCCCCGCCAAATCCACCGAAACCACCTCCGCCGAAGCCGCCGCCGGGGCCGCCAAACCGTATCGGGGTCTGGCTGCCGCTCGTATTGCTCTGTCCGGAAAACAATCCCGTCAACAGGTTGGCAATCTCGGTCGGGTCGTGGTGTTTCAAGTGAAACACGCGCAATTCGGTCTCGTCTTCGGCGCTCGAATCGATCGCCTTGATGATCTCCACCAGATGCCGAATATTGGCCTGGGTATCGGTCACGGCGATGGAATTACCGGCTTCATTGGCAACGATCGTCGCGTGCGAAGACACCATCGGCGACAGGTCCTTCACGAGTTGCTCCGCTTCCACGAAACGGATGGGAATGATTTGCGTGACGATCTCGTCGTTCTTCGGAATGGCGTCCGGGTTGTTGCCGGTTTTGACCGGAATATCGCCGTGGATCGCGTCGTCCTTGCTCACGATGGTCAGCGTCCGTCCGTTCCGGATGGCGGCGTATCCATTCTTGTTCAGCACGGAGTTCAATATATCAACGGCATCGTCTTTGGTCACAGGATGGGTGCTCCACACATCCACTTTACCCTTTACGGGAGTATCCACTTCGATAATGAAGCCCGCTGCGTCGCTTAGATAACTCAACACCAGATCGATTGGCGCGTTGTGAAAATTCAAGTACAACCCCTTCCCAACGCCCGTGTCTTCAGGTGTGGACGCGGACGGAGACACAGCCTGCTCCCCGGCTACATTGGGTTCCGTGGTGGCGGATGAACTCCCCATCGCGGTCTCAGGTTGGGCGGGTGCCGGGGTGGTCGCCATGCCCTGGTCCGCCTCGGATGCCTCTGTTCCCTCTGGTTGCGGCGCGGCCGCTGAGGGCTCCGTTTGTGTGGGCACGTTGTTGCTCACGCTGTCGACCGTCTGCGGTTCAAGAGCCGGAGCCTGCCCGGTTTGCGCGTGCGTCGTTAGCACAAACCCGAAAACACAACCGGTGGCCAGAATTCGAAAACTAACGGTTCTCATTGTAACTCCTGTTCTCTCTGTTTCATCAGCCGTTTGAGGACATCGTTGCCGCCGCTGTCGGAATCGCTGGCGGACGGCTCGATTGATGTCGCATCCACATTCTCCGTCGTCTCAACTGGCAATTCGCTCGTGGCTGCCAACTGCCAGGATCCTTTTTCTTCGCGCCGCATTTGTGTCCCGACCTTCATCACCAACTGCTTGTCGCCATTCGCCAGTTTCACGGCGGATGGCGTGATGTCTGTCACCTTGTAACCGGCAATCGTGCCGGCGTTTTGCACGACCCTTCGGTAGTCGGAACTCGTGCCGTCAAAAAACGCGAACGTGCCCTTGGCGTAGCTCATCGTGCCGACGAGTGAAAACGCATCCGCCGCCGGTTGCGGCCGATTCCCGCGCTTATGTCGTGCGGTCCGGTTCGGGTTGAAAATATTCCTCTCGCTGATGATCTGGAAATTAGAGAAGTCCGCCTGGCTCGTGCGGTTCGTCTGCTGGGCCCGGGCGGTGAAACCTCCGGTCATCACCAGCGCCGTGATCGCCAGAATCTGCCACGGGCGGAACGTCTTTCCGATAATTGTTGGCTTCCGGCTCATTGGGTTTGTGGTGTCAGGATGAGGCCACTGACTTCCAGTGCCAGGCTCAACTGCTGGCCGATGGTGTCGTGCGAACTCAACTCTGCCGATACCACCTTCAAGGCCATCGGTCCCTTCTCGACCGCATACAAAAATTGCGCCAACGTCGTCATGTCGCCCGTGGCGTCCACCCGACACTCCAGCGTCATGTAGTCATCCGCGTCGTGTTTCCATTGAGGCGTGATTGATGTAACGCTCGCGCGGCTCTGTTGCGACCATGTATCAACTGCTTTGAGCATCTGCTGCTCGGCCAGCGAGGCATTGTTCGTCAGCGTGTTCGTCCGCATTTCATCCCAGCGACGGCGAATGAGCTGTTCCCGCTGCAGTAACGACGATCCCTGGGCGATTTCTTGGCGGAGTTCGGCGATTTTCTTGGAGCGTGCCTGCCAGAGATGCGTCAGCGGCGTGAACACAAACCAGTCGGAAATCAGGAGCCCGAGACCGGAAATGGCAAGGATCGCCAGGAGTCGTTGGCGCTGGTTAATTCGCACTGCCGCCTCCTTCGCCCCACTGGAAATCAAACGTGAATTGCATCGGAGATTTGCCGCGGATCTGGTCCACTTTCAGGCCGCTCACCCCACTCGTGCCGCGCAACTGGGTCAGCGTCCTCAATAATACGGCGTTGTCCCGCGCCGTACCCGAACAGGTCACCGTGTTGGCGTCGCGGATTTCCACGGTCTTGGCCGAGACGACCCCGTCCTCGGGAAACGCCAGTGTCAACTCGCGCAGCACACTCAAACTGGGGAATGACCGGTCAAACCACGGGCGATACTGCCGGATTTGTTGTTGCAAGCCGTCGAGTTCCTCCACTTTCTGCGACATTGCTCCCCAGCGGGAGCGCAACCGGATGAGTTGCCATTGCTGGATCAAAAACAGTCCTACCACCAGGAGCGCTACCGCGCCCGTGGTGGCACCCGCCATGCGAAGCCGGCTGGAAGAATAGCGTGCCGCCAGTTGCTGCCACGGCGCAATTCTGGGCGGCAGGAATTCAAATGGCGCAGCCTGACGCGCCAGATAACGCGCTCCGAAACTGAATGCCCGGGAAACCGTTGACCCTGCGGGAAGCTCGAGGCCGAATTCTCCCGGCGCATACGCGGTGACCAATTCGACGGTCAATCCCATCGCGGCCAGTGGCGCCTCGATTTCGTTGGCCAGTTCCCCAGCAAGGTCGGCTGAACCAAAGATACATACGCCGCGTACGGTTTCGCGGAATTCCGACGGCAGTTGCCCGAGGGTGATGCGCACTTCGCGCGCGACGACGTCGGAATGGAGAAGCTTGCGAGTGCCTTCGATTTCCAGCGCGCCTTCCAATGCCCGCAATGCGCCCACTCCGCCGCCGCAAGTGACTTGCAAATCAATATTGTCTTCGCCAATGGCCAGTGCCAATGCGCCGTCGGCAGACCCGACGTGGGGTGCTCGGAGGGCGGTGATACCCAGAGAAAAACTGACCGCTTTTAATCGGGCTCCCAGAAGGACCCGCTCCAGCAAGGCGAGGTGGTTCTCAGGAATCCCGATCAGCGTTGCGTACTGCTTTCCGGACGGCGCCTGCCACCGCGACGTGGCCAACCGCAATGTGGCGACATCGCAGGGGAATCCGCGCTCGGCTTCGATTTGCAGGAAGCTGGCCACGTCCGCCTCGGGCAACTCGGGCAATTCGACATGCACGACCAGCGCCCACTTCAGCGGTACACAGACAATGCAATGCCGCTCGTGCACACCGGCGGCATCCAGATGATTCCGAATCTCCCGTCCCACGAGTTCGGAATCCGCCGTCAATGGATCAAGCGATAACGCTTCGGAAAACGACTGCAGCGCTTGTAACGAGCCATTGGGGCGACACAACACGATCCCCTCCAAACGACCACCGTCCAGCGACAATGCCAACACGGAGGAACGGCCCCGGCGCTTCCATGACTTCCAATCGCGCCAATTCATCACGACGCCTCCTTGCCCAGCATTGCCTGGCGGACATCTTCACCGATGGCCCAGCCGAGACGCGTGAGGTCCTGTCGATAGAGGATCCTTGCCGTGCCGTCACTGATGTCGAATATGAATTTGACCCGACGATAACCACGTCCATACGGGCCCACCGCCGCGATGTCTGCCGCAAATTGAAAACTTCGCGTGGTGATGTAATCGCCACTTTCCAGACCCTGGACCGCCGCGCTGCCTCTTCCCAGCGCATCCACAATCCAAGCGATCGTCCCCAAGTTGTTGGGATTGGACTGCCGGTAGCTAACGGCTTGCTGCGCGCTACCCAGATCCATACCGGGAAGGCAGGACAACACGGTCACGCTGGCGGTATTGATGTTCACGCGTCCCGGCGTGTAAGGAGTCGTGCCGACGGCAAGATCGGGATAGATTTCCGCAAACTCGGTTTCGCTCAGCCCGCTGCGCAGGTAAAATTGCAGCAAGCCGTTCAGCGTGGCGGCGGTCCCTCTCGCGGGGGCGTTCGTCCTCGTACCCGTTCCTCCAACAGTCGGGAACAGTCGGCTGAGGATTTGCGTGGCGCGGCCGCCCCCAAAATTACTCTGCAACAGTGTTCGGAGTTGCGCCGGGTTGTTGATGTTGGTGAGCGCGGTGCCGTCGCTGTGGGCGTTCGGCTCGCGGCTATACACCGTGAGATATTCGATAATCCCCGGGTCAACCTGTCCGTTGCCGTCTTCATCGGGTTCGCTCGGGTCCAGAACCCCGTTGCGATTCAGGTCGTCGCCGACAAGAATGTCCATCGTCGTTCCATACACCAGCCGCACTTCGTCAACGGTCTCAAACGGGGCGCCTTTGCGTTGATAGGGTGGTTGCGCCATCGCGTAGTAGAGTTCTGTCCCGCCGTTGCTGTTCGGGTTGCGCCAATCGAGGATCCCATTGACCACGTCCGCTGTCACCCGCGGCAGCATCCCGAGAGTGTTGGTTGGGGCCGTGTTGAGGTTCAGCTTCGATGACTCATCCACCAAACCGAAGGTCACCCGATTGGGGTGCGCCGGGGGATAGCTGTTGTCCCGTCCGATGAGCCAAAAGTGCGCGCCTCCGACCGGCACGTCTTCCGCCTGATACTCGGTGAGATCGGGCATGACCCCATTCGTGGCATAGTTGGTGAGGACATACTCGACATAGCGCGCCGCGCCTTCGATGGCCTGGTCGGCGGCGACGGCGCTCGCGCGATTGTCCGACACCCGCAACTCCATGGCCATCGAGTGCGCGAAATACAGTGCGATGCTGACCAATCCAAGCGTGACCCAGAGGACAATGACCAACACCGAGCCTCCGCGAGAGTCGGCGGCTTGCGTTTGACCAACGTGTTGTAGGCAGCGACGTTTCATGTCGTTCAGCTTCCGGCGGTTGGCACCTGGTTGGTGCGCGATTGGGAATCAATCGGAACCGTCAGCACGATCGGTTCCCGGGCGCGCGGGTCGCCGGGGCCTTCTCCCGCCAATTGAATGGTGACGCGGACGGCAATTGGCAAATTAGTGTCGGACGCGGTCGTATCCCAAGAATTACGCCATTGCGTGCCGTCGTAACAATCAAACGTCAGGCTTTGCACTCGGCCCAACATCCATTGGTCTTCCGGCACCGGAGTGATCGTCGCGAGGAGGTTTCGCGTAACGCTACGGACCAAATCCTGGCCCTGGTTTCCGGCGCCGCCGGCCGCTGGCCGGAGCTCATAGGTAACGCACTGGACATCCCCCCACGGCTCGTTTTCGTGGAGCGCGCCGGTGGTGGTGTACAACTCGATGGACACATTCTGATTCATGGCGGCGCTGGTGATGTCCCCCACCCGAAAATCGCCCGTCATCACGCCGTTGGTTGTCGGCGACATCGCCGACTGCAAATCATTGCGCATCGTGGCCAACGCCAGTTGCGCGGGCTCGGCTTCATCCACCGCCCGAATCGTGGCTTCGCGCAGACGCAACGCGCCAAAGAACACGCCGTTGATCGCGGCCAATGCGATGGCGCAAACCCCCATGGCCAACATCAACTCCACCAGGGTAAATCCCCCTTTGTGGACAAGTCGGCGGCGATTTGGTTGTGCCGGACGGTTCATTTTCATAGCTGCGGCAAGTTCACCAATGTGCTCACTCGCGTCGAATATGCCCGGTCCCGCGAGGTAAAGGTCACTTCCATGGTCAGGAGTTGCATCGAATCCTGTGGCCAAAGCTCGCTGTGCAACTTCCACTGGTAGTCATGTCCACCCTCTTGAACGGTCCCGTTCTGAGCGGTGACCCCCCCCGTGGTCGTCGTCACCGCGATCTCGTTCAGTTCGCGTTCGGCCACTCGCGCGGCTTCGGCCTTGTGCACGGCAAGCTCGCCCGCCGCGCTGGCAATGCGCAAGCCATCAACAGCCACCGGAATTACGATGGCCATGAACGCCAGCGCCGCCAACACCTCGGCGAGTGTGAAGCCGGCCTCCGCGCACCGTTGGGATGGCTTCCTAGCGATTGATGTTCTGAATGGCATAGGTCATGTGATTGGTTTGTTCGACCAACCAGAGAATTGTTCCGTCCGCCCCCGCGAGACGCAGCGTCGACGGACTGGCATCGTCAATCGTCCCGTCGGGCAAAAACCGGACTGCGGGCAATTTCCGTCCCCCAACCGAAATCGGCGCGGCGTTGACCGCGTCCACCTGCAAGCCGTCCGCAACGGAAAAATCTTCTGCCCGGGGATCACCCGTGCGCGATGCGTTCTCCGATTCCAATCCGTACTCGTGCTGTGACGCATCGATCCATAACAGCGCGGGGGTTCCCTCGGAAACCGCCCGACTTTGTCCCGCGCGCGTCAGGGACAACAACCGTCGCGCCTCCGAATCGAGCGTGCGCCCCCGGAAAAAGCGGGACAGCACCGGCGCCGTCACGGAAATAGCGACGACCAGCAGCGCCATGACAAGGACCAGCTCGATCAAGGTAAACCCGCCGCAGCGAATAAATGCCGGTTGTAGGTTTTGTGTGTCACGTTGTTTGATCCACAGGCTCATCTTCGGAGCGTCCAATTGCAGATATCGTCATCGGTCCCGAACTTTCCGTCCGGCCCCGCCGACGATATATCGTAGAAACTGGGGTTGTGCTTACCTGGGCACTCATACAGATAATCGTTGCCCCACGGGTCTTTGGGAATCGAGTCGCTTTGGAGGTACGGCCCGTGCCAGTTGGCGCCGTCACGCGGCTGCTGGATCAGGTCCACCAGCCCGTTGCGGCCTTTCGGATAATACCCCATGTCCACTTCAAATGCGTCGAGGGCCGTCTTGAACGTGGAAATCTGCGTGGCCGCCGCCGTCACGCGGCCGCGCTGGGACACGCCGGAGAACTTCGGGAGAACGATGGCCGCCAGCGTGCCGAGAATGACCAGCACGAGCAGCAATTCGACCAGCGTAAACGCGCGTTGCTCACGGCGAACGCGGCTGAATGTATGAGAGATGTTCTTCATAATAGTTGTGGGGGTTATTTGATGTATTGTTGCAACGTGAAAATCGGCAGCAGCATCCCGATGAAGATGGTGCCGATGAATCCCGCGATGAGAAACAGCATCAGCGGTTCCGCGAAGGCAACCGCGGTTTTCAATTGCCGGTCCAGATCGCCCTCGGTCACGTTGGCGACCCGGACCAATTCCGTGTCCAACCGTCCGCTTTCCTCGGCGACGGAAATCATTTCCAGCACGGAACTGGGGAACAACCCGCGGCACTCCGCCAGGCTTTGCCCGAGGCGCTCACCTTCCTGGACGCGCTCGATGGACGTGGCAACGGCGTCGACAAGGATCTGGTTGCCGATGGATTTCCGCGCGACGTTCAGTCCCTGCACGAGCGGCACGCCCGCGCCGAGCAATGTGCCGAGCATCCGGCAAAAGCGGGCCATGGCAAATTCCGCGACCAGTGGCCCCACCATCGGCAGGCGCAGGATCGTTCCCTCCCAGACGCGCCGTCCTTTTTCCGAGGCGAACCAATTGCGGACCATGAACCCGGCCGTGGCGAGGCCGGCGAGGACGAACAATCCATACGAGCGCACGATGTGACTGGCGGCAATGATCATCTGCGTCAGCAGCGGGAGCGAACCGCCAAATCCCTGGAACAATTTTTGGAAGTTGGGGATGAAGTACACGAGCAGAAACGTCAACACCCCGAGCGCGAGCACGAGGAGAATGGTCGGGTACAACATGGCGCTCGTCACCTTCGAGCGCAGTTCCTTTTCGCGTGATTGAAAATCGGCGATTTGCGCCAGCACCACGTCCAGAAAACCGCCCGTCTCGCCGGCTTGCACCATGGCCACATACACGCGCGGGAAGACGTCCGGCGACTTGGCCATCGCTTCCGCCAGCGGCATACCGTCAATCACCAGGTCGTGAATCTCCTTCCATTTCGCCGCCGCGGCCGGCGTGGAGGCTTCCGAGTACAAGATGACGAGCGCCCGGCTCAACGACACGCCGGCGGCCAGCAAACTGGACAGCAGCCGCGTGAAGTTTTCCAATGCTTTTGGGGAAACGCGCTGCGACTGAAGCTTAAGCGAAAAATCCCCGAGGTTGCCGAGGCTGGAACCGTCCTTTTTCTCGGCTGCCGCGCCTTCCGACAGACTGACCGGGCGCAACCCGAGACCTTCCATCTGGCGGAACGCGTCGGGCCGCCCTGAGGCCTCCAACTGACCTTCGGCGACAGCGCCATCGGTCTGCAATGCTTTGTATCGAAACGTGGGCATGTTCGGGAATTATCCTGCTGCCGGACTCACCGCCGGAGACGGGTTCGGCGATTCCTGTTTGGTTGTACGGGCCACTTCCTTGGCGGTGGTCACGCTCAACACTTCCTCGACGGTCGTGATCCCCCGCGCCACCAGACGCCAGCCGTCTTCGGCCAGCGTACGCATTCCAGCGCGGCGGGCGGTATCGCGTATCTGGTCCGTGGACGCGCTCTTGAGGATCAATTGCCGGATGTCTTCGTCGGTATCCATCCATTCAAAAATCCCGTGGCGACCGTAGAAGCCGGTATTACGGCATTCGCGGCAACCAACCGAGCGATAAATCGCCACGTTGGCCGGAATCCCCAGGCTCGCCTTGAAAGCCTGAGCGGTCGGCGAACGATCTTCCTGTTTGCAGTGGGTACACAGGACGCGTACGAGACGCTGGGCGAGCACCGCTTCCAGCGACGAGGCGACGAGATACGGCTCGACCCCCATGTCCACGAGGCGGGTCAATGCCCCGGGCGCATCGTTGGTGTGCAACGTCGAGAACACAAGGTGGCCGGTCAACGACGCTTGCACGGCGATTTGGGCCGTCTCCTGATCGCGGATTTCGCCAATGAGAATGACATCGGGATCGTGACGGAGAATCGAACGCAGGCCGCGGGCAAAGGTCAACCCCGCCTTTTCGGAAACCTGGATTTGGTTGACGCCTTTGAGCTGATATTCGATCGGGTCTTCGATCGTGATGATTTTGCGGAGGGCATCATTGATCTCATTCAATGCGGTGTACAGCGTCGAGGTCTTGCCGCTACCCGTCGGGCCCGTGACCAGAATGATTCCATGCGGCAACTGGAGGATTCGTCGAAAGCTTTTGAGTTCCCGTTCTTCCATGTCCAGTTCGCCCATTCCGCGCAGGGTTGCGTTTTGGCGGAGCAACCGCATGACGACCGCTTCGCCATGCAGCATCGGGATGACGGAGACGCGGATGTCGACCTCGCTTTCATCGATGCGGATCTTGATGCGACCGTCCTGGGGCAGCCGTTTTTCGGCGATGTTGAGATGACTCAGGATCTTGACGCGCGAGACGATGGCGGGCTGGAAACGTTTGAGCTGCGCGGGGACGGGGATTTCCTGCAACACGCCGTCGATGCGGTAGCGGATGCGAAATTCGTCTTCGAATGGTTCGAGATGGATGTCCGAGGCCCGCAAATCGATGGCGTCGCGCAACACCTGATTGACAAAGTGAATGATGGAGGCTTCGTCTTCGGCGGCGGCATCGAGGTTGGTGTCGTCAATGTTGTCATCGACGACCTGAAACGATTTCTCTTCGTGCAACGTGTCGATGGTGTCGGCGCCGACGCCGAGATGCTTCTTGATTTCGCGCTGGATCGCTTCCATCGATGCGAGAACGGGTTTGAGACTCAGGCCGGTGAGAGTCTTCAGCGAGTCGAGTCCCTGAGTGGCGAACAGTCGGCTGGTGGCGACCTCAGCGGAGCCATTTAAGCGCCGCAACGGGAGCAGTTGTTCCTTGAGCAGGATACGAGCGGGAAAGAGAGAGAGAAGCTGGCGATCCGGTTCGATGTTTTCCAGGGTGGTATACGAGAGGCCATATTCCTTGGCCAACCACTGCAAAACATCTTCCTCGCTCTGCACGGCGTGCTTTGCGCGAACCAGAGCGTCCGCGTCCGTAGCGGACAGTTGCTTTTCGGATACCATCCGCTCCAGCAACGGCTTCGAGGGCGAGTCTTGGGTGAAAGTTCCGCTCATGGCACAAACCGCCAGCTTCTCTCCGGGTCGATCGTTTAGTTCAGTAATCCCAACAAGGCGGCTTGCGCCTCCTGTCGGGCGGTCAGCACCTTGCGAAGGTTTTCCTGCGCCTGCGCCAACTTGGCTTCTTTGTCTTTGCGTGCCGCGCGGTATTTCTCGAGCATGGCCTTCACTTGTGCGGCTGGTGCGTTGTCGTCGATGGCCTTCTGCAGCGCCTCGGCTTCCGGACTGGGCGCAGCGAAGAACCCGCCGCGGCGACCACCCTGGGCATTGTCTCCACCACCGCCGCCCCGTCGCATCATATTCATGCCGGGAAAGCCCACGTCGCGACGCGCATCGAATACCTTCTGGATGAGCGGCTGGACTGCCGCCCAGTCGGTGTCGTTGGTGAACGCGAGCCGATCGCGGACATTGTCCATCATCCACTGTTGGCGTTGGGCGGGGTCGAAATTGCCGCCGCCGCCACGACGGCCCTGGCCTCCGCCACCGTTTGAATTTGAATTACTGTTGCTCTGCGCCAGGAGCGTGCCCGCGCTCAAACAAAGAGCCGCGGCGATCCCGCAGACTCCCAAGATTTTTCCGAGCTTCATTCCACGAATCTCCTTCTGCAGCCATTACTATGTTGTTTTTGGTTCACGTCGAATCGATTGCGGGACGGCCTCCACGATGCTGCCCACAAGCTGCCGCTTACGCTATTGCACAGAATGTGCCATTACAAAAAAGCCAATAAAACCAAGGAGGAACGATTGGGGCGCTGCGCAAACTCTGCACAAACGCAACAGAGACGCGCAGATTCTGCGCAGGCCGGCCCCATAAATCCGCGACCGCCAACGTCCACGGTGATGGACGCGACGGCCCTGCAATTTATCATGATGATTGTCGCTAATCATTCCAACGCCCGCCCCTGAAACGGCAAACGGTCGGTGTGTGAAAGCACTTTTCTAATGGAAACGACTGTAGTAGCATCATCGTTCATGATGTCTATAGCTATTGTTGTGTGCCTATGAGTGCTATTCCGAAGGCCTTACATCTGCCGCCACCGGGGCGTCCTCGATGGGTTTGTCCAGAGAGCGCGCAACTGGACCTGCTCTATCTGGCGTGGGGGCATCGCCTCTACGGCCAGCATCCAATTCCGGTCTCCCGCCATCCTGGATGGCATTATGTGTTGGTGAAGCGAGGCCGACCGATCTTGGTATTCGAGCACCATCGGAAAGTTTTGAATCCGGGCGATTTCCTGGTGATCGACCCGGACTGTGCGAGTGGTTGGCTGGATCGACAGGACGGCGTTTCGGATCTCCTGGTTTGGATCTGGCGCACCGGGCCGCGCTGCTGGGACCTGACCGTGGGTCCCGGAAAGTATCGACAGTGGACGATTGGCGCGCGCCTCTGGCGAGAGTTGGAGAATTTTCATGCGCAATGTCGGCAGGAAGTCGAACGACCGGACGAGTTGACGAATCTCGCGATCAAGCAGTTGCACCTCGCGATCGACGTCGGCGTGGCGCGGCTCGTCCGACGCAAGACTCAGCCCCCCGAACCATCCGTGAGAATGGAACTGGCCCTCCGCTGGATGGCACAGAACCTCACAGAGCACGGCCTGACCAACGCCCTCTGCGAGTACCTCCAGATATCTCCGTCAACCCTCACCCGCATGTTTCAGAGACAACACGGGGAATCGCCCTCGGTTCATCATCAGCGTCTGAAGGTGGAGAAGGCGCGCGAGCTGTTGAAGACCGATCGATTGTCGGTCGGCGAGGTTGCTTCCGCGCTGGGTTACAAGGACCCAACCGACTTTAGCCGCGCATTCAGGCGATTCGTTGGCAAGAACCCGAGAACTGTCAGCAGACTTATCAGTCACCGACGTTGAGGCGGTTCGTAACCATCCGACGCCAGCACACGAAGACGGACACCGTCGAGAAGCCACCAACCCATCCGATGGCGTCCCCGCCGCCAAACCCATCGTCGCGGTACCGTGCGGACAACGCGCGCCGCTCGGCGCGCGCGTGAGCTGGGGGGGGGGGGCGGATGGCCGATCTGGTCTGCGAACAGCATGCACAAAAAATCGACGCCGGCGACCCTGTCGAGCGAATGGTCGCCCCATGTCCGCGCATCTACGTCCAGAAGCCTAACCGATGGACGGATGCGCGGGGTGCTCGGATGTTTCTTTCGGCACCGCCCAACACCTCAGGCGTATAGACGTGCGCGGCGTTGCGTATCGCATTTGACGTAGAACCGCAAGCGCAAGAGGCGGCCGATTCTTCATCCGACAGGCCGGATTAATGCCATCGCCGCCGATGGGTGTCGCCTTCCAGCCCACAAAAAACAAGCGCTTGGCGCAATTTGTGCTTTTGACTTATTTCGGCCATTTCAGCAACGGTCGGGGCGGTCGCCACCGTCAGGAAATGGTAACCAATCACCACTTGCTAACGAGCAGGTTTAAGCCTACAAACGCGGGGACAGATGACAAAGCAGTACGAAGTTTTTGATGTGCAGGGGTCAAGATTGAGGTCGTTTCTACAGGGTTCTCTGAGGGTATCGATTCTCATTATTGGCGCACTCGTTTTCGCAATCCGGTGCAGCGCGGCGAGCTATTACGTGGACTATTCGAGCGGTGCCGACGGCAACTCCGGCACGAGCACGTCGTCACCCTGGCAGCATTGTCCCGGCGATCCGGCCGCGACCGGCACGGCAGGCAGCACTCCGCTGAATCCCGGCGACACCGTGTTCTTCAAGGGCGGCGTGCAATACGTGCTGACGGGCAATGGAAACCCCGTTTACCAGACCGGCATCGGACTGAATTGGAGCGGGGCGGCCGGGCAGCCGATCACCTACGACGGCAACAGCGCCGGGACCTGGGGAACCGGACGAGCCATCCTGACGGACAACTACAGCACCAACTACATCGCGGCGTTCTACAACGACGGCAGCGTAAACAATCTGGCATTCAACAATCTGGAGATCGGTCCGATCGGCGGTTCGGCGTCGCTGCCGCCTGATCCCGGCACGGGCGTGCCGAGCAATCAGGGCTACGGCATCTTCGCCTATGGCACGATGAACAATGTGACGATCCAGAACTGCTACTTCCATGATCTGGGCTACTGGTTCAATCAACAGCCGATGGATGGCAATTCGTTGGGCGGGTCGGACGGTCGAATTAGCGGCGGCGGAGTCATCTTCTTTGGGGCGTCTTCGGTGGTGATCACCAATTGCGAATTCACCAAGCAGCACACGGCCATCGAATTCGCGTACTCCACCAACAGTTCCAATCTCACCATCGCTTCCTGCTTGTTCCATGATTACATTGTCTGGGGCATCGATCTGGCGGGGGTCTCGGGGAACTTGGATTACACCTACATCCATGACAACACCTTCCAGGACATGGGCTGGGCGTACTCGCCGGCGAACTGGACGGGCTACAACTACGTCCCGGAGAGCTGTACCAGTTGCTTCGCGGGCCCACCCCATCAAGACCCGATCTTCCATCGAACCGGCAACGCCAATGTTACCAATGGCAGCCACATCAAC
>JBKQMH010000181.1:0-4169 GCA_052146795.1 Verrucomicrobiia bacterium
GTCGTCTGCTACGCCGACTCGACCATCGCCCTTCCCCTGATCACCGCCTACGCGCTCGACCACTTCAAACCCCGCCAACCCAAACGCCTCATCGACCATCGCGACCGCATCCTCGACCGCGTCGCCCGCGATTACAAAAAATCCCCGTTCTACAAAAAGTTCCTCGACCGATGATGCCTCTTTTCTATTGTAGGGCGCGAAGCCCGCAGGGTTTCGCGCCGTCCTGCCAACTGTAGCCGCGCTCGGACTCGCCGAGAGGCCGCCTCGTCGTGCCTTGGCGGCAAAGCGCGGATCCGCCGCCTTTGTTGTTGTAGGCCGTGTGCCCCCACACGGCGCATCCGTATTCGGTTGTAGGGCGCGATGCCTGTCGTTTAGGTATCGCGCCGAGCCCACCGTCCCAATTCGTTGTAGGCCGCGTGCCCCCACGCGGCGCATCCATATTCGATTGTAGGGTGCGAAGCCCGCAGGGTTTCGCACCGTGTCCGGACGGCCCCGGGCCCACAGCCTGACGCATAAAACCACCCGCCCGCTTCACCCCCGATTCCGAGACCCGCGCCATTCACGCCCCCCTCACCGTGTCATGCTGAGCCTGCCTGCCCTGAGCGCAGCCGAAGGGATTTACGAACTTGCCTAGTAGCATTAATTCCGTCAACATCGCGTCGAACAGGAGGAACAACAAAATGGCAAGAGTATCACCGTACCACACAAACTCGCTGGAGTATCCGCCGAAGCATCGCGAGGTCTACCACGACAAGGATACTTGCCCGGACGGGAAACGCATCAAGCCCGAACACCGTGAACAGGGAACGGGCAACAAGAAACACTGTTTTGAGTGCGACAACGTCAGTTAAGTGCGCCGGGTAGACCGCCCCGGGAAGGTCATCGACGCATCATTGGTTATGGTCGAGGGGATGCGAAGACACTTGAAGCAAATCGATGGCGAAGAATGACGGACGTCCTCTCAAAGCAGAAGCGGTCGCAAGTCATGGGCGCAGTTCATGCAACCGGCAACCGAGACACGGAACTTAGGTTGGTCGCCATCCTTAGGAAACACCGTATCACCGGATGGAGGCGACATCTGAACTTACCGGGAAAACCCGATTTCGCATTCCCAACCGTGCGTCTGGCGGTATTTGTGGACGGCTGTTTCTGGCACGGATGCCGGTGGCATTGCCGGATGCCAAAGTCCCGCCAAAGTTTCTGGAGACCGAAGCTTGCCCGAAACAAAGCGCGCGACGGCGAAGTAGGCAGACTGCTACGAAAACGAGGGTGGCTGGTGTTGAGGTTTTGGGAGCACTCGCTGCGCGAATCTGAAAAGGTTGCGGGCAAGATCGAAGCAACGCTTGCGTACAGAGCGCCGAGGCGGTAAAACACTGCGGGATGGATACGATCGAGCTATTCGCGGGAGGCGGAGGACTCGCATTGGGGCTACACGAAGCGGGCTTCTCTCCCGTGGCTGTGGTCGAGCGGGATGCGGATTCTTGTCAGACCCTACGCGAGAATTGGCTTCTGGGGATGGGAATCACTCTAGACCTCTTCAACAAAGACGTGCGCCAAGTCAATTTCAAGCAGTGGCAAGACCACGTCGAGTTGGTTTCCGGTGGGCCGCCATGCCAGCCGTTCTCAATCGGAGGCAAGCACGCGGGTTACCGCGATGAGCGCGATATGTTTCCTCATGCTGTTCACGTTATCAGGACAGTACGCCCGAAGGCGTTTGTTTTTGAAAATGTCCGGGGGCTTCTCCGGAAATCTTTTGCAAAATACTTCGGATACGTCTTGCTACAAATGAACTATCCCGAGTTAGCGCGGCACGACGACGAAAACTGGACGGAGCATTTGGCAAGACTCGAAGAGCATCATACCGGCGGAAAAGAGTTTGGACTTCGTTACCGCGTCGTTTTTCAAAAGGTGAACGCTGCTGATTTCGGTGTTCCTCAACACCGCGAACGGGTTGTAATCGTTGGGTTCAGATGGGACATCAAAGAGCCTTGGAGCTTTCCCCTAGCAGATCATTCCGCAGATGCTCTAGAAACTGCCAAATGGATAAACGGGACTTACTGGGACGAGCACCATATCCACAAAGCGAAACGACCGGAGCCACAACACGGCATTGTGGAAAGACTCGCTCGCAGACAAACGCTTCCGCTTGCGGCGCGCTGGCGAACGGTAAGAGATGCACTGGCGGGGCTGCCGGACCCGCAATCACCTGAAGCCTCACGAATCGCAAATCATAAGTTCCAGCCGGGCGCCCGAAGCTATCCCGGACACACGGGTAGTACTCTGGACAGTCCGGCCAAAACCCTCAAAGCGGGCGACCATGGAGTTCCGGGCGGGGAGAATATGCTGGCATTCCCTAACGGAAGAGTCCGCTATTTCTCGGTCCGTGAAAGTGCCCGGTTGCAGACCTTCCCTGATTGGTACGTGTTCCCAAGCTCCTGGACAGAGAGCATGCGACAAATCGGGAACGCGGTGCCGGTAACACTCGCCAGAGTCATCGGTGACAGCATCAGAAACACACTGCGGGAGCGCCACCGTCATACCGGTTAGCGATGGCAGACAATCAAGACATATCCGACCTCCTCGACGAGATTTACGCTCTCGCTTTGAAACTTCCCGACTCACCGGCGGCTTTCGCGGTGCTGCCCGCGTCAACGCGCAGGAGGCTCAGACTAAATCTTGAGGCGACGCTACACAAACTGGAAACGGTCGGCTCCTGTCTCGACCCGGTATCATTGCCGGGAACCATCTTCGACCCAACCGCTTTCAAGGTAGTCAGTAAATTGGTTGCCAACACCCTGCTGGCACAACCTCGTGAACCTCTCTCGAAGTTTTCCGACGCGAGATTTTACGGCGCGGGTGTTTACTCCCTCTATTACAACGGCCCGTTCGATGCGTACCGCCCCATCTCCGGCAAGGACCATCCAATCTATGTAGGAAAGGCAGACCCCGTGATGCCTCACGCGGCGGGACCCCGAGAGCAGGGAGAGCGTCTATCCGCGCGCCTTCGAGACCACTGCCGAAGCATCCGTGGGACGACCAATCTGGACCTTGCGGACTTCGATTGCCGATACCTCGTTGTCAAAAGTGCATGCGTCGAAACAGCGGAAGATCACTTGATCGAGCACTTCAAGCCGGTGTGGAATAAGGAAATGAAAGTATGCCAAGGCTTCGGCAAGCATGGGGATGCCCCAGACACTCGCGCTAACAAACGATCACCTTGGGACACCCTGCATCCGGGCCGACAATGGGCAACGCGAATGGGGAATGTTCCCGGTGCGTCAACCGTGAAACAAATCAAGGCTGCTATCCGAAAGCACTTCGAGACCTATCCTCCAGTTGGCTGACCCCGGAAAGCCGACAAGCCCACTGGTACGCCTGCTTGACGCCCGGTTTGCGTTAAGTACATACTGCCGAATCGTGACGCTGGCCCGACAAACAACCCGATGAAAATCAGCGACATCCTCAAGACCACGCGGCCAACGGTCTCCTTCGAGTTCTTTCCGCCGAAGACCGACGAGGCGATGGCCAATTTGCTCGAAACGCTCGCCCGCCTCCACGAGGTGCACCCAACCTTCGCCACGTGCACCTACGGCGCCGGCGGCAGCACCCGCGCCCGCACGCTCGAGGTCACGCTCAAAATCAAAGAACAATTCAAGCTCGAAGCGATGGCCCATTTCACCTGCGTCGGCCAAACCCTGAAGGACATCGACGGCATCCTCGAGAACTTCGCCACCCACGGCATCGAAAACGTCCTCGCCTTGCGCGGCGACCGGCCCGGCAACCTGCCGGAACCGCCCGAAGGCTGGTTCCCCGATTTCAAAAACGCCGTCGACCTCATCCGCCACCTGCGCAAACATTTCGCGGAAAAATTCGGTCTCGGGTGCGCCGGCTACCCCGAAAAACATCCCGAAGCGCCCGACTTCGAAACCGATCTGCGACGCCTCAAGGCCAAGGTCGATGCCGGCGCCGATTTCATCATCACCCAGCTCTACTTCGACAACGCCGATTTCTTCCGCTTCGTCGACCGTTGCCGCGACATCGGCATCACCGTCCCCATCATCGCCGGCATCATGCCCGTCACCAACGTCGCCCAGATCCAGAAATTCACCGCCATGTGCGGTGCCGCCATCCCCGAACAAATGCACATCGAACTCAACCCGATTGCCGAC
>JBKQMH010000182.1:0-7157 GCA_052146795.1 Verrucomicrobiia bacterium
CTACCGCCGTCGCAAACGGGATCAGCAGAATTCCCCAAGCCCCGTGTTCGCGAGGCATCGGCGGCATGGCGGGCCGGAATTCACCGGCCACGGGCCGTTCCATTGTGGCGGTCATTTCCGGCTCCGCTGGGAAATGAGTGTTTACTGGATCGCCCGGTTCAGGTCCGCGAGCAACGCGTCGATGTCCTGACAACCGCGTGCGCGGGCGGTCTGTTCGATGGAGTGGGCCCCACCGCAACAGAAATCCACTTTGTGATTGCCGAACACCGCGACCGTTTGCGGCCAGCGGTCGGCGACTTCGCGGACGATCATGTCTTTGGTGATCGTCTTTGGCGCGGCTTCCGTCGGCGGTTCGCGGTGGCCGCAACCACAACCGCCTTCACGATGGGCGGCGAACTTCTCTTTGATCGTCTTGATGAGACTCATGTTACTTTCTCCTTTGGATTTCTTCGTTCAGAAGTTTGATGAGCGGTTCGGGGTCGATCCCGTGCCGCCGCGCCGCGAACTCGATGGTGACGAAGCGGGGCGGGTTGTGTTGCATGGCCGCCAGTCCGCCCAGCCCGCCATGGATCAGCACCGGCCGAATCTCGGGATGGATTTCCAGCAGTTCGGTTACGCGTGTGGTGAGCTTGACGATGGAATCGCGGGTGAACTTCTCCGTCCGTGTGCGCAACGTCATCGCGATGTTCACCGCGAACATCACCAACGCGGCGAACACCGAGAAACCCGCGATGCCGGACCAGACGTAGCTCCACGTGGTCTCGAACACCCGGTTCAAGGCCATCGAGAACGCCAGCGTGCTGCCCGCGGCAAGACACCAAAATGATGAGCGCATGAGTCGATTGCTCCACAGATTCACGCCGTTGAAGATGGGCAACACGCGGTAGCTCACACCGAAAATCAGCGGAGTGACGAACCCGATGGCCATCGTGTGCCGGGCGGACGCGCTGAGACGGAACAAATCGGCATGGAACGGCGTCGCGGCGGCGACAAGAAGCCACGCGTAGCCAAGTTTGATAAACCACGCGAACGTGTTGTCCACGCCCTGGATTTCGATTTTCGTGCGACGGCGGGCGAACACGCCGAGGGCCCACACGAACAGCACGATGGCCACGGCTTCCAGCGCCGAAGCCGGCCATGCGAGTTGCTCCACCGGGTAACGGAGAAAGATGGCCGCGTTCCATGACACAAACGCCACGTTCGCCGCCCACGTTTTCGTGTCACGCAATCCGAGAAAATGCGGTAACACGCGGAGCGAGAAGCCAAAGATCATGTTGGCGATGAACCCAAAGAGCGCGACATGAATCCACAAGGCGTCCGCCAGGGCGGGAATGCCCATGGACCGTTTCAGGAACATCTCCAAGACAATCCAGAGATTCCACACCGCCAGAACCGCGAACCAAACCGTGCTCGCCCAAATGAATTTCTCGTAGGATTCCCGCGGTTGTTTCGAGCGCGCGACCGAACCACCGAGCAACCACACGAATAGGCCGACAGCGGCCAATTCAAGGATGCCCGAAGTCAGCAGCGCGGCAGCCCCGACCGAGTGCCTAGCCAGTGGTTGCGCAAAGACGCGGAGCAGCACGCCGCCCAGCATCAGCCACAAGCAGGAGTTTGCGGCACGCACGTGTCGCAACGGCTGCATCTTCGTCCGTGGGACGGCGTGGAACGCCACGCCCATGATAAACAACCCGACCCAGCCGAAGATTTGGGCGTGACCGTGAATCTGCTTCAGCACGCCACTGATCTCGTAATACGACTGGGCAAGCGAAATCCGTGTGAGATTGACGACGCCCAAGCCGAATCCAGCCGTCAGCGCCACGAACAACGCACCGAAGACAAATCGTTTGTACAGATTCTCGCTCGCCAACTCGGCGTCGCCCGTCGTAGCAGGCTTCGGGCTTTCATCCTTCCATTCTCCGCGCAGGGCGCGGTTCAGTTCGTCCACGAATTCGCGCAATGGCACGCGGTGGGCCGCGGCGAAAATGAACAACGGTTCCGGGGGACCGTACTCCCCGCCGCACCCGGCGATTCCGTACTTCTCGAACACCGGCCGGCACTGCGGATACTGCCGGCTGATGTCCGAGACCAGCATCGAGTGGTGGATCGGTTCGGTCGGCGTCGTGGAGATGGTGGTGTTCATGGGTGCACCAGACAGCCTTTGCAGCGGACGGGGTCCTTGTCGGAGTGATAGATGTCGCATTGCGGATGGCCGGCGACTTCGAGGTAGCCGACCGCGCCCTGCTCGACGCGGAAGATGGCGTGATCGACCAGCGTGTATGTGCCGGGCACTTTCGTGTCGAACTCCACCACGGTCGCGCCGCCGGCGGGAACCAGGGTCGTCTGGATACTGTGCGATGGCGGGTCGACGAGACCGCCTTCGCGGTACACTGTATCGAAGATCTCTCCGATGACATGGAATGAGGAGATGAGGTTCGGCCCCGCGTCGCCGAAGTAGATGCGCACCCGTTCGCCCACGGTGGCGTGGAGTGCGTTCTTTCCCATCAGTGAACCGACGCGGCCGTTAAAGATCACGAAGGTCGGACGCTCCTCCAGGCCTTTCTCGTGCGAATACTCGAGGAACTCGGCGTCCTCGGGCGCGTCCTTCGTATAAATCTCGCTCTGCATGACGTAAAACTCGCGGTCGACCTTCGGCAGCACGTTCTTGGGCTCGACGAGGATCAGGCCGTACATTCCGTTGGCGATGTGGTCCATCACGGGCGGGGCGGCGCAGTGGTAAAGAAACAGGCCGGGTTGCAGGAGCTTGAACCACGAGACAGCCTCCTCGCCTTTCACGGTCGTCGTCACCGGCGCGCCGCCGCCGGGCCCGGTCACGGCATGCAAATCGCAGTTGTGCGGTTTGCCGCTGGCGTCGGTGTTGTCGACGTGCAGTTCGAGCGTGTCCCCGACGCGCGCGCGGATGAACGGTCCGGGTATGTGCCCGTTGAAACACCAGAAGGCATACTTCACGTCGCCTTTGAGTTGGTTCGTGAAAACGCCGCTGGTCAGGTGGACTTCGACAATCGCCGGCGGTCGGCGCCCAATCGGCGGCGGCACCTCGGGCGCGTAGGTGAGTTGTGCCTTCACGCGCAGCGGAGCGGCGGTGACCGCGTGCGCCAACACGAGGATTCCTGTTAAGACCAAGAGTGATTTCGTCTGTTTCACGTTCCGCACAATCCTTTCTGACACGCTTCACAGTAGCGCACGGGGGCTGAAACAGTATTGACGCAGGTCAACAAGGGGCAGATTTCATCCAGAGGGACGGTACGCCTGTATTTTATTGGGCTACAGACTGGTTAACGGCCCGGCTATACCCCAAATTTGCATTTATTGGCGACTTCGTCTCGCCGCAGCAAGGGCTTCATATCTTCTCGTCGCCCCGCGCAATGGCCTCCAGACGGGCGCGATTGTGGACCCTAATGAGATTACCGCGATAGGTAAGGATGCGGTGCCGGGCCAACCGCGCCAGTAGACGGGAGAAGGTTTCTTTTGTCGTGCCGATCATTTGCGCGACCGTCGTTTTGCTGACCGTGATTTTAATGGGTTTGCCGGGCTCGGGAGACAGGCTGAGTACATAACTCGCAAAGCGCGCGGGGACTTCCTTCAACGTCAAGTCCGTGAGTGCGTCACGCATCTGCCGCAACCATTTCACCAACGTCCCAATAATTCGGAAACTCAGCTTTGGATCGCGCGCGAGCAGTTGTTTGAATCCGTTCTTCTCGATAACAATCACCGTTGTCGGCGTCAGCGCCTGGGCCGTTGCCGGGTAGACTTCCATAAACATGGCTGCTTCGGCAAATGCATCGCCCGTCTGCACCACATGAAACACGTGCTCACGTCCATCCGGACCGACCCGATAGATCTTCACCGTTCCCGCGACGATAATGTGAAGCCCTCGCGTGGGAGCGCCCTCGCTAAAAACAAACTGTCTCTTCCTGTATTCATGACGCACGGAAATCTCCTGGATGGCGGCTAACTCACGCTCATCCAAATCGGAGAACAAGTGGCAGCTTCGAAGCAGGTAGGTAAGATTCATGGCGACCGTCATTCTCAGTTTTATCACGCACACCTTGCCGAGTCTAGCCCGACACACCAGACATTTTGTCGGCAGACGAGCGCCGGGCGAGAACATCACAACCTCGGCTCGGCGGCCAACCGGGAGATTCGCTGGCAGGCGAAACGCTCACTCTTGGTATCCGGCTCCGAGCACGCAAGTTGAGTTTGGTTCCGGAGCGGATGGCTAACGCGAGGATGGCAATCTTCAGGCCCCGTGGCTTCGAACGACAAAATAACCACCTCCACGACGCGCGGTTCACCCCGATATCCCATGTCGGGGCGCATTTATGATAGAGTAGCATGAGCCCCGACCGAACCCAATTTAGGGGCTTCCGAGTCTCAGTGACGCGCGGGACAGACTGATCCTGTAAGGTTTTACCCCACAGCATCTTGCGGTCTTGCTACAGAAATGTCTTGTAATCCGGATACCCATAGGCGTATAAGCCAACTACCACCCCGTTTCTGGGGCCGCTTCTCGACCCCAACGCGTCCCGTCTGCGCGGGCCTAGGAGTAATACACACTAATGGCGAGTTGTGTTGTCAGGCTGAGTTAGGAAAGAACCAGCTTGGCAGAGTCTGCATCGAGGCGAGGATAAGGACGGGAGAAATCATGAGGGCGAGGAATTCGTGTGTCTTGATCCCACTTTTTGACCCCTGCCTGTCGGGCATTCTGCATTCTGAAAAAGACTTAGGGAGGAAAAGATTATGAAAACATCTTCGACAAACCGTACGTTCAACCTCTGCTTCCTGCTCGCGTTCGGGCTGGCCTTCTGGCCGGTTGCGGTCAGAGCCTCGACCCCAATCGCCTGCGGGCAGACCATCGCCAGCAACACTGGGACGGCCACTGAGATTGATGTTTACACATACGCGGGCACTGCGGGGCAGGTGGTGTCATTTGTGTTTAATTGGAGTGGTAATGATTACTGTAACAACGCTGGGGAGATGGACATTTATTATCCCGGCGCAAGCTTGGCAGGCCCACCCAGCACCAATGTGACGTCGGACTGCAGCGGAAACCAACTCATTTTGACATTGCCCAGCAGCGGCACTTACTACCTTCTTGTGCATGAACAGGGCTACAATGGCATCGGCAGCTACCAATTGAGCGTCCAATCAATCACCGGCGGCGGCTGCAACCCGACGCCCATTTCCTGCGGGCAGACGCTGTTGTCCAACGTAACCTCCTATGCCACCGAAAGTGACCCCTACCACTTCGTTGGTACTAACGGGCAGGTGGTGTCATTTGTGTTCAATTGGAGTGGTAATGACTACTGTAACAACGCTGGGGAGATGGACATTTATTACCCCGGCTCAACCGTGCCCGCCACCAATGTGACGGCGGACTGCAGCGGAACCAACATCGATCTGACGCTGCCTAGCAGCGGCACGTACATGCTTCTTGTGCATGAACAG
Organism: Verrucomicrobiia bacterium; assembly: GCA_052146795.1. GTDB lineage: Bacteria > Verrucomicrobiota > Verrucomicrobiia > Palsa-1439 > Palsa-1439 > Palsa-1439. Next base: position 5,470 of record JBKQMH010000182.1, read on the forward strand.
GGCTACAATGGCATCGGCAGCTACCAATTGAGCGCCCAATCAATCACCGGCGGCGGGTGCAACCCGACGCCCATTTCCTGCGGGCAGACGCCGTCGTCGAACATAACCTATGCCGTCGAAAGTGACCCTTGGCACTTCGCGGGCACCGCCGGACAGGTGGTGTCATTTGTGTTCAATTGGAGTGGTAATGACTACTGTAACAACGCTGGGGAGATGGACATTTATTATCCCGGTTCAACCGTGCCCGCCACCAACGTGACGGCGGACTGCAGCGGAACCAACATCGATCTGACGTTGCCCACCAGCGGCACGTACACGCTTCTTGTGCATGAACGGGGCTACAATGGCATCGGCAGCTACCAATTGAACGTCCAATCAATCACTGAGCCGTGCAACCTGACCCCCATTGGCTGCGGGCAAACGCTGTCGGCGAGCATAAATTACGCCACCGAAATAGACCCCTACAACTTCGCTGGCCCTTCAGGGCAGGTGGTGTTTTTTACGTTTAATTGGAGTGGTAATGACTACTGTAACAACACTGGGGAAATGGATATTTATTATCCCGGCTCAACCGTGCCCGCCACCAATGTGACGGCGGACTGCAGTGGAACCGAAGTCAGTTTGATGTTGCCCACCTGTGGCACGTACACGCTTCTTGTCTACGAACAGGGCTACAATGGCGGCGGCAGCTATTCAATTACAGCCACCTGCCCGGAAGGAGGCTGTAGTAACATGATCAGCACCAGTTCGTCGCCATCGAACGGCGGCTCGACCAGCGGTGGCGGCACATACAACTGCTGCTCCACCGTGACGCTGTGTGCCACGCCAAGCGATTGCTACAACTTCACGAACTGGACGCTGAACGACACTGTGGTCAGCACGTCAATCTGTTACACATTCACCGCAACAAGCGATGGGACCCTGACGGCCAACTTTACGCCAACCGCCGGGAGGACAAATCAGATTTGTGGATTTCAGGTTGCAGGGACCAACGTAGCCGTCTCCGTCCAATCGGTTGAGGGGGACACTTATCAACTGCAATCACGCAATTCAATGACTGCTGGCAGTTGGGCGAACGTCTCGGGCGTAGTCCTGAGCAACAGCGCCGGTGGGTTGATCATCCTGACCAACTCCGGCGGGGCTTCGACAACGCAACGATTCTTCCGGGTGGACTGTACCGCGCCCTGAGAATTCAGAACCGGGAGCGCAGCCGTGAGGACAGAGGGGCAACAAAACAATAACCGCTGCCTCGTTCACGACTCGGTGAACCATCCCCGGCTGCTCCTAACCTTGGTAGGCTCTCAGTCGATAGCCGGTCGACAGGCAAGCTGTGGATGTTTGGAACTGAGGCCCCGCTTTGTGAAACAAACACGTTACGCGGCCTGCGCTGCCCCTGTTCATTCCCGCACGAGGATCGCAGCGTTCTTCTTCGTCAGGCTGACATTGATTTTCCCGTCACGCACGACGGAGGATGGCCCGGCGTCCGGCCCGAGGTGAATCGCGCGCACCGCCGCGCCCCTCGTGAAATTCGGGAAACCCAGACTCTCCATCGGGACCATGACGAATTTCACGGGCGTCGCGTTCATCACGTCCACCACGCGGCTGCCATCGGGAAACGGGGATGTGAGAGTCAAGGTCTGATCCCGGTCGCTGTTGTTCACGACCACCGCGACGACGTCGTTGCCTCG
>JBKQMH010000183.1:0-5586 GCA_052146795.1 Verrucomicrobiia bacterium
TCGTGCGGCGGCTCGGGAAGCGGGACGAGTTTGTAGCGCTTCTCAAGCCGGCGGCGGACGTGCCCGATCGAAATGAAATTTTTGTCCGTCAGCACTTCGCTGGTGCTGACAGGCATTAACTCGACGAACCGGAGCGTGACGGCTTTTTGGCGCGCGAACTCGACGAGGTCGAAGACTTCATCATCATTGCGGCCTTTCATGAGCACCATATTGAGCTTCACTTGCGGGAACTTCGCCTCGATGGCGGCATCGAGGCCCGCCAGCGCGTCGGAGAGGTTGCCGTTGCCGCTCAGCTCGCGGTATCGGTCGGCGTCCAGAGTATCGAGGGAGATGTTGACCTTGCTGACGCCGTTGGCGCGCAGTTGAAGGGCGAGGGGGGCGAGCAACGTGGCGTTGGTGCTGAGGCCGATATCGGTGACGCCGGGAAGCTTGTTCAACTGACCGATGAACTCCACGACATCTTTCCGCACGAGCGGTTCGCCGCCCGTCACGCGGAATTTCGTCACCCCGAGCGAGGTCGCGACGCGGGCGACGCGGAGGATTTCCTCGTAAGTGAGGATCTGGCCTTTCGGGAGCCATTCGACGGCGACGTCGTGAGGCATACAATAGGCGCACCGCTCGTTGCAGCGATCCGTCACCGAAATCCGCATGTAGGTTACGATGTGCACGCCTGCACCTCACAATACGAGTTGGCGGAGCCTATCGCAAGCCCAGACGGGCAAGCGGGTTGACATTGGTCGGCGGGTTTATATGCTGACGGTTATGCGGCGAGCCTTGTTGACGGCACTGGTGACAGTATTGGCGGCCGGTTGTACGACCGATCCCTACTCGCAACTCGAGAAAGCCACGCCGGTGTTGTCACCGGTACAGGTGGCGGACCTCCAGAAGAACGCCAAGACGCCCGAGGAACTTGGCATCCGCATGCGGCTCACGGGGGAGGGGGCGGGCTTTCGGGATGTCAATGTGATCGACGTGCACGAGAACGTGACTGTGCCGATGGTGGAGATCCCGACGGACCAACCGAGACAAGCCGGTGGCCGCTATCGGGCGCCGGTGATCCTCGCCACCGTCAACGGACAGCCCGACGTGCCGGTGACGCTGGACAGCGGCAGCAACCTGAATCTGTTCGGTTACACGCTGGCGCGCAGTCTCGGCATCCCGTTGATCGCCGGCCTCAAACCGATCACCAGCCGCGGCATCGGCGGATCGGTGGACAACTACGCCGCGATCCTGCCCGAGATGCGAATCGGATCGATTCAGTTTCACCGGCTGGTGACGCTGGTTGGTCCCGACGAGCAGGTCTTGGGCATGACACACAATTTCTGGGGCGACAAACAGGTCATGATTCTCGGCGTGAACGCGCTGCACGAACTATCGTATCTCACGATCGACAATCTCCGCGGGAACGTCATCTTCGGCGCGCACGAGGGCTACCTGCCCGATGACACATTGACGTTCATGACGGCGGTGCCACTCCACTGGGTCGGCCGGTTGCCGGCGGTGGACATCTCCATCGATGCCCACGAGACGGTCACCTGCATTCTCGACACGGGCGGTGATTACGGGATGCTGTTGCCGCGCGCGCGCGCCAATGAATGGGGTTACTGGAGCCCCGGCAAAGGGCCGCTGGCGATCCCCGGTGGTGTGGGCGGCGCTTCGCTGGCGACGACGTATCAGGTCAAGATGGCGAAAGTTGGCAAAGCGACGTTGGCCCGCATCCCCGCGCGAACAGGCCTGATCGGGCCCGAACTCGGTGGCGGCAACGTGTTCCTTGGCGATGTGGTGCTGCGTCGATACCGCGTGACGTTTGATTTCAAGCGCGACACGTTGTGGCTGGAGAAGTAAGGGGGATTCGCAGTCTGCGATTTCGGGTTCACGGTTGAACAACGGGGCGGCAGACACTATATTCGGCGTCGCAGCAACCCATGAAGCGAGAACCAACAACCAAAAACCGTGGCACGCGCGTCTGCGTCGGCATGAGCGGGGGCGTGGACTCGAGCGTCGCCGCGTACCTGCTGAAGCAGCAGGGCTACGACGTGATCGGGTTGACGTTCCGCGGCTGGCCGCAGGATTGTCGGTCGATCGAGGAGGACAAGTGCTGCGGGCCGCAGGCGGTGGCGGACGCGCGGATGGTGGCGCACTCGCTGGACATCCCGTACTACGTCATTGATGAGATCGACACGTTCCAGCGCGAGGTGATGGATTATTTTGCGGCGGAATACAAGCGGGGTCGAACGCCGAACCCGTGTGTCATTTGCAACGAGAAAGTGAAGTTTGGATCGTTGTTGAGGAAGGCGCGGGCACTGGGCGCGGAATGCATCGCGACGGGGCATTACGCCAGGATTAGCGAAGGGCGAAATGGCGGACGATACCAGTTGCGAAAGAGTCGCGATCCGAAGAAAGACCAGACGTATTTTTTGTTCTCGTTGAACCAGGAGCAACTGGGGCGGTCGATGTTTCCGCTCGGTGACATGACGAAGGAAGAAACGCGGGCGGTGGCGAAGGAGATCGGGCTTAAGACTTACGGCAAGGAAGAGAGCCAGGAGGTTTGCTTCGTGCCCGAGAACGATTATCGGCGGTTTTTGCGCGAGAGCGCCCATGTGGTGGACACCAAGGGCGAGATCGTGAGGCGGGACGGCAAAGTGCTTGGCCAGCACAATGGCATTCATAATTTCACGATTGGCCAGCGTGAGGGATTGAACTTGGGCGGTCTGCCGCGGCCGTTGTACGTCATTGAGCTGGAGGCGGCGACCAACCGGGTGATTGTTGGTGAGGCCGAGGAATTGTTGCGCGGCGAATTTGAGGTCAGCAATTGTATCTGGCACAGCGAGCCGACATCGTCGATGGAGGTGACGGTCAAGCCGCGCCATCAACATCCCGGTTGTCGGGCCGTGGTGGAACGCGGGAACAATGGAAGTGCGCGAGTGCGATTGCCCGAGCCGCAACGCGCCATCACACCGGGCCAAGCGGCGGTGTTTTATCAGCATGATCTCGTGGTCGGCGGCGGATGGATTTGTTGACCAGCTACGGCATGGCGTTGATCCAGCACCGCAGTGAACCGTTTGGGCCGGATTCAGGTTTGACGGGAGGGTGATTCGTAAGGCAGGATAGCGAAATGAGTTTTCGCATGTTCTTCAGAAGTATACAAACCGTAGCGTGTGCGGCCATTTGCGCCTGTGGATTGGCCGGATTGGCCGAGCCGGCGGGGGCGGTGACCATCACGTTGTGGACGAACAACATTGTCATGCCCGAGAACCAAACGTTTCAGATGCCGATTACGGCATCGGATCCCGACGGTCAGCCCCTGAAGTTCGACGCGACGGTCAACCCAAAGAAGAAGGTGAGGGCGGTGTTCGCGCCCAGCACGAACCGCAGCCTGCTGATCAACGTCAGCGGGGTGGACTCGAATAACAATCCGTTCACCGGGAATCTGGTCCTGCAACTGTTTGAAGACCTCACGCCGCTGACCACGGCGCGCATCATCGCGCTCGTCAACAGCAATTTCTACAACGGGCTCCTGTTTCAACGGGTGATCAAGGGTTTCGTGGCACAGGGGGGCGGAGCGACAACCAATGCCAACTACGAATCGGGGGTGACCTTCGATGATGAGTACGTCAAGACGTTGACCTATGACGGGTTCGGCCAACTGGGCATGGCCAATCAGGCACCGACGACCCATGACTCCAACGACTCGCAGTTTTTCATTACGGATGTGGATCTTTCGGTCAACAATCCGACGAACACATCGCCCGAGTCCTTGAACTTCTTGCAACCCATTTTCGGGCAGTTGACGAGCGGGTTCGATGTGCTGGCGAAGATTATGTCGACGCCGGTCGGTCCAAATCCGAATAATTCGAGTGAGATTAGCGCGCCGTTGTCGAACGTGGTCATGAATTCGGTGACCGTGATTACCAATTCGCAGGATGCGGTGTTGCGGTTGACGGCGGCGCCGAAGTTTCTCGGTGCAGTGACCGTGACGGTGAGCGCGACGAACGCCGAGAATCAGGTCGCCACGGAGACTTTTCAGGTCAATGTGGTCAAAGACGCCACCGTCTCACCGCCATTTTTGGGGCCGATTCCCGCCGGTGCCACCGTTACTCAAGATATGGGAACGTCGTTCATGCTCACGTCTACGGATATCGACACCAATGCGACGTTCTTCACGGTTCAGGATCTAGCCACCGGGCTTTTCCCGACGAATGTGAGCTTCAGCCGGGAGAAACTCCCGGGCCGGGTATGGGTCTATCCTGACGTGACAGTCACGGGGACGGTCAACCTGATTTTCGGCGTGACCGCCGTTAATCAGTCGACTGACACGCAAGAGTTCGTGCTAAATGTTCTGCCCCGGAGCGCGACGCCGACCATGACCATTGTGCCGCTGAAGGGATCGATTGTGGATTCCATCAAGACGAACGGCAGCCACATCAGTGTGACCGGCACGTTTGCGTTCAACAGCCAATCCGACCAGACCTTCAGCAGCAACGATGTGATCGAGTTAAACTTGGGCGACCCATCGAATCCGCTTTCCGTGTCCATTACACCGGACCTGAAGGGCTGGAAGTGGCGCGATGGCTCGGTGAGTGCGAAGGGGCAGGTCGCCACATCGACATCGAGCAAGGTGAACGCTTCGGCACAGTTCAACATCGCGAAGAATACGTTCGCCATATCAATTAGCGGGTTTGATTTTCCGCCCCCTGGACTTACCAACAACGAAATCCAGGTCGGTGTATCGATCGGGGTCAATTACGGTGCGGATCTGCGGCCCTGGGTGGAAATAGAGCCCCACACCTTTGTGCCGCCCGCGCCACTGGTGACGGGCAGTCAGTGAGGCGCGACCGAAGCGCCGGTGTGTATGTCGGGCCATGGGAAAACGATGTTGCGGGAAGCAACAAGAACGCGTAGTTTTTCTTGATCAAAGGGGGAACTACTATGAAACGCCTGCGCGGGGCATTGGCACTCGCGTTGGGACTGTGTGTGGCCGGAGGGATGGCCGCATCTGCCAAGGACAAGGATTCCGACGACAAGGTTGGGGACACCGCGTTCTCAGCCTATGACGGGTCACAGCCTTGGCCGAGGGGCAAAGGCGGCGAGGTGAACAAGGACTACTCGGTGCCGATTTACATTGGATTGCCGGACAGGAGATTCAAGGTGATTGGCCGCATCTACGACAAACGGGAATCGGGCTTTGATGTCATGAGCCGCGCCTTCGATGAGGGGTTGGGCAGCGAAAAGCACCGCATGCGCAATGTGGCGAACCAGGCCAAAGACCATGGCGCCGATGCGGTGATTGTGGTCGAGGACGAGGATGTGTTCAAAGCCTTCAATCTCACGAAGAAGGAAGTGCACAAATCGTCGCCGCTGTCCAAATACGAACACAGTATTGTCCTTGCCGTGAAGTTTTGAACGGAATGGATCAGGGGCCGCTGGTGGCACGCAATCCTAGTTGACGGATATCACCCGGAATTCCTGGGACGGGCCGCGGGTTTGCAGTTTGAAGCGGTCGCCGGCTTTCTTTCCGATGAGTTGCTGGCCCAGGGGAGATTCGGTGGTGATGACCAGGATTTCCGATCCGCGGTGATTGATTTC